>PUMJ01000045.1 GCA_003551305.1 Candidatus Brocadiaceae bacterium
CCGGCCGGTCCCGCCCACCACGGCCACACCGTCTGTGGCCCCACGCAACATCGCCACGGTCTCAGGGATGGCTTCGGGAGTTCCTCGGCCGGGCCCCTCGTGTGGCAGAACACATGCCAGCAGCGGCAGCCGCGCCAGCCATCCCGGCAACCAGTCGTCCAGCATCCCGAGCAGGAGCTCCGTCCTGCCTTCGCCGGGCGGCAGGAGGGCAGCCACGTTGCGGACGCCCTCGGGCAGGGCTTCCTTTTCGGCGCGCTGTAGCCAGACCTTCGGCAGGGGGCCCTGCTTGTGGCCTTCCATTAGGACCAGGTCATAGCGGCCGCACAGCTCACAGAGTGCCGGCCCCAGGGGCTTGCCGTCCGCCTGATGCGTCCGCTGGAACGCCTCCCCGGGCCCGTGCACGAGGACGTCCGCGCCGGCCGCGAACAGCCGCTGGCTGTCGGTGCCGGGCTGGTCGAGCCTCAGCCCGTGCGCGTCGTGTTTGAGGACGGCCACCTGCAGCCCTCTGTCGCGAAGGCGCGGCAGCGCCGTCTCGATCAGCGTGGTCTTGCCCGAGTTCTTCCATCCGCAGACGGCCAGGACCGACGCACCGGGAAAAGGGCCACCCCGCGGTGGTGCGCTCCGGTGCGCGCCGGAATGTTCGGGAATACTCATAGCCGGCGTTCGGTCCGTTTGGCCTGGTCTCGACGCGTTCTCAAAACTGCAGGTGGTGCTCGACCAGGAAGGTGGTGTCATGCCGGTCGGCGAAGTCGTGCCGCAGCAGGTTCAGGCGCGTCTTCCAGTCGTGGCCGCGGTGGTAGATGTTCCAGCCCAGGCCCCATTCCCGCTCGCGCGTGTCGCGATCACTTCTGTCGAGGCGCAGCTGCGAGTAGCGGGCGACGATCTCGTGCTGTTGCGGCACAAGGAAGTACCCCGAGCTGACCATGTAGGCCCAGCCGTTGTAGCGGTCCACGGCGCTGTCGTCCGGATCCACGCGCCGATGGTAGAGGTCACCGGCGACCGAAAAGCCGCGCCAGGCGAAGCGGGAGTCAACCGTGGTGGCCAGGAAGTCGGCGCGTTCGTTCCCTACGGGCGAGCGGCCCAGGTCCCAGGTGCGGACCTCGTTGCGCCACGCGCCCTGCAGGCCGGCGCCAAGCGCAAGGGCCGGCTCTTCCGAGAAGGCGTAGTCGGACTCCTCCCGCGGCACCTCACCCAGCAGGGCATGCGCCACGCGGGTGCTCGGTATGAGCCCCTGGCTGTTGCCGATCCGCACGTTGCGGCCCGCCCCGTCGAAGAGGTGCACGCCGTAACTCCATCTTCGCTCGGCATCTGTGCCGTGCAGCATTATGCCGGCGTCGCGGCCGGTCTCCCAGCCGAAGGTCTCCGACGGGATCCCGCGTTCGGCGAAGTGCTGGCGACGCGGACCGACGGCGCGGTGCCACTGGAACGGGCGGTGAACTGGCCGAAGCGCACCTGGGCCCAGGGGCGGAACGCGTAGTTGATCCACCCGTCCCGCAGGTTGGCGGTGCGCGCCAGTTCCGGCATAATGCGGAAGGTCAGGCGGTCGGTGAATACGTGCCCCCGCAGGTCCAGGCGGACGCGCCGCATGTAAAAGCTGCTTTTGTTCTCGGCGTCGGAGCGGCGCTGGAACTCGAAGCGCGGCTGAATCCAGCCCCCGATGTTGAGCCGGAAGGCGTCGTCCCGGACCCTCAGGTAGAACCCGCGGTCCCAGCCGGCGAGGTCGCCCGCCTCTATGCGTTCGGCCAGGGGCGCTATAGCTACTTCCGTCTCGGCTGTCCGC
The DNA here is from genome assembly GCA_003551305.1 of Candidatus Brocadiaceae bacterium. GTDB lineage: Bacteria > Planctomycetota > Brocadiia > SM23-32 > SM23-32 > B1Sed10-231. The sequence continues at coordinate 1,781 of PUMJ01000045.1, forward strand.
TCGGCCTGCCGTTGCGCGCTTGCACGGACGCGCTCCAATTCTGCCTCCAGGGCCTCGGTGCGGAGTCTCTGGGCTTCGATCTCGCCGCGCAGGGCCTCTATTTGTTCCTGCACGCCAGCGGGTTCCTGCCGGGCCAGTGCAACGGGTGGCCCTGCGGCGAATGTGACAGTCAGCACAACAGCAAGCAGGTGCAGGCCGAACCTTCTCACGAGCTTTTCCATTGCGGCGTCCTTCCTTGTTGTCAGAGAGTGCGTGGGGGGCGGCAGCCTCGATGCGCCGCGCTCGTCAGTCCGTCAGCCGGCCCTCTTGCGGGCCCGGCGGTGCAGCAGGGCGCCGATGAGAACGGCGTGGCCGGCCACCAGCAGAAGAACGTTGAAGAAAGTCGGGTAGTAGAGCGCCCAGCGGGTCCGGTATCCCGCGGCCCGGGCGAACTGCTCATAGCCGCTCGGGATGCCCGCCAGGTCGCCGCCGATGCTGTTGACAGTGATCATGTAGAGGAAGCCCGCCAGGGCGAGCACCCAGGCCGAATGTCCCGGCAAGCCGCGCCGGGTCCAGACTCCCTCGCCGGTTTTCGCCCGCACCGCCACGAAGCCTGCCCAGCAGACGAGCGCCAGTGCCGTCAGGAGCATCTTGTTTTTCGTGATGGGGCTGTTGAACAGGGCTGGCAGCGGCCGCGTCATCAGCCCGGTCAGAGTGGCCATGGCCAGGAGGGCCGTCCCGATGCCGGCGCTCCACAATGACCCTAGGTCGGCCGCATGGCGCACAGCCTGGGAGACCTCCCCGCCGGGACAGACCCAGAAACGGAAGGTCACCAACAGGAAAGAGAAAGCCAGGACACCTGTGGTCAGTCCGACAAAAATTGCATGATATGCTGGTGCTGCGTCCACGGGTCTCGTCCTTCAGTTAAGGTGGTGTTCATTGGTCGCAGGTGCGCCGGCGGGCTCGTCCTCGCGCCGGGCGAGGCCTACCACCAGGGCTGCCGCCAACAGTGCCATCAGGCCGGCCTTGCCCAGCGTGGTCAGCGCCCACTGGCGTCGTATCTCCTCGTCGTGGCCCACCGGCAGCGGCACGCCATCCGCCATGGCGTCGGCGCCGGCGTGGCCGTCGCTTATCAGGTGGGCCCAGTCGATCTGGCCGGGGTAGAAGAGCTTCATCTCAAACCAGTCCATTTCGTCCCAGGGCGGTGCGTCCCCCTCGAACCGGCGGGCGTTGATCTGTGCCTCTCGACCCAGCCCGAGCGTGAACGGGAATGACACGTAATGCCAGCGGCTGCCGGTGGCGAGTATGTGGGCCGCGAACGCCACCTGGTAAAGCCCCCCGTGCTGGAGTGCTTTGTCGTCCAGAGGATTGCCCGTATCGAGCGCCCGCCACAGGTCCACGTGCCAGCTTCCGTCGCGGTAAATGCCATTGGCCCGGATGGCCCCGCGGCTGCCCTCCGGCACCTGCAGCAGGCGCCGCGGGATCACGTCCCCCGGGCTCCAGTCGCGCTCGGGGTCGAAGGGGACTGTGTTGCCCTCGATTTCCTCGGTGCCCCGGATCAGCGCGTAACGCAGGTAGTCATCCTGGCCGTATGCCTGCTCCTCGATCAGCTCCAACCTCATGGCGTGCTGGCCGGTCTTTTCGGGGTCGAACATGTAGGCGGGTCGCTGCTGCTCGTCATCCCAGTTGGTGGCGAAGGGGCCGCGGCCCTCGTCGCTCCAGCGGTAGTCGAGGATGTACTGGTCGTCGGACCAGCCGATGGGGTTGCTGCGGTGGGCGCGCCAGTGCCACAGGTCCAGGAAGTAACCGGCCTGCTGGAGGGCGTCGAGTTCCTCGTCCGGCTTCAGGCTGCGCCAGTCGTGGGGATCGGTGCGGGTCTCGGGCAGCCATTTGCGCAGGTCGCTCTGGCCCGAGAGACGAGGGATGGCGCGCACCTCCTCCGCCGACGCCTCCTGAGTGAAGAAACGCATCGCCTCCGTGGAGGCCGTCACGAATCCACCGTACTTGCCGAACTCGGGCACGCGCCCGTCGTCGACGAAGAACGTTATGCGGTCCTCGTAGATCAACTTCGGTTCCCGACCCATCGGCGACCTGCCCTGGCGGCGCCAGTGGCAATCGCCTTCGTAGATCCAGTAGTCGTGATACCAGGACGGCTCCGCTGTGGGCAGTTCGAAGCGGAATAACATCGTCTCCTCGTTGTAAGCCGCTTTGAAGTACCGCGGGATGAGCAACTCGTCCGGAATATCGATGTTTCGTTCCGGGTCGTCGCGGACCACAGGCTCGAACACGCGGGGCACGACCACCGGCATGCCGAGCAACAGCACGAGAACCAGATAGGGCAGGGCCGTCAGCCAGGCTCTGCCCCCGGCATTGACATCAGACATCGTTGCAACTCCCAGGGGGTATTGGACGGGGTCTCACCGCTACGCTGTTCGGCCTTGGTTGAGCAACCACGATGCCAGAGGGATCATGGATATCACAGGAAATTACAGGCCAACGGGTTACGACATTGCCTGGCCGCTGCGGTGATGCGGCCCGGTGCCGGTAGACCGCCACTTGTGCCGAAATTCGGGCATTTTTCTGGGGGCGAGGGCTTGACGTGGGAGATTCAACCGGTATCCTTACCGATATAGTATGGTAACGTATGGCCATGCGCGTTGGGGCATATGTCAGAAGGCCCACAGGAAGTGCCGACCGGGGCGGAGGGTCCGATTTGGATGACCCTCTCACCGCGCGGCGCGATGATGGGGGACTGCTGAGTCCCGGCCCTGTTACCGTTGCGACGGTTGTGGTGGTGACCGTGTTGGCCGTCCGTCAGGTGACCGCCCCTGCGGTGCAATTTGCCGGCCGGCACCTTGAGGACGCCGGCGAGCCCTTGGACGGGTCCGTACACTTTTGCACGCAGGAGGGGTGCGGACCGTGAAACGCTGGACGCTGGAGCAGCTGCTGTTTCGGGTGGGAGTGGCTGCGGCCTTGCCCCGGCCTCCTACGTGGGCTGGACGGTCATGAGAACGCACGAACGGGCCCTCATCGAGCAGGGGGAGGCTCTTGCGCGCATAGTGGCACAGCATGGCTGCCGGGGGGCGTCCCGATGCATCCTGGATAATTGATTTTCGGCAGGAAGTCATGATAGACGTAACGACGCTTTACCTGGGGGTGCGTTCGCGTTCGCACGCGTTGCGTTACGAGCACCGTGCCTCCGGCGGGGAGTCTGCCGCCCGGCGGCGTCCCGTCATCGTCTGGAACGTAACCGCGCGCTGCAATCTCGCCTGTCGGCATTGCTACACGAACTCTCCGGAATCGGCCGGCTCCACCGGGCTGCTCCACGACCGGTGCCGTGAGCTGATTGATGAACTGGGTGCGTTCGGCTGTCCGGTGTTGCTGCTTTCCGGGGGGGAGCCCCTCACGCGACCTGACCTGCCGGAGCTGGCGCGCTACGCCGCCGAGCGCGGGCTGCGCGTGGTGGTCTCAACGAACGGCACACTCATAGACGATGGGCTGGCGCAGCGGCTCGGAGAGGCCGGCGTGGCTTACGTCGGTGTCAGCCTGGACGGACTGGAGCCGACCAACGACCGCTTTCGCGGGCAGCAGGGGGCCTTCAAGCGAGCCGTCGAGGGAATCCGGGCCTGCCAGCGGGCCGGCCTGAAGGTGGGGCTCCGCTACACGATGACGAAGGCCAACGCGGGCGACGTGGACGGCGTTTTCGATTTGCTTAGGGCGGAGGGCATCCCGCGCGTCTGCTTTTACCACCTTGTGCCGGCGGGCCGGGCGACGCAGATGGCGGAGGATGCGCCGGACCACGGGCAGACGCGCCGGCTGGTCGACCGCATCTTTGATCACGCAGCCCGCCTGCACGCTGAAGGCCACCCCACCGAAGTGCTCACCGTGGACAACCACGCCGACGGGCCTTACCTCTACCTGCGCATGCAGCGGGAGGAGGACCCCCGCGCGGTTGAGGCCCTGCGGCTGCTGCGCGCCAGCGGCGGCAACGCCAGCGGGCTCGGCATCGGCTGTATCGGCTGGGACGGGACCGTTTACCCGGACCAGTTCTGGCGCACCCGACCCCTGGGGAATGTTCTGGAGAGACCGTTCGCCGAGATTTGGAGCGGCGCCGACAGCCCCTTCCTTTCCGAACTGCGGCAGAAGCGGGGCCGCCTCAAAGGGCGTTGTGCCGCCTGCCGGTTCCTGGACGTCTGCGCGGGCAACTTCCGGGCGCGCGCTGAAGCGCTCTGCGGCGACCCCTGGGCGCCTGACCCGGCCTGTTACCTGAGCGACCAGGAGATCGGGCTTGCATAGGCACAAGAGACCGCCCGGCACAACTGAAAAGGCCGCCCCCAGGCTGGTGGCCTGGGAGACGACCCGTCGCTGCCCGCTGGATTGCCGACACTGCCGTGGGGCGGCGCGCAACCATCGCTACGAAGGCGAGCTTTCCACCGAAGAAGGCTTCCGGCTCATCGACGGTATTGCCGCCGTGGGACACCCCATCCTCATTCTGACCGGCGGTGAACCGATGGCGCGGCCGGACATTTACCAGCTGGCCGCCCACGGGACCGAGAGGGGTTTGCGCGTCGTCATGTCCCCGTGCGGGCACCTGCTCACGCCCGAGACCACACGTCGGCTGCTGCAGGCCGGCGTCAAGCGCATCAGTATCAGTCTGGACGGCCCCGACGCCGCCAGTCACGATGCGTTCCGGGGCGTTGAGGGGGCTTTCGAGGCTGCCATGCGGGGGCTACGTTTCGCGCGCGACGGGGGGCTCGCGTTCCAGGTCAACACCACCGTCACCCGCGAGAATGTGCAGCGCCTGCCGGAGATGCTCTCCCTGGCGGTGCGGTTGGGTGCGGCCGCATTTACAGCGTTCTTCCTGGTGCCCACGGGGCGGGGGGCGGAACTGAGAGGGCAGGAGGTTACTCCTGAGCAGAGCGAGCGGTGGCTGAAGTGGCTGATGGGGGCGGCGCGGGAGGCGCCCATCCAGGTCAAGCCGACCTGCGCCCCTCACTACGCGCGCATTGCCCGACAGGCCGCCTCCGGCGATCCCCCCCGCTACGGCACCAGCGGCTGCATGGCGGGGGACGGGTTCATCTTCGTCTCGCACCGGGGGGGGCTGCAGCCCTGTGGGTTCCTGGACGTGCCCTGCGGAGACCTGCGCCGGGTGGATTTCGATTTCGGCCGGGCCTGCCGGAAGTCTGAGGTCTTCCGCGACCTTCGCCGGCCGGACCTCTACCGGGGCAAGTGCGGCGTCTGTGAGTTCCGCCGAGCCTGCCGGGGCTGTCGGGCCCGCGCTTACACGATGTCCGGCGACTACCTCGACCCCGAGCCGACCTGTCCTTACGAGCCACAAACAGTCCGTGAGAAGCTATGAGCAAGAAAACTCTGCGCGAACGAGAGGACCTGACCATGCTGCGGCTGCAGGAGGGTGTGCCGCTGGTGGAACGCCCCTTCGCGGCCGTGGCCGAAGAAGTCGGGCTCCCCGAGCAAGAGGTGCTGGACCACATGGAGGGCTGGCTACGGGACGGGGGGGCCCGGCGTTTCGGCGCGATCTTCGATGTTCGACGTATGGGATACGCCAGCACCCTCTGCGCCGTCACGCTCGAGCCGGACGCACTGGACAGCGTCGTACCCCGCCTCACCCCCGACCCGGGCATAACCCATTGCTACCTGCGAACACCCGCCTCCGACTTGTAGCCGGAGCTCATGCTCGACCACGCCGGCCGGCCGGTGCCGAACCTGTGGTTTACGTTCTGCGCGCTGAGGGAGCGGTTTCAGGGCCTCCTCGATGAACTGCGGGAAGTGGTGGCTCCGCAGCCACTGCATCTGTTGCCGGCGGTGCGGAGGTTCAAGATACACGCGGTCTTCGACCCCGCCAAACGGGAACGCGGGGAGAGCGTGCCCCCGATGCCGCAGGCCCGTGTCGAGACCTTCGGCGGGCCCGCGCCCGGCCCGCCCCGGAACGAAGCACAAAGACAGGTCGTGCGCCTCCTCCAGGGGAACATGCCGTTCGTGCCGGAGCCGTTCCGAGAAGTTGCCTCCCGGACCGATTATTCTTCGAGCGAACTGCTCGAACTGCTGCGCTGCTGGCGCACATCGGGGAGGCTGCGCCGCGTAGCGCTCATCGTGCGGCACCGCAAGGTCGGTTTCAACGGAAACGGCATGGGCGTCTGGCAGGTCGGGACAGACCATATCGAAGAGGCGGGACGTGCCCTGGCGGCCCTGCCGGAAGTTACTCACTGCTACGAACGACAGGTTGTAGAGAGCTTCCCCTACAACCTGTTCGCCATGCTTCATACGGCGAGGCCGGAGTCCACGCGCGAACTCTATGAGGACCTTTCACGGCGCCTGGGGCTGGAGCCCGGGCTGCTGTTCAGCTCCATACGCGAGTTCAAGAAAACCAGCCACAGGCTCTTTGCGGAGAGCTGAGCCTCGCCGATCGCCTCAAAGGGGCCGTCCGTCGGCGCCGCCGAGACGACCAGCTCCACATCCAGAACCATCGCTTGGGTGAGCGCCGTCAGTCAGGCGCTCACACCGGAGTGAGCGCATGCTCGGCTGACCACTCCGTCTGTACACGGGGCATCCTGGGGCGAAATGGCGAAATGTGGTGAGTTCCCCGGACGGCAAGCCGGGCCGGCCAACCGGGCCCGAGGCTGAATTCACAGGCCGAGGAAGTTCTCCAGCAGTTTCGGGCCTTCGGCGGTCAGGAAGGACTCCGGGTGAAACTGCACCCCCTCCAGAGGGTATTCCTTGTGCCTGATACCCATGATCTCGTCGGGTTCGGCTCGCGCCGAGACCTCGAAGCAGTCCGGCAGCGTCTCCTCCCGGATGGAGAGGCTGTGGTAGCGGGTCGCCTCGAAGGGGTTCGAGAGGCCGGAGAAAATCGTGCGGCCGTCGTGGTGGATCATGCTGGTCTTGCCGTGCATCAGGCGCCGGTGCCGCTCGACGACGGCGCCGTAACTGTGGCCGATGCACTGGTGCCCCAGGCAGACGCCGAGGATGGGCACCCGGCCGGCGAACTCGCGGATCACCTCGCTGGATATGCCGCCCTCGCGCGGCGTGCACGGGCCGGGTGAGATGATGATGTAATCGGGGGAGAGTTGGCGCACACCCTCCACGTCCACCTTGTCGTTGCGGAAGACGTGAATGTTCTGCGCGCCCAGCTCACCCAGCCGTTGCACCAGGTTATACGTGAACGAGTCGTAGTTGTCTATGATGACGATCATTATCGCTCTCGGGAGGGTTTCACCACCCTCATTATGCTCTGCGGCGTCCGGAAGTCAACTCCCGGCC
>PUMJ01000195.1 GCA_003551305.1 Candidatus Brocadiaceae bacterium
CACCGCCACCCCATTGACCCTTTCAACAGCCAGTATCACTGCCTGTGGTGGGGAGACCTGGACGGCGACGGCGAGCCGGAGCTGGTGGCCGGCAAGCGCTACCGCGCCCACTGCGGCCGTGACCCCGGCGCCTACGACCCCGTCGGCATCTACTACTTCAAATGGACGGGGGAGGGCTTCTCCAAGCAGGTGGTGGACTTCGGTCCCGCGCGGCATGGCACCGGCTGCGGCATATGGTTCGACGTGGCCGACACCTGCGGCGACGGCCGGCCGGACATCGTAGCCCCCGGCAAGGACGGTCTCTACGTGTTCCGCAACAGGGGCTTCGCCCGGCCCATGGGCGACTGAGGGGCCGGCGACAGTCCGGCCGAGGCGTCCGCCCGCGAGGCCGCACCGGCCCGGCATCCGGCCCTGCGTTCCGGCGGCCGCCGCAGGCTCCAGCAGCAGGGGCAGGAAGCGCCTCCACCGGGCTTATGCTTGCCGGGCGATGGAGAGCGCGTAGAATGGCACTTTGAGTCCAATTCCATTGACTGACAGGGCGGGCGCCGATGGCGAGTTCGCTGACCCCGAACGAATACGAGTTGGAACTGCAGAGTCTGCGGGAGTCCGTCACCGCGTACGTCGAGCGCGGGGAGGGCGACTACAAACGCATCCGGGGCCGGGCCGAGGAGCTGCTCCTGCTGCGCAAGGAGTTCCCGGAGGTCTATTCGCGCCACGGGGACATCGAGGGGGTTATCGCGGACATGCTGGCGCGCGAGAAACAGCGGCAGTACATGGCCTGGTACAAGCAGGAGGAATCGCCGGGCTGCCTGCTGGGCTGGCTGTTTCGCCGCAAGCAGGAGGAGTAGCGCTCAGAAGTCCTGCCTCTGCCGGGGCGAGTCGGGCCGGATGGTCACCTGCAGGTTCACCACCTCGGGGCGGACCTCGAAGGCCGGCCCGCCCGGCTCGCCTATCACCACGCGCCATTCGGCCTGGTCAGGCGGCGTTGGCTTCTGGAAGGTCGCGTGCAGTTCGAGCATTTCCTGGAAGAAGGTGGCGTGCGCCGCCAGCGTGTTTTGCAGGCTCTGCCCCGTGGGTTCGGTCAGGCCGGCCAGTTCACTCAGCAGGGCGGGGTAGTCCTCGGCCGGCACGTTCAGGTGGACCTCGGCGGTTCCGTCCTCGGCTATCTCGACAAGGGCGGCCACACTGATCCGGTTGGCGGCGGCCACGGTTTTGGCCAGCAGTTCGGTCGGCCTCCGGGCGGTCACCTCCAGCAACTGGTGGGGTGGGCGCCGCGCCTCAGGCTGCTGCGCCGGTATCTGGCTGAACATCATCCGCTGCACGGGCTCACGGACCTCGGCCGCCGGGGGCGCGACCCTCCGCTCGGGGGCGACCTCCGGTGTGGCCATGTGCAAGGGGAGGGGCGGTGTGATCTGCATCGGCTTCATCAATTGCTCGAGGGCGACATCGTCCTGCGGCACCTCCCTAACCCGTGGCGTCGGCGGAGCCTCCGGGGCAGGCTCGGGCGCGGTGTCCCGCGTGGCGAACGCGGCCAACTCCTCCGCGCGGGGCGCCGGGGCTTCCGGCTCGAGTTCAGCAGGCGCCCTCACGGCCGGTTCGCGTTCCGGCAACGCCGGGGCCGCAGGCTCGCGGTCTCGGACCTGCTCCATCGCTATCGTACGGCTCTCGTCTGCGGGGGCGAGCAGGTCGGTCCCGCGCACCAGGAAGGTGACGCCGATCGCAATCAGGAACATGGCGGCCACCGGCAGGGCGCGGCTCCAGAGCAGTCTGACCATCCTGCGCGGGGCGGGGCGCTCCCGCGCGGCCAGGCGTTCGGTGACGGTCCAGGCGAAGCCCTCCGGCGGGCGACGCACGGGCAGTTCCCGCACGCGCCGCACTGTGCGGGCCAGCGCCTCCAGTTGTTCCCGGCACCGTTCGCACCGCCCCAGGTGCTGTGTGAGTTCGCGTCGCTCACGGTCGCACAGAACTCCGTCCAGATACTCCGACAGTGTGTCCTGGTATTTCTGGCATTCGGTATTCATTGTTCCCGCCCGAAATATGGCTCCAACACTTCCTTCAACTGCTGCCTGGCCCGGTAGAGGCGGCTTTTTACGGTCCCTTCAGGCAGCTCCAGCACTTCGGCCAGTTCGGCATATACCATCCCCTGGATGTCCCTCAGCACGAGAATCTCTCGCAACTGCTCATCCAGTTCGTTTATCGCTTCGCGCACCACTTCGACGTGTTCCCGGCGCAGGGCGGAACCCAGCGGGCCGTCCTGTTCGGCCTCGGGGGCGATGTCCGGCCGGCTTTTGTCCTCGCGTGCCCGCTCCAGGCTCAGTGTCTGGCGCCTCTTGGAACGACGCCAGTGGCCGCGGACCGTGTTAAGCATGATACCATATATCCACGTGGTGAACTTCGCCCTCCCTTCGAAGCCGTTCAGGTTGTCAAAAGCCCGCAGGAAGACCTCTTGCGCCAGGTCCTCGGTGTCTTTCTCGTCGCCCACCAGGTGGAAGACGGCGTTAAAGACGTAATCCTCATGCCTCTGGACAAGCCGGCCGAACGCCTCGACATCGCCTTTGCGGGCGCGCCGAACCAGTTCCGCATCGCTGGGGGCCGTCTCGCCCATGCGTTCCCTTCATTATTGTTAGATGCACCAAGTGGCCTTTTTGTTCCCGCTCGCCCCGTCCGAAAACAAAAAATCAACGTCGGCCCGGGGGCTTCAGCTGAAGAAAGGAGGTTCCCCGCGCACGGACTCGACGGCGCCCTCGGCGCGTGAAACATGCTCCTGTGTGCCCCAGACGGAGATGCGCACGCTGCCTTCGGCGCCCGCTATGCCCCCTGCACCGATCAGAGCCGCCCTCCCGCCGGACATCTCTATCCTCAACGCTTCGATCTCGGTGAATATCTCGCCGTCAACCGGCCAGAGGGCCGGTCCCTCGCCGTGCGGGCCCACGGCCGTCATGTCCCGGTATAACTGGTGCAGATCGCCCGGGATGCTTTTCTCCAGTCCGACAGGCAGCAGCAGCGTGGCCCGGCGGGCGATGACGGTCCCTATGGCCGCCCCGATGGTGCCGCCCGTGGGATGGCCGACCAGGATGCCGGCCTGCTCATACTCGTAGTTCAGGGCGTTGGCACCCTTTATGAACACGTCGCCTGGGCCCATCTCGGTGACGACGTCGGTCGCGCTGCACCCCTCGATGGGGTGGCCTTCCCGCAGGACGACGTCCGGCAGCTTGTTGAGCGTTTTCGCCCCTTCGGCGCCCCGCAGGGGCTTCGTCACGCCCGTGCAGTAATGGGCCTTGTTGATGCCCTCCCCCAGCAGTTCCTCGACGATGTAGGCGTTGGTGGTGCCCTTGGCGACGGCCACGATGCCGTCATTGAGGGCCCGGATGACGCGGTGGTGCTTCTTGACGGCGCGGGCTATGAGACGCTTGGATTCGGCGACGGTCAGCACGAAGCTCTTCTGGTGCCGGGGGGCGGGCATGGCGCGCTCCTCTCGCAGGGGGCGGGGTGTCTTACTCCGCGTCCGGCCAGACGCTGTCTACAGCGTCCTTGACCTGCCGGACGTTCTCCATGGGTTCGATGGCCAGTTTGGCCCGGCCGAGCGGCTCGGCCATGACGGGGCCGGTGTAGCCGACCTCCCGGAGACACTCCAGGAAGCGGCCCACCTCTATGACGCCGGTCTCGCCGGGCAGTCTGCGGTCGCCGTCGAGCTGCTGCTCGCATGGCACGTCCCGGGGGGCGTCGCTTATGTGCACGTCAACGATCTGGCTCTGCTCCAGGCGCAGAACGTCCTCGACCCGGCCGCCGCTGGTGTAGAGGTGCCAGCAGTCCACCAGCAGCCCGAGGTTGGGGACGCCTGCGGCGGCGATCAGCTCCAGCGTGCCGTCCAGAGTATAGATGAACTCGTGAGCGCGCCCGGCTCGGGCGGTGGTCGGCCCGACGAATTCCAGTCCCAGCCTCACTTCCCACTCTGCCAGCGCCTCGCAGACGGCCACCAGGCGGCGGCGGACGAGGTCAAACAACTCGTCCCGCGTTTTCTCGTCGGAGGCCGGGGGCAGCCACGTGGAGCAGCGGCGCGCGCCAGCGCGGGCGCAGAGTTCGGCCAGCCTGGCCGTGCGCTCCAGCCCGGCGGCGAAGTCCCCCTCTTCGGCGGTCAGCCGCACCGGGGGGTGCCAGCCGGCCGCCAGGAGGCCGCGCTCCTCCAGCATCTGCACGACGGCCTCCGGCCCCGTGCGTTCCAGGTAGCCTGTGTCCAGGTAAATGCCGCGGAAGCCGAAATGGGCCGCCAGCTCGACGGCCTCATCGAACGGCACGTTCACGCCAATCGCCTGCGTCCCGAGAGCCGTATACATTGTCGGCTGCTCCTTCGCCAGGAACCTTGCTACATCAGCTCAGCAGGCCGCTGTTTCACCAACCGTTAAGAACATGAAGCCCGCCTGCCGTACCGACGGCGCAGGCAGGGGGTACGAAGAAAGGCATCCGTGGCAAGATGCTGTGCATGTATCAACCATCGTCTGCTGCGACTTTCGTACGCTCTGTGTCCTTGAATGCCGGCGATCCTCGATTTTGGCGGGCAAGCCGACATGTCCGGCCCCGCTGAGGCGTGCTTCAGTTCTGGCCGCGGGCCGTCTGCTCGCGGAACATCGCCAGCAGCCTGCGTGTTATCGGCCCCGGTTCGCCGGTGCCAATGGTTCGGTTGTCTATCTTTATCACGGGTATCAGTTCGGCCGCCGTGCCGGTCAGGAAGCACTCGTCGGCCACGTACAGGTCGAAGCGCGTCATGTCCCGTTCGGCGGTCTCGATGCCGGCCTGCTCGGCCAGTTCCAGCACCACCTGGCGGGTGATGCCGGCCAGAATGCCCGCGTGCACGGGCGGGGTAGCCAGCGTGCCGTCGGTGACGACAAAGATGTTGTCGCCCGTGCACTCGGCCACGTAGCCCTGGGTGTTGAGCATCAGGGCCTCGCTGACGCCGGCCTGCAGCCCTTCCACCTTGGCCAGGATGTTGTTCAGGTAGTTGAGTGACTTGATGCGGGGGCTGAGGGCGGCCGGGTGATTGCGCATGGTGGCGACCGTCACAATCTCGAGCCCGTTCTCGTAGAACTCGGGCGGATAGAGCGAGATGCTGTCGGTGATGATGATAACCTGCGGGTCGGTGCACTTGCGGGGGTCCAGCCCCAGCGTGCCGACCCCGCGGGTGACCACCACGCGAACGTAGGCGTCGTGCAGGTCGTTGGCCTGGAGCGTCCGGTGGATGGCCGCCGACATCTCGTCCATGGTCATCGGGATGGTCAGGGCGATGGCGCGGGCGGAGTCATAGAGCCGCTCAATGTGCTCGCGTTCCCGGAACACGCGCCCGTTGTAGGCGCGGATACCCTCGAAAACGCCGTCCCCGTAGAGCAGCCCGTGGTCGTAGACGGATATCCTGGCCTCCTCCTTCTCGTGCAGCTCGCCGTTGATATAGACTCTCAAGCCCAAGGGGACCTCCTGCGGATGCGGTTTCGGTCGGACACGGCCACCTGACGGTCGGTAGCCTAATAAGAATGAGTGGGTCTTGCAACTACTTGTTGTGGAAAAAGCACTTCGGTCAGGCGTCCGGTGTCACGCGGGCCGGCAGCGGTGCGGGGCGCAACAGAGAACGCTGTGCCTCGGTTACAGGGCGGCGGGGTTTCTCTGCTCTCGTTTCCTTACTCGTTCGCCGTCCGCCGAATGGCAGGACGCGAAGGACACCACGAGGACGAGAGCAAGGACGGTTGCCCCATCGCCTCGCACCCTCCGCACATACCCGCCCTCGGTTGGTATAGTGCGTCCCGTTGGGCCGGCGCCGGCAGGGCGCCTGCCCGTTCAGGCGTCCAGGCGGCCGTCGCGCAGGTGGAGTGTCCTGTCGCCCATGGCGGCGATGCGCTCGTCGTGGGTGACGATGACCAGCGTGCAGCCGGCCTCTTCCTTGATGCGCTGGAGCATGTCGAGGATGGCGCGGCCGGTGTCGGTGTCGAGGTTGCCGGTCGGCTCGTCGCACATGAGCACCTCCGGGCGGTTGACCAGGGCGCGCGCGATGGCGACCCGCTGTCTCTCGCCGCCGGAAAGCTGAGCGGGTCGGTGACCGGCCCGCTCAGCCAGACCGACCATCTCCAGGACGGCGTGGGCGTTGCGCAGGGCCTCGCGCTTGCTGCGGCGCCAGCCCAGGGCCCCGGCGCTCACAAGGGCGGGCACGGCCACGTTCTCGGCCGCCGTGAAGTCGGGCAGAAGGTGAAAGAACTGGAAGACGAATCCGAACAGGCGGTTGCGCCAGCGCGCCTGCTCGGCCCCGGGCAGGCGGGCCAGGTCCTGCCCCTCGTGCAGCACGCGCCCCTCGGTCGGGGTGTCCAGCATGCCCAGTATGTGGAGCAGGGTGCTCTTGCCGGCGCCGCTGGGCCCGACGATGCTGAGCAGCTCGCCCCGGCGCACCGACATGGTCACCCCGTGGAGCACGCGCAATTGCGTGCGGCCTATGCGGTAGTCCTTGACCACGTTTTCGGCGCGCAGGATGGGCTCGGAGCTCGTCATGCGCCCTCCGGGGGCCTGAGCAGGGGGAACAGGATGACGTCCCGGATGGAGGGCCTGTTCGTCAGCACCATGACCAGGCGGTCTATGCCGAGCCCGAGCCCGCCGGCCGGCGGCATGCCCCAGCCGAGGGCCTGGACGAACTCGCGATCAATCTGCTGGCGTTCCTCCTCGGTGCCGACCTGTTCCAGGAAGCGCCGCTCCTGCTCGAGCGGATCGTTCAACTCGGTGTAGGCGGGCGCCAGTTCCATCCCGGCCATGTAGAGCTCGAACCGTTCGGCCACCTCGGGGTCGCCCTTTTTGGCTTTGGCCAGGGGAGAGATGCTCTTCGGGTATTCGATGACGAAGACGGGGTCCTGCAGGTTGTCCTCGACCTGCTTCTCGAACAGGCGGTAGGCCAGCAGGTCGGGATGTTCGGTGCGGGCGCCCTGGGTCTGGGTTTCTTCCGCCATGTGCCGGATGGCCTCCTCCTCGCCGCGGCGCAGGCCCAGGTGCTGCTCCATCAGCTCCCAGAATGGCCGTCGGGGCCAGGGTGGGGTCAGGTCTATCTCCGTCTCGCCCCGGGGCACCTCCAGGCTGCCGCAGGCCCTGCGGGCGGCGTGGCACACCAGCTCCTGCGTCAGCTCCATCATGGTTTCGTAGCTGCCGTATGCCTCGTAGACCTCCAGCATCGTGAACTCCGGGTTGTGCTGGCTGGAGATGCCCTCGTTGCGGAAATTGCGGTTTATCTCGAAGACCTTCTCCATCCCGCCCGCCAGCAGACGCTTCAGGTAGAGTTCGGGGGCGATGCGGAGGTAGAGCGGGATGTCCAGCGCGTTGTGATGGGTGCGGAAGGGGCGGGCGGCGGCGCCGCCGGCCACCGTCTGCATCATCGGCGTTTCGACCTCGACGAACCCGCGTTCCTGCAGGAACTCCCGCACGGCCCGGATGATGAGGCTCCGCTTCAGGAACGTCTGCAACACCTCGTCGTTGCTGAACAGGTCCAGGGAGCGGTGGCGGTAGCGCATTTCCTGGTCGCGCAGCCCGTGCCACTTCTCCGGCGGGTTCAACAGTGCCTTGGCCAGCACGGTGAACTCGCCGACGAATATGGTCTTCTCACCGGTGCGGGTCAGGGCCAGTTCGCCCTCGACGCCGATGATGTCGCCGGCGTCCAACTGCTGGTGGATGGTGAACTTCTCGTCGCCGAGGCGTTTCTGCTGGAAGAAGACCTGGATCGAGCCGGTCCAGTCCTTGATGTCCATGAAGCTGGCGCGGCCCATGTCGCGCTTGTTGGTGATGCGCCCGGCCGTCCGGATGGTCTCGCCCTGCAGTTTTTCGAAGCGTTCCACCAGTTCACCCAGGGGGCGGGCGCCCGGGAACTCCCTGCCGTAGGGGTCTACGCCCAGGCGGCGCAGTTCCCGCAGCTTGTTGAGGCGGAACTCTTCCGGTTCGATCAATGCCACTTGCCGTCCTCGGACAAAGTCGGAGCAATTGTACGCCAGCCCACGGGGGTTCTCAGCGCGAAGGGCCCGGCGTCCGCTTCCCCTCCGAGGAGCGGGTGGCGCTCGGTGGGGGATCCACGTTCAGCGCACCAGCCGTCCCGGGCCGCTAGGCAGCGCATGCACTGCCTTCATCAGGCCGCGTCAACGTCCTTCCAGCAGTCTGTCCGCGAGCGAATGCGCCATGCCGGGTGTCGCCGCTATCCTGGCGGCCACGGCCTCCACGTCGTACTCGACGCGGTGGAAGTCTACCTTATCATCCTGGATGGTTGCGAAAGAGGCGCGGGAGTCGTGGTCGCGGGGTTGGCCCACGCTGCCGACGTTTATGATGGCCTTCTGCTGGAAAGAGGGCTCGAAGACGCCGCGCAGCTCGTCCGGCACCAGGAACTCCATGTCGCTTGTGATGACGCCGGCCCTGTGGGTGTGGCCGTTGAAGCAGAGCCAGTCCACCTCCTGGAAGTTCTCCGCTATCTTCTTCTTCAGCCCGAGCAGAACGTCTATCTTGCGCAGGTATTCGACCACGGGGTTGCGCGGCGCGCCATGCACGAAGAGGTACTCCCCCTCGACGTGGCGGTAGGGCAGGTCTTTGAGGAACTGCCACCTGTCGCGCCGCTCGGTCTCGTCCTCGGCGTCGGGGCGTGGCATCAGCAGGCTGCGGTGGTGGTCGAGGCTGTTGCGGGCGATGGGGTTGAAGTCCTGCGCTCCGTAGATGAGCGCGAAGTCGTGATTGCCGCACAGCGTGATGTCGCAACGCTGCCGGACGGTGTCCACGCACTCGACCGGTTCGGGGCCGTAGCCGACGATGTCTCCCAGGCAGATGATCTTCTCTGCGCCCAGCCGTTCGATCTCCTCCAGCACGGCCGTCAGCGCCAAGTGATTGGCGTGCACGTCACTTATCACGGCTATCACTCCGGCATTCTCCCGGTCTTGCAGCGGGCAGTGGCTTCAGGGGGCCGCAGTTCAGCCCAGCGCTGCCCTGGCGCGGTCTGAGACTTCC
>PUMJ01000097.1 GCA_003551305.1 Candidatus Brocadiaceae bacterium
ACACGGGGGCTGCACATGTCCGGGCAAGCGGCAGAGCGGGAACGTATCGCCTGGAGCTTTCGCGGCAACGTCCCGGTCGAGGTCGTCCGCTTGAGCCGTAGCGCAGGGCAGGCCGCGGCGGCCGACGGGGCGCGCAACATCTACGTCATTGATCGGACCGGCGCCGTGCAGGGCCAGTTGAAGGCGTCCCAGAGCGTGCGGCGGCTGATGGCGGCCGACGCCGGAGACCTGTTCGTGGCCCTGGCCGGGGAAGGCTTCATCTATGCCTTCGACCAGCGCGGGCAGCTCGAGTGGCGCACGGAGTTCGACGAATACCTGGCCGATTGCGACCTCGGCCCCTCCGGGGGGCTGCTTGCTGCCGTTACGGCGGAAGGGACGCTTTGCGTCTACCGGCCCGAGACCCGCGAGACGCGCGTCGCGCAGATGGGCCTGGAGCCTGAATCACTGGCCATCGTGGCCGAGGACCCCGGCGCGGTGGCCGTGGGGGACTCGACCGGCCGCCTGGCGCTTGTGGACCTGGACGGCCAGGCCCTCTGGGAGAAGGCGCTCGAGATGCCCCTCGGCCCGGTCGCCTGCGACGCCGGGCGGGACACAATCGCCGTGCCCGCCTTTGAGCAGGGGGTTTTGCTTTTCCGCAGGAACGGCGAGGAACTGGGCCGGCTGGCCGTTCCGGGCGCCGCCCGGCGCGCCGCCGTCTGCCCCGGCGGCCGTTCCTGCGTGGTGGAGACCAATGACGCCTGCCTGCTGCGCGTGGCCACTGACGGAACGGTGCTGTGGCGCCAGACCCTGCGCCGCGCCCCCGCCGACTGGACCCTCGGGTCCGAGGGCTCCCTGGTGGCCGTGGCCAAGGGGGGGCGTGAGGTGGTGGCCTACCTGGTGCCCGGTGTCGAGGAGGAGGCCGAAGCGCCCGCCCGCGAGTCGGCCTTCACCGCCGTCGAAAAGGCCCTGCAGGCCGAGTCCGAGGCGCCGTCCCGCGTGCTGTGGCGCCGCAGCATCGGTACCGGGGCGGAGGGCAGCCGGGTGCGCGACATCCGTCTGGTCGGCGGGGGGGAGCACGTGGTCTTTCTCTGCGCCGATGGCACCGCGGCGGCCCTCGACCGGGAAGGAACGCGCGTTCTGGAGACGAGCGTGGACTTGCCGGCCTGGTTCGCCCTCCAGTGGGCGGGCGCCGGCCTGGTGCTTTGGAACGAGCGGGGCCTGGTGCTACTTGAGCCCGCCGAGGGCCGCGCCCGTCGGCTCACCCTCAAGGAGCCCCCCGCATGCCTGGCCTGCTCGGCGGACCTGGGCCTGCTGTGCATGGGCATGGAGGACGGGCAGGTGCGCGTTTATGCTGACAGCCAGCCCGCCTGGGCGCGGCGGCTCGACGCCCCCATCACGGACGTGCACACGGACCCCGGCGGGGGCACGGTGGTCACGGCGGATGCGAGCGGGCGGTTCTCGTTTTTCTCGGCGGACGGCCGGCTGCGTTACAAGTTCCGAATGGGCGACATCGAGCGGGCTCGCTGCTGTGGCCTGGGGGATGGGTTTGCCGTTTTCTCCGACGAGGATGGGCTGCTGCTGGTGCTCAGCTTCGAGGGAGAAGATCTATGGGAAGGGCGGCCGCTGGGGCGGTTGGCCCACGTGGAGGTGCT
Source organism: Candidatus Brocadiaceae bacterium (assembly GCA_003551305.1). GTDB lineage: Bacteria > Planctomycetota > Brocadiia > SM23-32 > SM23-32 > B1Sed10-231. Next base: position 1,632 of record PUMJ01000097.1, read on the forward strand.
GCCCGACGCCATAGCCGCCTATCGCGCAGAAGGCGCCTGCGCGCTTGTGGACCCTCGCCGCGATGAGGTGACCGAACTGTGGCCGCCCCCCGGCGAAGCGCGCGTGCGCCGGCACCCGGACGGAGGGCCCGTCCTGTTGCTGGCCGAGGGGCGATCCGTGACGGCATACACCGGCCGCCAGCGCAAACTGGAGGTTCTGTGGCGGGTCAGATGTGACGGTCAGGTGACGGACTTCCGGGTTGACCCCGAGGGCCGGGCCGGCGTCGCCCTGGCCGGGGGCGAGATGTACCTTATGGAAGCCACTGACTGAGCCGGAAGGAGAACCGCATGCTTGTCGGGGTCATATCGGACACGCACGATAACATGCCGAAAATCGCGCAGGCATGTGAACTGTTCCGGGCGCGACGCGTGGACGCCATCCTGCACGCGGGGGATTTCGTCGCGCCGTTCGCCCTGAAGCTGCTCCTCAAACAGGGCGTCCCCTTGACCGCCGTCTTCGGCAACAATGACGGCGAGCGCGAAGGGCTGGCCGCCTTGTGTGAGGACCTGCACGAATCGCCCCACCGGTTCGGACTGGGCGGGCGCGTCATCGTCCTGAGCCACGAGCCGGAACACCTCACTGACCGGATCGTGGATGGGGCCGACGTGCTCATCCACGGGCACAACCACCATGCCGAGGCGGCCCGACGGGACGGGCGCCTGCTGGTCAACCCCGGCGAGGCCGGCGGCTGGCTCACCGGCCATTGCAGCGTCGCCATCTTGAGGCTGGAGACGCTGGAGGCCGAAATCATCGACCTGGGACGACAGGAGACTGTGAAAGTATGACTCGAAAGCTCCCGGCCGTGCCGGCTGTCATCCTCTGCCTCGCCCTGGCCGCCGGCTGCGTCGAGCGCACCATGATGATACGGTCGGAGCCGCCGGGGGCGCCCGTTTGGGTGGATGAGGAATACGCCGGCACCACCCCCCTCGACTACTCCTTCGCCCATTACGGGACGCGCGGCGTGCGGGTCGGTCCCATCCGCGACGAAACGGGCAAGGCCCGCTACGCGCCCCAGGAGAGGTTGGTCAGGCTGCGGGCGCCCTGGTACCAGGTCTTTCCCGTTGACTTTTTCGCCGAGGTCCTTTGGCCCGGCCGCATACACGACCGCCACGAGGTGCCCGTCTTCGAACTGCAGCCCCCGCCGGACCCGGTGGAACTCTACGGGGAAGGGGCGACCGAAAAGCTGCTGGAGGCCGGCGAGGAGTTCCGCAGCCGCGCCCTCGATCCGGCTCCCGACCTGCTGCCGCAGGAGTGAGGTCCCTCAGCCGATGTCCGCGAAGCCGAGCCGCTTCCCGTAACGCGCCAGCACACGCCTGCGCAACAGGGCATTGGACGGTTCGGTCAGGTGCGGGTCGGCGGCTACGACCGCCGCCGCGTCCTCGCGCGTCTCCTGCAGCAGCGCCAGGTCCGAGAAGTCATAGAACCGGAACTCCGGCATCCCGCTCTGCTCGGTGCCGAAAAGCTCGCCCGGGCCCCGCAGGCGCAGGTCCTCCTCGGCGATGCGGAACCCGTCGTTTGTCTCAGTCAACACCCGCAGCCGCCGCTCGGCCGTCTCGGTGCCCGGATCGGCCAGCAGAAAGCACCGGCCGGCGTGCTCCCCGCGGCCGATGCGCCCGCGCAACTGGTGGAGCTGGGCCAGCCCCAGCCGCTCGGCGTGCTGCACGATCATGACCGTAGCGCGCGGCACGTCCACCCCCACCTCCACCACGGTGGTGGCCGCCATCACCCGGTAATGCCCGTCCCGGAAGCCCTTCATCACCTCGCGCTTACGGGCGGTCGGCATCTGGCCGTGCAGCAGGCAGCACGCGTAGTCGGGGAACACCTCCTCGGCCAGTTGCCGATATCCCTCCCGGGCGCTGGTCAGGTCCAGGTCCCGCTTCTCCTCGACCAGCGGATAGACAACAAACGCACTACGCCCCCGGGCCAGTTCCGCGCGGGCCGCCTCGAACGCCTCCTCCCAACGGCCGGGCGGCTTCAGCTCCGTGGCGACGGGCCGACGACCGGGCGGCATCTGGTCAATGATGCTTACGTCCATATCGGCAAAGCAAAACAGCGCCAGGGTGCGGGGGATGGGCGTGGCCGTCATGATGAGCACGTCCGGCGGCGGCCCCTTGCGGCGCAGTTCCAGGCGCTGCCGCACCCCGAACCGGTGCTGTTCGTCAACCACGACCAGGGCCAGATTGTGGAATTCGACGTCCGGCTGGATGAGCGCGTGCGTGCCCACCACCAGGTCAAGCTCGCCGGCCGCCAGGCGGCTCAGCGTATCCCGCCGTTCGGCGGCGGAGAGCGCCCCGGTCAGCAGCGCCGTGCGCAGGCTCGCCTTCTCCAGCAAGGATTCCAGCGTCAGGTAGTGTTGCTCGGCCAGTATCTCGGTGGGCGCCATCAGCGCCACCTGGTGACCTTGGCTGCTCTCGGCCAGCGCCGCCAGCATGGCGTAGACGGCCACCACCGTCTTGCCGCACCCGACGTCCCCCTGCAGCAGCCTGTTCATCGGCCGGGGTGAACGCATGTCGGCGGCCACCTCGGCGATGACGCGGTCCTGGGCCTCGGTGAACTCGAAGGGGAACAGGCTGCGGATGCGCCTGTCCACGTTCGGGCCGACCTTGAAGGACATCCCCTCCCGCCGGGCCACGGCCGCGCGCCGTACGGCCAGCGCGGTCTGGAACAGGAACAGCTCCTCGTAACAGAGTCGCCGCCGCGCCGCCCGCTGCGCCGCCATGCTCCGCGGGAAGTGGACGTCCCGCAGCGCCCGCTTGATGCCGGGCAGCCCCTTCTCCTTCAGGCGGGCGGGGGAGAACATCTCCGCCGCCCGGTCGGCCGCCATCTCCAGGGCCGAGGCCACCATCCGGCGCATCAGTCTCTGCGATACCCCCTCCGTCAGCGGGTAGACGGGCAGTATCCGGCTGAACTTCTCGGACTCCTCCGGAGTGCGGCCCACCTCGTAGTCCGGGTTCACCATCTGCAGGCCGGCGTAGAAGGTGACGCTCCCGTAGGCGCTGATGGTCTCTCCTACGGGGAAGGACTTCTGCCACCGGGGGCGGGCGTTGAACCAGACCAGGGCGATGGTTCCCGTATCATCGTCCACCTGCACCTGCAGCACCCCCCCGCGCGGGCCGTGCGTGGGGCGGTAGGAGACGTGGGCGATGGTGCCGCAGACAACCGCCGGCTTCTCCACCTCCAGCTCGCGCACGGAACGCGCGTGACGGCGGTCCTCGTATTGGCGCGGCAGGTGCAGCAGCAGGTCGCGCACCGTCTCGATGCCGAGCCGGCCCAGCGCCTCGGCGCGTTTCGGGCCGACGCCTTTCACGAAGCGGACCTCGCGGTCCAGCACTGTCTCAACCTGTTCGGTCAAAGCAACTTGTGCGCTGGAGTCGTCGGACAGCACAGTAAAGTGCATGCGCGAGTATAGCACGCGCGGCTGCGTGGCTGCAACATCCTGCCTTCGCGGTCCGCCGGAGCAAGTAGACGCCAAATGGGTACGAGCCGCCGGGTAGGAGGGCGATGTCGCGCTCTCCGAGCGCGCAAGGCACCGCACTCCAGAATTCGCCGTTCCGGCGTGTCGCACAATCCTAATATCGTCCGGGGTGCGTCCGCAGGAGCGTTTCTTGGCGTGCCCCTTATCCTGCGGGCGCTTTTGACACCGCTGCGGACCGCTTCTATAATCCGCATCCCGTTCAGAAGAACAGGAGCGCGCAGATGGAGCCGCAGGTCCGAACGCTGAATGAGATGGAGACGCAGCCGTTCCCCTGGGGTAGCATCACGTGGCTTGTCAGCGGCCGCATCGGCAACTCGGAGACGATGACTTTCGGGCGTGTGCTCATTCGCGCCGGCCATGGCAACCCCGCCCACACGCACAACGGCTGCGACGAGGTGCTGCACCTGCTGCAGGGCGAACTCGAGCACACGGCGGACGACCGCCTCTTCCACCTCAAGCCCGGCGATACCATCACCCTGCCTGCGGGCACCCGGCACAGCGCGCGGTCTGTCGGACGCCAGGACGCCGTCATGGCCGTGGCCTACTCGAGCCCCGAACGCGACATGCAGACCGAGTGAGCCCCCAGAGACCTCCCGCCATCGGCCGCCGCGCGTTGTTTTGGTGGCGGGACGCGCTGTGTCGCGTCCGCCTATCATCCCACTACGAACGAGCAAACACATGTCGGAGTCAGAAAGACCCGGGGGGCTCTACGTTCTGAGCCAGAGGGCCTTTGACATGATATACGGGCCGAGCGAGCGTGCAGACGTCGAGGAACTCCTCGACATCTACGCCCCCCCTCTGAGCCGCGAAGAGGTCCTCGATGATCTGTCCATCCTTGCCGACGCCGAGATCATCATGTCCGGCTGGAGCGGTCCGCGGCTGGACGAGGAGTTCCTGGAGGCGGCGCCCCGGCTGCGCGCGTTTTTCTACGGCGCCGGTACGCTGAAGAACAACGTGACCGAAGCCGTCTGGGAGCGAGACCTCGTCGTGACAAGCTCCTGGGCGGCTAACGCCGTGCCCGTCGCCGAATACTGCCTGTCCCAGATACTCTTCTGCCTCAAGCACGGCTGGCAGCAGGCCATGCTGGCCGAGAGGGAGCGCACCTGGCGGCGCAGGCACGACGTGCCCGGCGCTTACGGCAGCACGGTCGGCCTCATATCCCTCGGCATGATCGGGCGCAAGACCCTGGAACTGCTCCGGCCCATCGAGGTGGAGGTAATCGTCTACAGCACCTCGACCACGCCCGAGGAGGCCGGGCAAATGGGCGTGGAACTCTGCTCGCTGGACGATATCTTCCGCCGCTCGGACGTCATATCGCTTCACACGCCGCTGCTGCCCCAGACGCGCGGCATGATCACGGGACGCCACTTCGAGATGATGAAGGAGGGCGCCTGTTTCATCAATACGGCCCGCGGAGCGGTGGTGCGGCAGGCGGAGATGATCCGGGTGCTGAACCATCGCCCCGACATAATGGCCGTCCTCGACGTGACCGACCCGGAACCACCCCCTCCGGAGTCCCCCCTCTGGGAGATGCCGAACGTCGTGCTAACGCCCCACATCGCCGGCGCGCTCGGCCCCGAATGCCGGCGGCTGGGCCGCTACGCCGTCGAGGAGTTGCGGCGCTTCCTGCGGGGCAAGCCCCTGAAGTGGCGCGTTACCGAGGCCATTTTCCGGCGCATGGCGTAGCCGGAATCCCCCTCGGCTTTCACCGGGCGACCCTCCTTCACCACATCCGCCCCGGCAAGGTGGCCGGTGCCGCCGCCAGGTCGAAAAAGGATCGCATTTTTTTCCTCGTTATTTTTGCGGGCTGTTTCTGGACAGCGTGGGCCGTGGCGGCGCCCTTACCCGGGAAGGAGTGGCGCTAAGAGGTTCGTGGGCAAGCTCGTATGACGTGTATGCCGAAATACGTGGGGGTTGCGGGCAGGACACAGACACTGCGGGGCATGCCGAGGGCGACGGTGCTGGGCGCAAAGCTTGAAAGTCCGTTCGGCGTTTCCTTAGATTCAGTGCAGGTAAGGTAAACGCGGAACTGAGAGGGGTCGGAAGATGTCAGGGAAACGAATGGCGTTGTCGGGCGTGTTGGCGCTTGCAGTTGTGGTGGCGTGGGGATGCACTCCTGTGCAGAAAGGAGCCGCTGCGGGCGGCGTGCTCGGCACCGGTTCCGGCGCCGCCATCGGTCATTATGCCGGCGGGTTGGGCGGAAGTGGCGGCGCGCTGGTGGGCATGGGTCTTGGCGCCACGGCGGGCGCTATCGCCGGTGAGAGACTGTACGGTTCCGACAACGAAGAACTGGCCCAGATGACCGCCGAGGTCGAGCGGCTCCAGGGTGAGATAGACGCCAAAGACAGGGAGCTGAGAGGCAAAGAAGCCGCCCTGGAGCGTGAGAGGGCCCAGCAGCGGGCGCTGCTTGAGCAGTATGAGAGAGTCCGCGGTTCCGGCGTCAGGCTCCAGGCCGACGCCCCGGCCGGGGTAGAAGTTAAGGCCGAGGGCGACACCGTCACCTACACCATCCTTTCCGAGGTCCTGTTCGACTCGGGCCGCGCTGAACTGACGAGCGCCGGGAAGACGACCCTGCGCCGGGCCGTGGCCGCCATCCGGAACAACCACCCCGACGCCCGCATCGAGGTGCGGGGGCACACCGACAACGTGCCCATAAGGCACTCCCCGTTCAAGTCCAACTGGGACCTGTCCTGCGCTCGGGCTGTGGCGGTTGTCCATCATCTGATCGAGTCCGAAGACTTCAATCCGGAGCGGTTGGCGGCTGTGGGCCACGGCGACACGCGGCCGGTGGCCACAAACAGCACGGCGGACGGCCGGCGCCAGAACCGGCGCGCCGAGCTGGTTGTGCGACTGGGTGAGGTCCAGGTGGCCGAAGGCCGCAAGGGCCGCTAAGTCCCACGAAGCCTCCAGCTTGATCGGGCCGCCCTATGGCCGCACCACCCCGACAGCCGTCGGTCCAGAGCACTGTGCCGCCCGGCGTCCTGATCCTTGGCCTGCTGGCGCTGGCCTGCGGCTGCCAGGTTCCGCGGGCCGTCCCCTCCTATGAGTTCCTCACCCGTTACGACCGCATGAGCGACGAGCATGACCCGCTTGTCTCCCTCGTTTACTTGCCCGAGCCGGAGCGGCTGAGCGATTACGGGACTCTCCTGATCGGCGAGGTCTCCGTGGGGCAGGGCTGGGTCGAGTGCCAGCAGGAGGCTGCAGGCTACGCCCGCATGTTGCGCCTCGTGCTGCAAAAGGAACTACGGACGCTGGACAGGTTCGCTCACGTCACGCTGGATGCCGCTTCACCGGAGAGCGGGGACGGGCAGGCCCCCGCGCTGCTTCTCGAAGGGGCCATCACACGTTTTGACACCGGTTCGGGCTGGCAGCGTTACTTCAGCTACTTCCTCTGGTTCCTGCAGTCCGGCGCCACTGACTTCCAGCTGGAAGGGCGCCTGACAGACGCCCGCTCCGGCGAGACCCTGATCGAGTTCGTTGACCGCCGGCGCGGCATCTACAACACGGCCTTCGGCCCCAACCCCAGGACGTTCCGCGGCGAGTTTGCCATGTCCCTCACCGTCAGGGACACCGCCCGCTCTCTGGCGGCTTTCATCGCGCAGACCCACGAAGGTAAGACCGCCCGGGCAGGAGCGCTCACCGGCGCGGCGCAGTAACACGACAGACATCCGAAGAGGAGCACCTATGCGAGACATCGAAGGCGGAAAACCGGTAAAGCTATGCGCGCGGCAGCCCCTGCTGGAGAAGTTGGCCCAGATCCGCGGGGGGAAGGTGACCGTGATGGGGCTCGGCCTGTTCGGCGGCGGGGAGGGGGCCGCCCGGTTCCTGGC
>PUMJ01000063.1 GCA_003551305.1 Candidatus Brocadiaceae bacterium
AGGAAAGGGCCGGCGAACTGCCACTGGTAGAGTTCATCGATCGTGGTGCGGGAGTCAGCAAGTGAGCCGCGAGTGACCCGCAGGAAATCCAGCGCTACGGCAAGATTCCCACCCTCCGGTGTGCCGCCCACAAAAAAGTCCGCACCATTGCGCAAGGAGGTTTGCGGCCCGATGCCCTCGGCGACGCCGTCGGAGCGGCCGTCGACGTAGAGGGTGAGCCGCTCCCGGTCACGGTCGCACTCCGCCAGCACGTGGTGCCACTGCCCGGTGGCCACGTCCGTGGCGGAAGTTACCTTCGCCGAAGCGTCCGGTGCTTTCACCATGAACTCCAGTCGGCCGTCCTGCCGCACGGTCAGGGCGTACCCCCTGTCGGCATCCATCTTCTGCACGAGCACGCCCTCGGCCCCCTCTTCAACCCGGACGTACGCCTCCACGATCATGCTGCTGCGGTGCACGTCCGGCGTGCGGAATGCCTCGGGCGGCGCCACCTCGTGCGCTGGCATATACGGCACGGGCACGCGAGCGGCCTTCTCGTGGTTATCCCACCCGGGTTCATCGCCGTAGTGGACCACCACTACGTACTCCGTGAGTCCGCTGGCCATCTGCGGCGTAATGGTGAACTCAAGCGGCGTCCCGCCGGCCCTAAAGCCTTCCCTCTCTTCGGCCGTCCCGTGCGTACCGGCCCACGCGCGGGGCCGGCGGGCCCCGAGGAAGGCCTGGAGGACTTTGTCGTCCGGGACGGTCTCGTTGGGTACCACCGTAATGGTGAACTCCCGGCCGGGTATAATGGCCGACGGGTGGGTAATGGTCAGCCAGCCGTCGAAGTCCTGCTGCGTCACAGGTTCGGCTGCCCGGGCCAGCACATCCTTCACTCGGTCGGGGTCCGGCAGATCGGCGCGCAGGTACTGGTCGCGTCCGTTCAGACGGAGAGCGCCCCGTATCCAGTCCTCCAGAGCCCCCTCCACGTAGTCTTCGACGTCGATATTATGCCCCACCAGCGGCCACGTGGGCAGGTGCTTGTAGGTGGTGCGGTCGATGTGCAGGGGCGTCATGTACCAGTGGTTGTCGACCACCTCCTCCGGATTCGTGCGGTTGCGATAGAAGTGCCACTCGCCAACCGTGCCATAGAGGCTCCAGGGCACGAACGGACGCACCCCAAAGCCTATGGCCGGTGAACCATCCGCGGGGCGGAAGTCGTGCCGCTGTGCGTCCCGAAACGGCGCCTGTTCCGCTATCTCTCCCACCGTCCACGCGTAGGCTCCGAGGGCCTTCAACGAGGCTGCCATGGCCTCAACGGCCGTCTTCTCGCTTTCCTGGTCGGGCTCCAAAGTAGAGAGGTGGTTCCTGATCTTCCAGAACACGTTGTTGGCGTAACCAACGGTGGTGTAGTCGAAGTCCTCCCCGACCTCGCCGACGTCGGCGATGTTGATCTCCCGCACACCAGGTATGGGGCCGTGTGCGAACACGTAGTCGCTGATGTCCGCCCAGATGTTACCCAGGTAAAGATTGCGACCGGGCTGGGGAGTCTGCCGACGGGAGCCCGCGCCGAATTTGAACACCGTGTTGTTGTAGGCGTTGTTCTGGTAACCGTGGATCTCCTGGAAAGCCGCCGTGTTCATCAGGGGGCTCCGCAGGTCGTTCTCTTTGCCCCAGGCGATATTGTTGAAATGGTAGTTCTTGAAAGAACCGTCCATGTAGTAGGCGTGTCCGAAGCGCGTGCCGACGTGTCCGATGCGGTGGTCGGGAGCGTCTTTCTGCCGCAGCCACCGCCAGTGCCGGTAGCCGCCGGGGTTGCCGGAGATGTTGTTGTAGACGTAGAACGGTCCTCCCTGCCACGTCTCGATGCCGCCCCAGTCGTTGGTGTTCAGCAGCGTATCAGTGGTTTTGTTGTGGTGGACAATGATGCGGCTGAAGGGGACGTCCGTGTCCTCGCCGCTGGGCTTTCCGCCGAAGATAAAAAGCCCTGCACCATAAATGCGGTCCAGCACATTGCCGGCGACCTCTGCCGTCTGCGGGTAGTACAAGACCACCGTGTGTCCGTGTGAACCCCGGTGTGGTCGCAATCCTGCCATGTATATGCTGTTCCGCAGGATACTCAGACCATTAATCTCCGTCGGCTCTGCCGGCTGAAGGCTTTCGTGCAACCAGTAGCTATTGGCCACGTGAAACGCCAGGTGGTCCGCATGGCGCACATCGTTGTCGGTGATACGAATATCCTCACCAACAGCTCCATCCATGTCCACCAGACACCGCACGGCAGCATTCACGTGCTCAAAGACGTTGTTCGTGACGGCTACATCCACGATGTTACCCCGCAGACGCACGCAAGCGACCTCGTGTTCGTCGGCCCAAATCTTGAAGCCGGGTTGGCCCAACTCGCCGACGTTGGTGAATCGGAACACCAAGCCCGAGATGTGCAGGTGCTCGACGTCTCGCAGGTCTATCAGGTTCTTGTGGCGGGCAATCTCCAGGTGGGCGGCATCAGGATCGGCGTCCCCGGGTAGACGCACGTACAGGCGGCTCCTTTCGCTATCGAACCACCATTCTCCGGGGCTATCCAGGTAGTGAGGCTTGTTCTCCAGGTAGTAGCGCATGCCCTCCTCGATTGACATGCCGTAGGCCGGGTTGAAAAACCCCTCGAAGCTCAACTCGTGTTTCTCCGCATCGAAACCAGTCACCGGCACGGGCGCGGGCGTGCCCATCACGAGGCCCCATTCGGTATAGACCAGGGCGCCCTCGTAATATTCGGGCGAGGCAGTCAGGTTTTCGGTATCGATGCCGCTGCCGCCCGGGCCATCCCCCCGGCTGCCATCTTCCCACTGCCACCACTCGCTCTTGACGTCATCCGGGTTGCTTACTTCCCAGTTCGGCGTGCGCGCCAGGTCGAGCGTGGTGATCTTGTCGTCCTCGACCAACCAGACCTTACGCGGCGTGTACTTACCCGACAGATCCACGTACCACACGCCTTCCGGCTCGGGCATGCCCGCAGGAGCGCTCGTTGCGTCCGCCCGTTGCCAGCCTTCCGGGATGTGCTCGGATCCAGCGATCACGGCATCACCCTCCCCCCAGTCCGGACTGCTGGTGAGGCGCACGGGGCTGGCTGCCGTCCCCGAAACCTCCCCGGCCAGCACGCCGCGGTAGGTCACGCCGCGCTTGAACACATAGGTGTCCGCATCGCCCCCCCGGGCCGCCCGGCCAGCGGCGTTCTCGTCCCACGGGTGGTGTTTCCATGGGGAGTCCGGGGTGGTGCCGCTATTGGAATCGTCGCCGCTGTCAAAATCGATGTAGCGAACATCGTCACCGACCTGGAACCGGAAGGGTCGGGGCGCCCATTCTATGTCGCCCGTCTCCAGCACCTTCGCGTGAGACTGCTGCCAGGAATACCGGGCCGCGGCTTGCCGGCCCAAATACCCACCAACGAGAACAGCCAATGCAAGTATCCATGTCGTGCGGTGTCTCATTCTTGCTCCTCAACTTCCGGGAACGGTCTCCAGGAGGGCGGCCAGTTCGGGGTCGGCATCCAGTATGTCGGCCGCTTTCTGCTCGGCCTCCTCGAAGGAAGCGACCGGCGGCTCGTAGCGGTTCTGGAACCAGCAATGCCTGTTCAGCAGGATGTGCAGCATCATGCCGTAGTGCGGCTGTCGCGCGAACTGGATGGCCTGCTCCGCCTGGGCCAGCCGGGGGAGCAGCACCTGCGCCATCACGCTGCGGGGCATCCGCCCGACACGGATGCCCTGGATGCCGCGGCGGCTCACGTGCGCCTGCACCTCCACCACCACGTCGTGCGGCAATCCGTCTATCAGCCCGCGGTTCGGGATGTTCACCTGGAAATGCCCCGCACTGTCGTTGACCAGCGCGTCTATGATGGGCAGTATCTGCTCACCGGACTTTTTCGCAGGGAACTCCTCGGTCACGGACGCGCTCTCGTCGCGTGCCACCTCGAACATCCGTTCGCGGTGCCGTTCAAGCCCCTCGATGTACCGGCTCCACCCGACTTCGGAGTCGAATCCGCCCACGGGCCCGAACCACCGCCGTTTCGTCTCCTGGCTGGTGTGGTACCACCATCCGCCCGCACGCGGCGTGTCCCCGATGGGCAGGTAGCCGACCATCCTGTACTGCCGGATTGCGGCGCGCGACATCTGGTTTTCCGCGAAGCTCGGCTCGTAGGTGCGCCAGTAGTCCTCGGCCTCGTTCTCGATCCATTCGTCCAGCATGGGGTAGACGTCCCGCCCCTTGTAGTAGCAGTGGGTCAGGTAGATGACATGGTTGAAACCGACGGCCTGCCAGGACATGTGCTCGCCCGCGTCCTCCAGACCCAGCACGCCGGCCATCTCGAAGACGCCGTGATGGCCGTGACACAGGCCCATGACTTTCACGTCCGTCTCCCGCGTCATCAGCGTGCAGCCCTCGAACACGGGGTTGGCGGACTGAATGAGCCAGGCGTCAGGGCAGAGCCGCTGCATGTCGCGCGCGACACTCAGGAAGAAACGCAGGTTGTGCACCCGGGCAAACCCGCCTCCTCCGTGTGGGCCGACCGATGCGGTGTTGAGCACGAAGTCGGCCTCCTGCAACGCGCTCTCCCGGTCGGTCGTCCTCTCGAAACGCAGGTCCACGCTCATCTCCTGCGCATAGCGCACCGCCAGCCTGTGCACCAGGTCCACGTACTCCTCGTTGATGTCCATCAGGTGCACGCTGCTGCCGCGCAGCCCTTCGCTCAGGCAGAGGTCGCGGATAACGCCCAGGCTGAACTGGGCGCTGCCGGCGCCGATCACCGCCATCTTCACGGCACGTCCCATCGCCTCGCTCCTTCCACGCGGCTCGCCCCAAAATCAGCAACCGCAGTCCGTGGGCTCAAGGGTCCGGCTCCCCCGCCGTGCGAGGTCCGACGAGGTCCGAGACGTCCAGCACGTACACCTGCCGGGAGCCCTCGTGGGCGGAATCAATGCAGACCTTCGTCCCGTCGCGGCTCCAGCGCGGGTGGAGATCGCAGCGTAGGGGGCCGTCCAGTCCGGGCGGGGAGTAGAACCGACCGATGTCCACCCGCCGCTCCTGGTCGGGGCAGTAGAGGATCAGCGTTCGCATGCGGTCCGCGTCGAGGTAGGTGTCGGTCAGAAGCCAGCGCCGGTCCGGGGACCATGAGCAGTGACCGTCCACGGTCAGCAGCTCGGGGGCGAACACCTCGGCGGCGCCGGTCCGCTCGTTCAGCAGGTAGTAGTGGTCGCCCCGGCCGCGCCGGCGCGCCCAGGCCAGGATGGTCTCCGTGTCGCGCCAGTCGTAGTGGGAGACCATGTCGTCGTCGGCCACCAGCCGGACCTCGGAGCCGTCCAGGCCGGCCGTCAGCAGCCGCGTGCGGCGTTCGCCCCGGTCGGGCGTCTTCCAGCGGTGCAGGAAGGCGAAGCGCGAGCCGTCCGGGTTGATCTGCACGTGGTTGAACCAGTGCTTTGTGCCCTCCATGTCCGGCCGGTGGTGGAAGGCGGCCATCTGCGCGAGGCTCACTATCAGCTCGGACTCGCCGCTGCGCATGTCCATGCAGCGGATGCCGTCCTCGGCGGGGTGGTCCTCGTCATGCCAGGGGTCTTCGAGGCCCTCGTATCCGTAGCCGGGGCGGGTGTCGGCCAGGCGGGCGAAGTTCAACGACAGCGCCGTGCGTCCGTCCGGGCTCAGGGGATAGACGGGACGGGGGAGTTCCCGCTCCTCTCCGCTGAACACGTCGCGCACCACCGCCACGTAGCGGCTCCGGCGGCGCGCGTTGTAGACGATGAGGCGGTCGGGGTCGCTGCGCGTCCACTGCAGCATGGCGCCGAGCTGCCAGTGCCAGGCGTCCGTGCGGGCCAGCGGCTGCCAGGCGCAGCCCTCGTGAGTGTCAATCAGCCCGACCGCGGCCTCATCACCGGGCCGGGGCGGGCGGTCCATGAACTCGACCTCCAGCGCCAGCAGGTAGCGGCCGGTGGCGTCCCAGGGGGTCTTGTCGTAGTAGCCGAAGAAGTGGTGCTTCGACGCGGGCGTTAAGGCCTTCGCCGGCAGTATGTGTGTCTCATGCGGCACGGTCCGGGGCTCCTCCACAGCAGGGGTCCGCCGTATTGTCCCACCCGTGCCCCCGCATCGCAAGCCCGGGGGCGCCCGCTCAGAGCGGCGAGAGCAGAAAGTAGCGCACGTAGAGGTAGGCCGAACTGATGAGCAGCATCACGACGCTGAGGGGCAGGCCGTAGCGGACGAAGCGCCCGAAACGCATCCTGTAGCCGTGCCGGCGGGCCACGTCAACCATGACCAGATTGGGCGAGGAGCCGATCAGCGTGATGCTGCCCCCCAGGCAGGCCCCCAGCGCCAGCGCCCACCACAGGGGCTGGCCCACCAGTTGCCCGACCAGCGCAGGGTCCTCCAGGCCCAACTCCATGCCCACGCGCGGGATGACCGCCTGGACCACCGGTATCATGGCCGCCACGAACGGCACGTTGTCCATGACGGCGGACGCCGCCGCGCTGCCCCACATGACAAGCAACACGGCCAGCAGGAACCGCCCCCGCGTCATGCCGAATATCGCCCCCGCCACGTCCCCCAGCACGCCACTCTCGTCCAGACCCGCCACCAGGATGAACAGGCCCACGAAGAACATCAGCGTGGACCACTCGACCGCCGCCAGCGCCTCCTCCACCTTCCGCCCGCTCACAAGCAGCATCAGCATGGCCCCGCCCAGGGCGATGACGCTCGGCTCCACGTCCAGCAGCCCGTGCAGCAAAAAGCCCGCAAGCACCAGCGCCAGCACGACGCCCACCGTGACGGCCTGGCGGCGGTCCGTTATCGCCTCGGCCGGCACCGCGTCCCGCAGGCGCGCCCGCACATCCTGCGGCACGTGCAGCCGCCCCCGGTAGCGCCACCAGATGATCACCAATAGCACGCCGAGGCAGACCAGGGCCAGCGGCGCCAGGTGGCCCAGAAACTGGTTGTACGTCAGGTCCGCCCCCGAGCCGATCAGCAGGTTCGGCAGGCTGCCCACCAGCGTCGCCGCGCCCCCGACGTTGGCCCCTATCACCATGAGGATGAGGAACAGCGCCGCGTCCAGCTCGAGCTGGTCCGCTATCAGCACCGTCACCGGCGCCAGCATCAGCACCGTCGCAACGCTGTCCAGCAGGGCGGCCAGCACGGCGGCAATGGCCACCAGCGAGACCAGCGTCTTGAGCGGGTCGCCCCCCGTGGCGCGCGCCAGCGAGATGGCCACCCACTGGAAAAAGCCCGTCTCCGCCAGGGCGTCCACCAGGATCATCATCCCCAGCAGCAGGAAGACGACGTTCAGGTCCACCTGCGCGTAGGCCGCCGCCTGGGAGACCCCGCCCGAGATAATGAGGATGCACCCGCCCAGCACCGCGGCGATGGTCTTGTGGAGCCGACCCGAGACGAACGCCACGTAGGCGAAAGCGAAGATAGCGATGCTGCGCCACATGCCGCAGGCTCTCCCTACACCGTCAGGATCTTGTCAATGATGCTGAAGTTGTCTATCACCCCCACCAGTCGCTCATCCTCCACCACGTAGAGCCGCGAGGCCGGGCTGCGGACCAGCAGGGCTATCACCTCCGGCAGCGTCGTCTGCCCGGTCACCACGTCAGGGTCCTCCGCCATCACGTCCCGCACCCTCACGCTGGCCTTCGCCTTCAGGAACTGCTCGAAGGGGTCGAAATCGCGCAGGAACCGCATGGACGGCAGTTCGGCGAAGTAAGCCGGCAGGCAGGAGCGGAACAGGTTGCGCGCCGAAACCTGCCCCACAAGCCGCCCCTCATCGTTGACCACCGCCAGCACGTCCCGGTGCGCCTCGTGCATCAGGATCGCCGCGGCGGCGATGGTCGCCTCCGGCCCGATGCTCGCGAACCTCCGCTTCATGATGTCGCCGGCCGTAAGGATGTCCTTCACGTCCAGGTCGGCCTCCTCCAGCAGCCGCAGCACCTGGTCGGCCGCCTCCGCCCGCACCAGCCGCTCCAGCAGCTCCGCGTCGGCGATGATGCGGGACAGGCACGTCACGACCCCGAGCAGCAGGGCGTTCTTCTGCGGCGGCACCACGGCCAGCAGCAGGAGCCGCACCGGCTCCTCGGCCTCCCCGTAGCGCACCCCCTCCGGCACCGTGGCCAGCGCCAGCAGGAAGTCGCGGAAGTGCTCGCTGCGGATGTGGGGATACCCCACCCCGCCCCCCAGCGCGGTGTTCCCTTTCAGCTCCCGCTCCAGCAACTGCTGCAGCAGTTCCTCGGCGCCGGTCGCCTCGTCGGTCAGGCGCCGCAGGCTGCCCTGCTCCTCGAGGGCTGCCAGCATCTTCTGGAGCGCCTCGCGGCGCGTGCCGGCCCGCAGCCGCGGGAAGATGTTGTCCGGGGGTATAAGGCTGGCCAGCTTCATCTCGCCCTCGCACCTCTGGGGGAAGGGCCGGCGGCTCCGTCCGGCCGGGCGGGAGGGCGCATTATACGTCCGCCCCCGGGTGGCCCGCAAGCCCCCCGGCAGGCGCCGACGCCGCCCCGAGGCCAGCATAACCACCACGACACAACGGGCACGACGCCTGCTCTCCGTGTCCCCCGCCGTTCCTCGGCGCTCTCCGCCGCCTCTGCGGTTCAAGCCTTTTTCAGACCACGGCTTACGACAAAATGGATTCGTTTCGCAAAACCGCCGTCTCACGCCGCGCCCCCCGCGCCTCACGTGCTCCGCCGCTGCGCAGGGAGCCTATACACAAGGTTACCCGTTACCGGCCCGGATGTCAAGCCCCCGACGTTGCCGTTCTTCCCTTCCCCGACGTTTCTCGGCGCTCTCTGCCGTTCCTGTCGTTGCCGTATTGTCCGAGGACGAGGACGAGGACGAGAAGGAGGACGAAAACGATTACCCATCATCCGCCGTTTGTGGCCGCCTCAGTGGTCCGCGCCGTTGCCGTTGTGCCTTTCCCAGCCGTTGCCGTTGTGGTTTACTGA
>PUMJ01000243.1 GCA_003551305.1 Candidatus Brocadiaceae bacterium
AATGCCGCGGGCCGGCCCCCCCGCCGAGGACGCCGCTCCGGCCTGGCTCGAATCGCCTCCCGTGGACCGATTCCCGCCCGATCGCTACCTGACCGCCGTGGGCATCGGCTCCACGGTCGCCCGCGCCGAGTCCGACGGAAGGACGGAACTGGCCGGCCGTGTCAACGCCGCCGTGCTGACGGTGCTGCGCACGGGCCGCGACGGGCAGACATCCGTGCCCCCCGGCAACGTGGCCGCGTTGCAGCCGGAAGAGGCCCGCTTCCGGGCCGATGACCTGCCGGGGACCCGCGCCCTCTCTCACTGGCTGGACCCGGCCACGCAGCAGCACTACGTGCTGGTCGCGCTGGACCGCATGGCGGCGGCTTCCACCGTCGAGGAACCCCTCCAGGGGGCTCTGGCCCGCCACCGCGCCGCCCTGGCCGAGGGGCGCCGGGCAGAGGAGGCCGGTGAGTTCGTTCGAGCCTTCAAGCAGAACGCGCGTGCGCTGCAGGAAGCCCGGCGCGCCGCCCTGCTGCAGGCGAGGGCCCTCGCACTCGCCCCGCCACCGGAGCGGTCCCGCATTGCACAGCTCATCACCGAGCCCATCCTGTCCCCCGCCGAAGAGCGGCTGCGCACTCTGGCCCGGGGGCTGGAAATGGGCAAAGAGCAGGGGGACGAACAGCGACTCCAGCCCGACGCAACCGCCAGCGAGCCGTTCGTCGTTACCGTCACCCATGCCGACTCAGGCCGGCCGGTCGCCGGCCTGCCCGTGCGTCTCACCTCTCCCCCGCCGGCCCGCCTCGTGGTGGGCCGGGCCGTCACCGATGAGAGCGGACGGGCCGCCTGGCGGGCGGGCCCCGCGCTGCCACGCCGCAGCCTGCACGGCGCCGTGGTGGCGGAGGTGGACCTGACCACGCTGACACCCGGCCTGGATGTGCCGGACCTCCCCGCGCCGTCGGTCACCTTTAGCTACGTGTTCCGTTCACCGCAGAGCACGGCCTTCCTGGTTACACTGCAAGGAGGCGCGGCCGCCACGGAAGCCGCTTCGGAGGTCAGACGGGCGCTCACGGCGGCCGGCTTCCGGCCCCTGGGGCCCGAGGAAGCGCCCGTCCTCGAAGCCGGCGGCTCTGACGGGGCCGAGTTCGTCGAACTGGCCCGGAAGCTCGCAGATTCCCGGGCTCTGCTCGTTGTGACGGGCACGGTCGAGAGCCGGATCACCGAGGAAACGCAGACCTCCGAGGGCGCGCTGATCATCGCGCAGTGCTCGTTCAGCATCCGGGTTCTTGAGCCGGGGCAACCGGAGGGACGCCGGCTGATCGCGGAGTTCTCCGGCGCCGGGCGGGCCTCCTGCCTCGACGACGCCGCCGAGGCGATCCGCCGTGCCCGGGCCGACGCCCGAAGCCGCCTCGCCGACCAGTTGCTCCAGGTCCTGCGGGAGCAGTTCCCGGGCATGTAAGCCGCGGGGAAAGCCGCCCTGCACACCTCAGGATCACCGAGCGTTTGCGCAAATCCCGGGGCGACGCAGCACCCATAGCCCTCGCCCGCGCCCTCGTCGTCTGTTATGTCCAGCTATTTGCCCGCGGACTATCTGCGTGCATCTGCGTTCATCCGCGGTTACACTGGTTCTCTTGCGCACAATCCCCGCTTCGCGTGCGATGGGCCTGCCTGCACGCTTGATTCGCCTGCGGATTTGGTTTACCATTTTTTACTGAGTTCCGTGGCGGGGGTGTCTGCCCCCGTGAGTCTTTGCAGCATCAGTAGAAATCAGGAGGATTTCCCGATTCCGGATTACCATGTGAACGAACAGGTCCGGGCGGACACCATCCGTCTTATAGGTCCGGATGGCGACCAACTGGGCATAGTTTCCCGAGATGAGGCTCTGGAAGAAGCGCGCAACAGGGAGCTTGACCTGGTCGAGGTGGCGCCGGATGCCAACCCGACGGTCTGCAAACTGCTCGACTACGGCAAGTTCAAGTACCGACAGAAAAAGAAACGCCAGGGCCAGAAGCACCATCGGGCGCGCCTGAAGGAGATGCAGATCGGCCTGAACACCCAGGAGCACGACCTCGCGTTCAAGGCTGACCAGGTGCGCCAGTTCCTCCAGGACCATGACAAAGTGCTGGTATACATGCGGCTCCGGGGCCGGGAGAAAGCCCATGTGGATATGGCCCTGGAGACGATGGCGACGTTTGGCCGCCGCTTCGAGGACGTCGGCCAGGTCGAGAGCGGCCCCGAACGCGCAAGCTCCGGCCGCATCACCATGCTGCTGAAGCCGAAGTGAAACCCACGACAGCGTAACGCCGTTCTGACGCAATGCCTGCGCACCGTCAGTGCCGTGGCGGTGCGCTGGCTTTCCATGTCTTCCTGACCACCGAACGGGGCGCAACCATGTCCGAAAAAACGCACAAAGGATTGAAAGAAAGACTGAAAAAAACCGCCAGCGGTCGCGTCTTCCACCGACGGCGCGGCAGCAACCACCTGATGTCGAAAAAGCGGGCCAAGCGGGCCCGGCGGCTGCGCAAGTGGAAGGAGCTTTCCGAGGGCGAACTCCGGTCATTCCGCCGTCAGTACGGCCGGCTGTAGGCCACATACTGCCCCAGAAACCGCAGAGACGAGAGATGAGATGAGAACGACACGAGGTTACACCCGCAGGCGCCGCGTCAAGCGCCTGCTGAAACAGGCCCGGGGATACCGCGGCGGCCGCAGCAAGCTGTTCCGCTCCGCCAAGGAGACCCTCCGGCGGGCCTGGTGGTATTCCCGAAGGCACCGCCGCGAGAAGAAACGCGAATACCGCCGGCTCTGGATAACGCGCATCAATGCCGCCGCCCGCATGAGAGGCACGACGTACGGACGGTTCATGGGCGCGCTGAAGAAAGCCGACGTCGAGCTGAACCGCAAAGTGCTGGCCAACCTGGCCCTGACCGACGCCGAGGCCTTCGACCGCCTCGTCGAAGTCGCCCGGGAAGCCACGTAAGCCCCCCTTGCCGGAGGCACCCCCCTTCCCTCTCCCCCATCGAGGTCATCGCGCGTGACAGAGAAGCACCAGGAACTCCTGGAGGAGGCCCGCCGCCTGCTGACCGACGCAGACACGGAGCGCGACGTGGAAGAGGTGCGGGTCCGCTTCCTGGGCAGGAAAGGGGAGGTGGCCGCGCTGTTCAAACAGGTGCCGCAACTGCCGCCGGAAAAGCGGCCCGAGGCCGGCCGCGCCGCCAACGAGCTGAAGCAGCAACTGACCACGATGGTCGAACAGGCCGCTGAGGAGGTCGCCGCCTCACGCAAGCAGGAGAGCGCGCGCCGACCCGATCCCACCCTGCCCGGCATCCGCCCGCCCCGCGGTAGCATTCATCCCATCGTCCAGGTGATGGACGAACTGGTGGACATCTTCCGGGAACTCGGCTTCGAGGCCGTCAGCGGCCCGGAGGTCGAGACAGACTGGCACAACTTCGAGGCGCTCAACATCCCCCCCGACCACCCGGCGCGCGACGAGTGGGACACCTTCTACGTCACCGACAGGCTCCTGCTCCGCCCCCAGACCAGCCCCTGCCAGGTGCGGGTCATGGAGAAGAGGAAACCGCCCCTGCGCATAGTCGCCCCCGGCCGCTGCTTCCGACGCGACACCGAAGACCCCACCCACTTCAGCATGTTCCACCAGATAGAGGGGCTGATGGTGGACGAAGAGGTCAACTTCGGTGACCTGAAGGCCGTCCTCCACATGTCCCTGCGCCGCCTGTTCCACCAGGACCTCGAGGTGCGCTTCGAGCCGGACTACTTCCCCTTCACCGAGCCCAGCGCCCAGTTGCACTGCACCTGCGTGAACTGCGGCGGAGAGGGCTGCCGCACCTGCTCCTACAGCGGCTGGATCGAACTGCTCGGCTGCGGCATGGTGGACCCCAACGTCTTCAAGGCCGTCGGCTACGACACGGAGCGCTGGACCGGTTTCGCCTTCGGGATGGGCATTGACCGCATCGCCATGCTCAAATACGGCATCCCGGACGGACGGCTCTTTTTCCAGGGTGATGTGCGGTTCCTGCGCCAGTTCTGACCCCCGAGCCCGCCACCGATGAAAACAAGCTACAACTGGCTGAAAGACTACTGCTCCGTTCAGCTTCCCGCCCATGAGCTGGCCGAACGGCTGAGCCACAGCGGACTGAACGTGGATAGTTATGAGCCGCACGGCGACGACTGGATGCTCGACGTCGAGATCAAGACCAACCGCCCCGACTGCCTCTGCCACCTTGGAGTGGCCCGGGAGGTCGCCGCCATTACCGGCCTTGACCTCATCCGACCGGACGTCCGGCTCACGGAGGCCACCCGCCCCTGGTCTGATGCAGCGGCCGTGGACGTCCAGGACCCCGACCTCTGCCCCCACTACACCGCCCGCGTGGTCACGGGCGTGGCCGTCGGCCCCAGCCCGCAGTGGATGCAGCAGCGGCTGACGACCTGCGGCGTGCGCCCCATCAACAACGTCGTGGACATCACCAACTACGTCATGCTGGAGGCCGGGCAGCCCCTGCACGCCTTCGACCTCGCCCTCATCGGAGGCAATCACATCATCGTGCGCCGTGCCCGGGCCGGGGAGACCCTCACCCTGATTGACGGTTCTGAGCTCGAGCTGGACGGCACCGAGTGCGTCATCGCCGACGAGCAGACGCCGGTCGCACTGGCCGGCGTCATGGGCGGCCTGGAGTCCGAGATATCCGACACGACCAACACCGTGCTGCTGGAAGCGGCGCGCTTCGACCCCATCAACAACCGCCGCACCAGCCGGACCCACCACGTGACCAGTGAGTCCAGCTATCGCTTCCAGCGCGGCATAGACCCCGAGACCACCGACTGGGCCTCGCGCCGGGCCTGCCGCCTCCTCTGCGAACTGGCCGGCGGCACGCTGCTGGCCGGCAGCGCCGACCTGCGCTTCGACCGAACCGAGACCCCGGAGGTCACCATGCGCCACGCCCGGCTCAGCCTCCTGCTTGGCATCGAGGTGACGGCCGAGAGGGTGACGGCCATCTTCGAAGGACTGGAACTGCCCGTCGTGCGCAGCGACGAGGAGTCAATCACAGTGCGTGTGCCGAGCTGGCGCGCCGACCTGCGCCGCGAGGTGGACCTCATAGAGGAAGTCGCCCGCATCCACGGCTACGACCGGATAAGCGAGACGACCAGCATGCCCGTGCGCCCCGCCGCCCCCTCGCCCGGCGAGCTGGCGCGCCGCCGCACCCGGCGGCTGCTGGCCGGCGCCGGGTTTCACGAAGCCATCACGTACAGCCTCGTGCAGGCCAGCGACCTGCAATCAACCCAACCCTGGACCGACCGGCCCCCCACGGCGGTGCGCAACCCGGTCACCGCGGACCGCACCCACCTGCGCCTGACCAACGTGGCCAACCTTCTGCTGGTCAAGCAATTCAACGGCGCGCACGGAACCCCGGCGGTTGACCTCTTCGAACTCGGCCGCGTCTACCTGCCGCGGGGGAAAGACGAACAGCCCGAGGAGAAGCTCTGCCTCACCCTCCTGACCGACCGCGAGGACGGTCTGCGCGTGCTGAAAGGACTGCTGGCAAACCTGAGGGACGAACTCGGCGTGGAAGCCGATCTCGAGGAAACGCCGGAGGACGTCGGACCCTGCCGCCCCGAGGAGGCCCTCACGCTGCGCCTGGAGGAAGACCTTCTGGGCTTCGCCGGCGTGACCTCCGACCAGGTCGCCGAGCAACTGGACCTGAACGGCAACCCCGCCTACATGGAACTCGACTTCGCCCGGCTGCAAGAGCGCACCCGGCTGGAGCGACCGTACCGGCCCGTCCCGCGTTACCCGGCCACGCAACGAGACCTGGCCATGGTCGTTCCGGAGGAGACGCTCTGGCGCGACATCGAGGACTGCGTGCGTGCGCACGCCCCGGACACGCTGGAAGCAGTCGAGTTGTTCGACATCTACCGCGGCGAGGCCGTCCCCGCCGGCAAGAAGAGCGTGGCGTTCTCACTCACCTTCCGGCGCGAAGATGCCACCATCACCTCCGAAGAGGCCGAAGAAGCCCGGAAAGCGGTAATCTCGGGTCTGGGCGAGGCCCTGGGCGCCACGCTACGCTGAGCGCGCGCCGTTTGTTGACAAACCGCCCTTCCCTGCCTAACATACGGACGTCTCCGCCATTCCGGCCTCCGCCGGTTCCCAGGGAAAGAGCCAGCCCATGTTTCGGAAAGCCGCTATCGTAGGGCCGGGCCTGATCGGCGGTTCGATGGGTATGGCCCTGCGCAACAGGAAGCTGGCGGAAACCGTAGTGGGCATAGGCCGGCGCAGGGAGTCATTGCGCCGAGCCCTGGACGTCGGCGCCGTGGACGAGTGCACCATGCACGTGGGGGAGGGGGTCCGTGAAGCCGACCTCGTCGTGCTGGCGACTCCCACGGCAGCTTTCGAGGCCATCATGCACGAAGCGGCGCCTCAGTTCCGCCCGGAAGTCATTCTCACTGACGTGGCCAGCACGAAGGTCCGCGTCATCGAGACAATATCCGCCGCCCTGCTCGAACGACCGGACGTGGCCTACATCCCGACGCACCCGATGGCCGGCAGCGAGCAGAGCGGCCCGCTGGCCGCCCGGGAAGACCTGTTCGAGGGGGCGGTCTGCATCATCACCCCTTTGACAAACACCTGCCCGGAAACCAGGAGCACCATCCGGCGGATGTGGGAGGCGCTGGGCGCCCGCACTATCAGCATGAGCCCCCGGGCGCATGACCGGCTGGTGGCCCGCATCAGCCACGCCCCGCACCTGGCCGCCGCAGCCCTGATGGCCATGGTTGACGACAACGAGGCCCGGCTGGCCGGTGGGGGCCTGCGCGACACCACCCGCATCGCCAGCGGATCGCCGGACCTCTGGGTAGACATCTGCCGCTCCAACCGCGAGCAAGTCCGCCGCGCCCTCGACGAATACGTCCAGGTGCTGCAGCGCATGGCTGACGCCCTGCGCGATGGCGACCTCGGTGAACTGAAGAACATGCTCCATGAGGCCAAGCGCCGACGCGACAGGGCGCTTGCAGACCGCGAGCAAGAATCCTCCTGACCCCGTCACGTCCATGCAATACCGCATCGAAGTCATACACAAAGAGGACTGCAAGGACCCCGACGGCCTGAGTGCCCTGGCCGATGTGCGCGACCTGGGGATAGATGCCGTCGAGGATGTCCGCACTATCAACGTCTTCCTGGTGGACGGCGAACTGAACGTTGACCAGGTCCGCCGGCTCACTGAACGCATCTTCCTCGACCCCGTGGTCCAGCAATACCGCATCTGCGGAGTTGACGAAGAAAGCTGGCCCTGGGCCGAGAGTGGGCCCGTCCATTCCATCGAGGTCAAGCGCAAGGCCGGCGTGATGGACACGGCTCAGCAGAGCGCCCTCAAGGGCGCCGCCGACCTCGGGCTGGCCGATGTCGTCGAAGCCATCCGCACCGCGGAAAAATACCTCATCCGCGGAGAGCTTTCCCGCGAGCAGCTCGAACACATCGCCTGGAAGGCCCTGGCCAACGAGACCATAGAAGAGGTGCACATCGACGAACCGGAGGTGGCCTATCCCCTGCACCACATGGAGTATGAGTTCGAGCTGAAGCGCGTGCCCATCCGCCGGGCCGATGATGAGGAGCTCATGCGCATCAGCCGCGAAGGCGTCCTGAGCCTGACCCTGGAGGAGATGAAGGTCATCCAGAAACACTTCCGCGAGGCCGGACGCGACCCGACCGACCTCGAACTCGAAATCCTGGCCCAGACCTGGAGCGAACACTGCGTCCACAAGACCCTGAAAGGGCACATCACCTACGAGGGGCCCGTCCCGGAAGGTTGGGAGGACTACGTGGACGAAGACGGCCGCCTCGTCCTGGACAACCTGCTGGCCCGGACCGTCGTGCGGGCCACCCGGGAGTTGGACAAGCCCTGGTGCCTCAGCGTCTTCAAAGACAACGCGGGGATCATCGGATTTGACGACGAACATGGTGTCTGCTTCAAAGTGGAGACGCACAACCACCCCAGCGCCATCGAACCCTACGGCGGCGCCAACACCGGCATCGGCGGCGTCATCCGCGACCCGCTGGGCACAGGACTCGGCGCCAAACCCGTTTTGAACACCGACGTGTTCTGTTTCGGCCCGCCGGACATGGCCGAGGAGGACTTGCCGCCCGGCGCCCTCCACCCCCTGCGTGTGATGAAGGGCGTGGTGGCCGGCGTGCGAGATTACGGCAACAGGATGGGCATTCCCACCGCCAACGGCGCCGTCTACTTCGACAAACGCTACACCGGCAACCCGCTGGTCTACTGCGGCAACGTCGGCATCATCCCCCGAGACCGCATCGAGAAGGCCCCGCAGACGGGCGATTACGTGGTTGTCGTCGGCGGGCGCACGGGGCGCGACGGCATACACGGCGCCACTTTCTCCTCGGTGGAGTTGAGCCACGAGAGCGAAGAGGTCTCCAGCGGGGCCGTCCAGATCGGCAACCCCATAACCGAGAAGAAGGTCGTTGATACTCTGCTGCAGGCGCGCGACCGCGGGCTCTATACCGCCATCACCGACTGCGGGGCGGGCGGGCTGAGCTGCGCCGTCGGCGAGATGGGCGAGAACACCGGGGTACAGGCCGAGATACGGGACGTTCCCCTCAAGTACAAAGGCCTCTCTTACACCGAGATATGGATTTCCGAGGCCCAGGAGCGGATGGTGCTGTCGGTGCCTCCCGAGCACCTGGATGAGCTCATGGAAGTCTTCGCGAGCGAAGATGTCGAGGCCACCGTCATCGGCCGCTTCACCGATGATAGGAACCTCAAGGTGGAATACGCGGGCAACACCGTGGCGCAGATGGAGATGGACTTCGTCCACAACGGGCTGCCTCGCTTTCGCGGCACGGCCCGGTGGCAACCCCGGCGGCGGCCCGACCCCCTGGTGGCCGATTCCTGGACCCCGCAGACGGAGTC
>PUMJ01000074.1 GCA_003551305.1 Candidatus Brocadiaceae bacterium
AAGACAAGCCTTGGGAGAAGCTGACGCCACGGCAACGCCTGGCCCGGATCATCCGGGGTATGCGGGCCTTGAGTGACGAATACGAGCCGGACTGGCTGCGGGACGCTGTGCTGCGCCTGCTGCGGGATAGCCTCTGGAACCTCCGCGAGTATTTCGACCCGGACGTCCACCTGCCGCCGGGCAGTCCGTTCGCAGAAATACAATATGTCGTCAAGGCGGACCCGGGCGCCTGGTCCAACCTGGCCTGGGCGAAGATAACCGAGCAAGACACCGCGACCAGGGAGGACGCCATCCGGGCCGTAGAGCGGGCCTTCCTGGGCCTGCTGGACCCGCTGGCCCTGCACGTCCTGACCGGCGGGGCCGCCTACCGGCAACGGGGCGGGGAGCTGTACTATCACCTGCCGCCGGAGCTGTGGGAGACGCTGGAGGCCCTGCCGGAGGCCGACAAGGACAAGGCCCTGGCCCGCCTTTATGAACCCTTCACGCTGGGCGAGCCCGACACCAAACGGGGCAATCGGGCCGACTACGCCCGCGAGCTGGACGCCGCCCAGGCCCAGGGGCGACCGGCCGGGGGGCCGGACTTCACCTTCGGCCCGAACCGGACGGGCCGGGGGCGGATCATCTTCCAGATTAACCCGCTGGTTATCGACGAGACCACCAAGCGGGCCTGGTTTCCGCTGGTGGTGGGCCTGGAGTTTCTGCCGTGGTCTGACCTGCCCGACGCGCCCGCGCCCGATTCCTGGGACTGGGCCGAATGGACCGACGACGAGCGGCTGGACGTCCTGGACGAAGTATGGTGGAGCCTTGACGCCATCCTGCGCGAGGGGGCGGAGGACCCGGAGGAATCGACGCCAAGGGGGGAAACACCTAAAACGGGAACGTTATCGACCGCCCAGGGGAGCATGCCGACCGCCCAGCGCCGCTACCTGCTGGAGGGCCGGACCCGCCTGGACCGACACGCCGCCGCCCTGGCCGGACACGTCGGAGAGCTGCGCCTGCCCAGGAAGTGGGAGGCCGTCCGGCAATGGGCCGAGCTGGCCGACGAGAAGATAGCCGCCCTGGGGCCGGATAGTCCGCTGGTGGAGAGCAAGTACCGGCCCGGACCGGACGATCAAGTCCAGGAAGTCCGGACGCTGACCGCGAAGGGGGAGACCCTGCTGCTGGAGGAAATCGGAGACAAGCCCTTCGTCCGGGTGCTCAAGGGCAATGACGGAGTGCAGCGCGAATACCTGATTCGCCGCGTCCCTGTCGGCCGGGGCGGGATCATGGAAAGCCGCCTGAGCTGGTACGGATCGGCCGGCCTGGCGCATGAGGGGTGGAGGACGACGACGGAAGAACGCCTCCGGGCCGAACTGGCCGAGCTGGACGGGACGCTGTTTGCCAACCTGTCCGATGCTCACCGGGACCGCCTGAATAGCCGCCTGGAGCTGCTGGGCCACGTCAAGGACGCCCAACCCGTCCTGCGGAAGCTGCTGGCGAGCTTCGGCCGGGACGGACGGAACCCGTTCCGCGTGCCCGCCTGGGAGCTGTACGACGTGCTGGACTGTCACGACGACCCGCACCGGCTGGAACGTGTCAAGGGCTGCCTGGCCGCCCTGGGCTGCATGAAGTTTGACCTGTCGATGCCGGGGGCGCAGACCGTGACGCCCAGGCCGATCCTCTTTGCCGACTACCTGCCGGGCGGGCCTGGCGGACACGGGGACGGGGACTTCAAGATAGAGCTGCAACCTATCGCCGTGGGCTGTTTGAACGTCTTCAAGGTGGACCCTGGCCGAAGTCTGCCCGATGAAGGCGCGGTCTTCTCATGGTCCCGCAAGCTGGACAAGGCCGAGCGGAAGGAGCTGAAGGGGGGCGATGGGTATATCCAGGGGTGGTCTTCGGTCCTGCCGCATTTCGACGCCGCGGCCGATCTGACCGACGCCGAGCGCCGCCTGCTGGACTTCATCAACCGGGAAATCACGCTGAACAAGGACGCCGCGGCCGACAAGTCCAAGCGATACAAGCGGACCGACCAAGGGCAAGGGGCCGACGAACCGCGCGTCTACCGGCGGGACTTCTGCCCGCTGCTGGACGAAGGCAAGGACTACAACGCCGCCCTGGGGCATTTCCGGCAGAACCCGGAGTCCGGGCGGAAGTTGACCGCCGGCGGAGGACGCCGCCCGTCCGCGTCAAGCGGAGGCCATCCGGAGGGGCTGCTGGACGTGCTGGGCCTGGGCCTGACCCGTGGGCCGGCCGCCAACACGGTCAACCCGGCCGTGGTGGACGACGCCCTGGAGGCTATGCGCCGGGTGGTGGAAGTGGAGCTGGGCGGACGGGTGGCCGTGCGCCGCGTCGGCCGCTGGCTGACCTTGGACGAGGCCGCCCTGCTGCACGTCCAGGACTTGACCAAGGACGCCCGATTCCTGCTGTTTGTGGCCGCCGACTGGCAAGACCGAATCCATAGGCGCATCGAGGAAGCCGGCAGAGACCGGGGCTTTGACCTCCGGCTGACCAGGGACCGAGAAGTCAAGGCCGCCTCCGAGGCCCAGCGCCAAGCCGCCCTGCCCGCACCGGGGGCCGAAGACCAGGCCCAGGGAGGGGACGACGGGACGGGCCTGGATGTGGCCGAACTCCGCGTCCGCCTCCACGCGTCGCGCAAGCGGAAGGGGCTGAACCTGCGGGAGGCCGTGGCAGACATGAAAAACAAGGGCCTGGCGGACATTGCAGCAAACACCTTGAGCAAGTGGGAGCGGGGGCCTGGACGAGGCGGGCAACCCATCCCGCCGGACCGGGTGAAGGCCCTGGAGACCTGGCTGGAGGCCATCGGAGGCTATGGCCCGTGGAACGTGGGAAATAGCTGAAATGCGGACCTTTACACCAACGGGAACATCGGGACGTAACCCTGACCTGGGGAGGCTTGTAACCCTTGCGCTGAGAAAATCGGGGGGCTTGTAACCCTTGCGCTTACGAACAATGGTGTAAACGTTCCCGTTTTATGTGGTTGAATGATAAGGACTTGCGATTTTCGGACCGTCTGAAAAAGTGCGCATAGGAGACTCATAGAGTCTCATAACGCCGGGCGGGCCTGGCTGCGCCGCCCGCCGGCCCCGGAAGGGCACCGGAGAACGCCCGCAAGCGGCGGATCGCACTGGCGGCGGCTGCCGCTCCGATTCAAACGGGCAGATAACGGGGACGAAAAATTATCGAAAAACCCTTGACAAATAACGTTCCCGTTTACGATAATGATGGTATGGACGCTGAAACTGCCATTGTGGCCCGCCCTGGTGCTGGCCTTACCCGTGGGGGCCTGGACCACGCCGCCGCCGCCCGCCTGGTGGACGCCTTCCTGGGCGGCCGGAACGCCCGGACGTTGCGGGCCTATCGGCAAGATCTGGAGGACTTCCGGGCCTTTGTCGCCGCCGTGGACCTGGACGACGCCCTGAACGAGCTGATGGGCCAAGGGCAGGGGGCCGCCAACGCCTGCGCCCTGGGCTACAAGGCCAGTCTGCGGGACCGCGAGCTGTCGCCGGCCACGATCAACCGCCGCCTGGCCGCTCTGCGTAGCCTGGTGAAGCTGGCCCGGACGCTGGGCCTGGTGGGCTGGACGCTGGAAATCGGCAACGCCAAGGCCCGCGCCTACCGCGACACGCGGGGACCCGGCCGGGCGGGATTCCTGGCCATGCTGGCCACGCTGGACGGACGCCACGACGCCAAGGGCCATCGGGACCGGGCCATCCTCCGCCTGCTGTTTGACCTGGGCCTGCGCCGGGCGGAAGTGGTGGGCCTGGACGTGTCGGACGTGGAGGCCGGGACGGTTTCCGTCCTGGGCAAGGGCCGGGAGGACCGGGAAACCTTGAGCCTGCCGGACGCCACGGCGGGGGCCCTGGGGGCCTGGCTGGCCGTTCATCCGTCCGGGGACGGGCC
The DNA here is from genome assembly GCA_003551305.1 of Candidatus Brocadiaceae bacterium. Classification (GTDB taxonomy): domain Bacteria; phylum Planctomycetota; class Brocadiia; order SM23-32; family SM23-32; genus B1Sed10-231. Next base: position 3,904 of record PUMJ01000074.1, read on the forward strand.
GCTGTTTACGAGCTTCGACCGGGCGAACAAGGGCCAAGGGCGACTGACCGGGGCCGCCGTCTACTACCTGGTCCGCCGCTGTGGCGAGCGGGCCGGCCTGGGCAACGTCCGCCCGCATGGTCTCCGCCACGCGGGGATAACCGAGGCCGTCCGGCTGGCCCAGGCCCACGGTTTCGGGCTGGAGGAAGTCCTGGACTTCTCCCGCCATGCCGACGTGAAAACGCTGATGATCTACCGAGACCGGGAACGCAACGTCCAAGGCCGCCTGGCGGAGCTGGTGGCCGGCGGAGCCGATAACGGGAACAAAGCATGAAACGTATGAAACGGGAACGTATCACACCGGGGGACTTCCTGGACCAGGCCGTCCTCCCTGCCCTGTTTGAACGCCTGGACCATGCCTTCCCTGAGTTTGGCTGGAAGCGCAAGGGCGACGGCTGGAGGGCGACGAACCGGGACCATACCAAGACGCTGCCGGGCGAGCCGCGGCCGGACCGGGTGGTCTGTCTTCGGCCCTTCGGTTTCTACGTCTACGGCGGGGGGCCTACGTCCTGGGCCGCCTACGTCGCCGGCGGGACCGTACCCATGGGCGCGGACTTCGTGGAGGCCGTCCGCAAGCTGGCCGACCTGGCCGGGGTAGACGCCTCCGTCCTGGACCGCGAGCTGTCGCCGGAGGCCCTGGAGGCCCACGAAAAACGCCAGAAGGCCGCGTCCTGCCTGGAAGCCTTCCTGGGGCTGTCCCGCGACATTCTCGCCGGGGACGACAAGGCCCGCGACTACCTGCGGGGCCGGGGTTTCCAGGACGACGGGCTGAAGGACCTTCCGCTGGGAGTCTGCCCTGGCGAGAAGACCATCCGGGAACACCTGGCCGCCGCGGGGATCGAACCCGCCGACTTGGACGCCTCCGGGCTGCTGGCCGATGGGCGATGGGAAGGCCGCCTCGTCATTCCCTGGACCGACGCCTGGGGCCATATCCGGACAATCGCCGCCCGCGACCTGAGCGGAACGGCGGAGGAAGGGGCCAAGTATCTGTACCTGAAGGGCGGGACGAAGCCGCCCGCCTTCGGCCTGGACGTGGCCTTGCGGACGCCGGAGGGCAAGCGGGACCTGGTGCTGGTGGAGGGGCTGCTGGACGTGGTGGCCTTCCAGGCCCAGGAAGTCCGTAACGTCGCCGCCCTGGGCGGAGCGGGCGAGCTGCTGACCAAGGACCGCTGGAAGGCCCTGGCGGACCTTGGCGTCCGTCAAGTGACGCTGGCCCTGGATAACGACGACGCCGGCCGCGCCGGGCTGGTCAAGGCCCTGGATAACCTCTGCAACGTTCCCGATGGTCCCGTTTGCTACGTTGTGGACCCGGACGAGCTGGGCGAACTGGGCGAACACAAGGACCCGGACGAGCTGGTCCGGGCCGAAGGGGTGGACGCCTGGCGGGCCATCCTGGCGAAACGACAATCGGGGCCTGTCTGGCGGGGCCGCGTCTGCCTGCAAGGTATCACGCCGGAAAGCCCGGACCACGAACGCCGGCAGGCCGTGGAGGCCGTCCTGGACTATGACGCCTCCCTGCGGGGGCCACGGGTGAGCCTGGACCGGGAAGACCTGCTGACCCGGACGGCGGAGGCCACGGGCTACACCTATGAGGCCTTGGCCGACTTGGCCGACGACCACGAACGCCGCCGGCGGGACACCGAGGCCGAGCGGGACGCCCAACGCCTGCTGGACCAGGCCCAACGGGACGCCGGGAACGATGGGCCGCGGGTGGCCCTGGAACGCTTGCGGGAGGAACTGACGACCTACGCCGCCGCAACGGAGGAACCGCCGGCCGTCTTCTCCGTGGACCGCCTGGACGAGGCGACGAAGGCCATACCGGAGGGCAGGAAGTCCGGCTGGGCGGACTTGGACGCCCTGGACGTGCGATTCAATCCGGGCGAGCTGGCCATCATGGGAGCAAGGACGGGCCACGGCAAAACCTCCGTCCTGGTCAACCTGTTGTGGAACTGGCTGAACGCCTCCGCCGACCCGGAGGAACTGCTGGTCCTCTACTCTTTCGAGGAACCCGAAGCCCGCGTCTATCACCGGCTGTTGGCCCTGGCGTCCGTTACCAATCCCTGGAGCGTAAACGAAGTCCGGGACTTCCTGCGGGGTGGGGCCTTGGCCCGTGGCCCGGACCACGGCTGGCCGGGGCGGGACCTGGAGGCCGAGAAAGACCGCCTCCGCGGCCTGGAAGACCGGCTGATGATCGTTTACCGGCCGGGGTGGTCCTGCAACGCGATAGCCGACCACGCCCGGAGCCTGGCCCAGCGCCGGACGGTGGGCGGGGTCTTCGTGGACTATCTCCAACGCCTCCCGTCGCCGGGCGAGTACAACCGCCGAGACCAGGAAATCTCCGCCGCCGGCCGGGCCTTCAAACACCTGGCCGTAGACGTGGGCTGTCCCGTGGTGGCCGCCGCCCAAATCAACCGGGAGTCCATCCCGCAAGGTTTCGCAAAGGACGTGAGCGGGGCCGCGAGCTTCCAGGAAGCTATGGACGTGATCCGCCGCGCCCGCCCGGAGCTGCACAACCTCCGCGAAGGCGGGAGCGAACAGGAGGCGGACCTGGTGCTGGGGCTGCTGAACTGCGCCGCCGACTACCGGCGGGAGGCCAAGGACCACAACCTGCCGGACGCCACGCCCTTTGACGTGGGAGTCCTGAAGAACCGCTACGGGGCCGTGGGCCATTGGATCGAGCTGAAGCTGGTCGGCCGCCGAGGGATGCTGCGGGACCAACCTGGGGGGAGTCTATGCCGCTGACCGCCCAAGCCATCCTGAGGACCAAGGCCCGGAAGACGACCGCCCACGTTAGCCCAGGATCGACGAACGCCGCGACGGTGGACCCTGGGGCCGTCCGCGACGAAGACGCCGCCTGGCGGGCCGCCGTGGCGTCCTGGACGGCGGACTGGCGGGAGCTGTGGGAGGAACGGGCCGCCATCATGGAGTATGACGGCGGATTGCCCAGGGACCAGGCCGGGCGGGCCGCGTATGACGCCATCCTGGAGGCCGTGAACCGATGATGAAGACCTTGGCAATCAGCAACCAGAAGGGCGGGGCCGGCAAGACGACAACCGGCGTCAACCTGTCGGCCTGCCTGGCCGAGAAGGGCCGCCGCGTCCTGCTGATCGACCTGGACCCGCAAGCCTGCGCCTCCGCCTGGTGCGGAGTCCGGGACGGTGGCCGCGGCCTGCTGGAGGCCCTGACCGACAACGCCGACCTGGGGGACCTGGTGGTCCCGACGAAGACGCCCGGACTGGAGCTGGTCCCGTCTTCGTCCTGGCTGGCCAACGTGGACAAGGCCCTGGCTGGTGAAGTGGGGGCCGAGCTGATCCTGAGGGACCGCCTGGCCGCCCTGCCGCAACGGTGGGACGTGGTGATCATCGACTGCCCGCCGGCCCTGGGGCTGCTGACGGTCTCCGCGCTGGCCGCTGTCCGGGACGTGCTGGTCCCTGTGGAAACCTCTGTTATGACCTTGGCCGGCCTGGCCCGCCTGTCTGAGACCGTGGACGTGATCCGCCGCCGGCTGAACCCGGACCTGGCCTTGTCGGCCGTGCTGGCCTGCCGGGTGGACCTCCGCCGCAACCTGGCCCGCGAAGTCCTGGAGTCCATGCGGAAGACCTTCGGGCAGGCCGTCCTCCAGGCCGTAGTCCGCGAGAACGTCCGCCTGGCCGAAGCCTGGAGCTACGCCCAACCCATAACGACCTATGACACGACAAGCCACGGGGGCGAGGACTACCGGGCCGTGGCGGACGAGCTGCTGACCCGCTGGAGAAACCGCCCATGAGCAAACGCAAGAAGGCCATCGGAGACAACCCACTGGACGCCCTGGTCCCTGCCGGCAACGTTCCGGCTGCGGTCAAGGCCAGTACCAGGGGCCTGTCCGCCGCGCCGCCCACGCCGACCCGGCGGGAGAAGGGGCCGGAGAAAGAACGGCTGACCGTTCATGTTTCGGTCGAGCTGGCCGACCGGGCGCGGAATGCGGTCTACTGGACGCCGGGCCTGACCTTGGCCCGCCTGGCCGAGGAAGCCCTGGACGACGCCCTGAACGAGCTGGAGACCGAGCGGGGGAGCGTATTCCCGCCGCGCAAGGAAGACCTCAAGGGAGGGAGACCGCCCAAATGACCCTGAGCCGCAACGGACACGAAACCGCCGTCCTGGACGTGAACGAGGCCGCCGCCTACCTGGCCGTGAGCCGGCAGGCCGTCTATACGCTGATCCGGGAGGGCAAGCTGGCCCACGTCCGCGTAGGGGAGGCAATCCGCCTCCGCCGGGAGGACCTGGACGCCTTCCTGGAAAACCACCGGACGACGGACTGGAAGCCCGGAGGCCGCGGCCGACCGCCGAAGGACTGCGGGGCCTGATGCTTTCGCAAATAGGGATTATCGCAAACAACATGAGGCCGACCCGATGAGCAAAGACAAGCCTTGGGAGAAGCTGACGCCACGGCAACGCCTGGCCCGGATCATCCGGGGTATGCGGGCCTTGAGTGACGAATACGAGCGGGCCAACCCGGACTGGCTGCGGGACGCCGTGCTGCGCCTGCTGCGGGATGCTTTCTGGAGATTCCGCGAGTATTTCGACCCGGACGTCCACCTGCCGCTGGACAGTCCGTTCGCAGAAATACAATATGTCGTCAAGGCGGACCCGGGCGCCTGGTCCAACCTGACCTGGGCGAAGATAACCGAGCAAGACACCGCGACCAGAGAGGACGCCATCCGGGCCGTAGAGCGGGCCTTCCTGGGCCTGCTGGACCCGCTGGCCCTGCA
>PUMJ01000168.1 GCA_003551305.1 Candidatus Brocadiaceae bacterium
CACCCGTGTCCGGCGCCTGATCTCCTTAAGCCACCTCTCCAGAATGTTGGTCGAGCGCATCCTCTTGCGGTGGCCTGCCGCCAGAGCATAGACGGCGAGCATCTCCTCGCCCTCCTCATCCAGCATCTGCGCCACATCGGGGTATCGTTCCTCCAGCTGGCGGGCTGCGCTTCCCGACGTCCGGCGCGCTTCATGGAGGGTCTCGATCCCGGTGATCTCCTTGAGCAGCCGGGCCACCCGTTTTCTATCTTTGTGCCTCACCTTGCCCGGCACTTTACGCACGAAGTGCGCCTGGCAGTGCTTCCAGAGGGCGCCTGGAAGTGCCGCGCCACAGCCGGCTGGATGCCGCGGTGTTTGTCGCTGACCACGCAGCGCACGTCCTGAAGGCCACGATTGCGCCGATCGCCGAAGACCTCCGAACATGTCTGCCGACTCTCGGTGTTGCGGCACCACACGCCCAGGTGCTTGCGGTGGCCTAATTTGCTGATGCCCGTCGCCATCAGAACCGGGTCGGAGAGGACGTCCGCCCCGTGACGCACCTTCTCAGACAGCGCGTCCACCACCAGGCAGGGATACTCCTGCTTGATCGGGGCGCGGCGCCAGGTCTCCACCTGCTCGTCCAAGCCCTTGGCCAGTTCGGAGACCTGGCTGCGGGAGATGTCCACCCGGCAGAGTTGCCGGGTGATCTACTTGACCTTCCGGGTTGAGACCGCCTGCACGTGCATCCCCATGAGGGCCGGCACCAAGGCCTTCTCGCTCCTCTGGTAACGCTCGAAAAGCTCGGTGCAGAAGCATCCCTCCCAATCCCGGGACACCCGCCGTTCCAGCCGGCCCACCCGCGTGGTCAGGATGCGGGACCTGTAGCCGTTGCAGTGGCCGCGGCGCTGTTCGGTTTGCTGGTGCGGTGCGGCCCCGAGGAACTCGGTCATCTGCTCAGGCACCTCCTCTCGGCAAAGGGTATCCAAACCCGGAGAAGCTAACGGCTCACCGCTTTTTCTCCGCCAGCCGGCATCTCCTTTTTGCACAGAACACCGGACGTTGTCCGGATGCCACCATAGTTGTTTGACACCGGCGTCAGCGCTGGAATAGTCTTGCTGCTGAGGAGGCCGGTAATGTGGGGGAGCCACCGGCCTGTGGGAACCAGGCGCGTTCAGGTTTCCGGGTGTGGTCGTAGTCCCTTACCTGAAGGCGGACTCGTCGGCCGGTTCTGCAAGCGCCTGGTTTCGGCGGACCGCGAGGCTTCTTGCACAGCGGTCCGGGCTGGTGAGGCGTCAGAGAACGAGGAGTTGGCCACTCATGTGCAATCGGGATTCGTCGTCGGTGCCGGAAGGTGAACGCGAGCCTGCGGAATCGCGGGCGAAGCTGCTTCAGGACCTGGAGCCTCACTACAGGCGCTATGCCTGGCTTCTGCTTGAGCGCGAGCGTGTGCGGCGTCTTGCTGATGGTAGGAGCCAGGTGGAGGCGACGCTGTGGCACCGGCGAGCAGCGCCAGTGGGAAGGCAAGGGGCCGCTCCCGAGGGGGTATGTGTGCCTGATGATGGCCCGCCCGGGGGAGAGGCGGTTGAGCAGAAGCAGGAAGCGGTTCCGAGTGCGCACTGGGGTGTTCTGCAGCAGCTTGCCATCTGGGAAAGAGTGAGCGAGGAGACCTTGCCCGGACTGGTCGAGCTTCGCAAGTTCGTCGAGCAGCATCCGCTCGGGGAAGGCGAGGGCACCACGGAGGTTGACTGCTCCGCCTACCTTGCTGTGCTGGCGACTGCCATGGAACTGGAGGCTGATGCCATAGCCGAATTGACGCGAGAGGCGGGGTTGTCGTTGCCCTGGGGTGAGGGGGGGTGGCGTGTGCCTGAAAGCGCGGAAGAGTTTGAGTCCATCTGCCGTCTGCTGCGCGATCGTGACCCGGACATGGAGCGGGGTTGCGCCCGAATCCTGTCGGGCACGGAATTGCCACCGGCCCGAACGGGGCCGGATGCAGCCTCATCGCGCCCTCGGGCCGGGGAAGGGATCACTGAGAATGTATGGATCCAAGAGGGCGACCGGTGGAAAGTCGTCTGGGACGACAAGTCGGTATACCTAAAGGATACGGACGGCGCGCACTACATCGCTGAGCTGCTGGCCAGTCCGCGCAAGAAGCAACCGGCGGTGGCGCTGTACACGCGGTTGAAGGCGCCCTCCACAGCAGAAAGATCGCGGGCGGACGAAGTGCTTGCCGATGGCCGGTTCAGCAAAGAAGGGAAGGTGAGTCAACTGGGAGCGTCTGCGGGGAGTGACACCATCTTCGACAGAGAAACTTACCAGAAGATCGCGAAGCGGCTACGGGAGATTGACGAAGAACTGGACGCGGCCGAGCGCGACAACGATTCTGCCAGGACAGAGAAACTGCAGGAAGAGAAGGCCTTTCTGGCAGCCGAGGTCGAGAAGGCCTTGGGTCTTGGCGGAAAGCTGCGGACGTTCGCTGACGCCACACACCGCCACGCGCAGAACGTGTCGAAGGCCATTCACCTCGTTCTGAAAAAGCTCGCCGATTGCCACCCGTCTTTGCACAAACACCTGGAGCAGTCGCTGAAAACTGGAAGCACGCTGAAGTACACCCCACCCAAGCAAACCCGCTGGCGACTCTGAATCCGCCGATTTCTGCTTTTTTCTGCGCGTTTTTCCCTCCGACGAAGCCCAAATTCGTCTGACGAAGCCCTTTTTCGTGCTCTTGACCATAGAGGCCATACCCGGCCGGCTGCACGAAACAGGGCTCAGAGCATCAGAACGATGCGCTGCCGACCGACAAGAGCCTCACTGAGCCCACGCCCAGAGTTCAACTGGCGAGGTCATCCAGCAGTGAGCAAGCGCGGAAGGAAAAAGCGGTTTGAGTTCATCGCCCAGGTCGACCCTGAGCCGATGAGCGAAGCGGACTTCGAGGAATACAAGAGACTGCTCTGTCGGCTTGTCTTCGATGCTTTCGTTGCCGAAGACGCTACGGAGTCCCGACAGAACGGCCAGGACGTCCGACAGCGAGAACGTGCGGCGGAATGACGCACACCTGAGGTGCTGCCCGTTCGCCGAACATCGCTCCAGCGATGCGCCCAGACCAGCCGGAACGGACGGCAGCAGCAACAGCCCCAGAGACTGGAGGCAAAGAGATAATGCCACCGGCAAGAAGAATGAACGAAGAGTTGTTGAGCGGAGTGCTTGAGAAGCTGAAGGTGGAGGGGGGGCCGGACCACCGGGGGGAGTATACGGCCTGGTGTGTCTTCCATCCGGATGGACAAGGCGAACCTCCTCACCGTCCGAATCTGAGCGTTTCCGAACGTGGTTACTACTGTCACGCTTGTGGAGAGAATGGCGGTTTGCGGGACCTGGCGCAGCACCTGGGTGTGTCAGTGGGCCGACGAAACAGCGAGCCTGAGGCGACATACGACTACCGGGACGAGCGGGGGGAATTGCTTTTCCAGGTGGTGCGTCTACCGGGGAAACGGTTCCGTCAGCGGCGGCGCGGCGAGGGTGGAGGCTGGGTTTGGAACGTCAAAGGGGTTCGACGGGTTCTGTACCGGCTGCCCGAGTTGCTCGCCAATCCTGACAAGACGGTCTACCTGGTGGAGGGCGAGAAGGATGCGGACCGGTTGCGCGCAAGCGGTCTGCTTGCCACTACGGTGCCGGGAGGCGCCAATAAGTGGCGGGACGACTATTCCGCGGTCCTGCAAGAGCGGGAGGTCGTTATCGTGCCGGACAACGACCAGCCTGGGCAGAAGCATGCCGTTCAGATTGCGCGTGGTCTACGGGGTGTTTCGAGTTCCTTGAAGGTCGTCCAGCTGCCCGGACTGCCAGAGAAAGGGGATGTGTCCGACTGGCTGGACATGGGCCACTCTGCTGAGGAGTTGTCCCAGATCGCCGCATCGGCCCCGCAATGGACGCCGGAGGAGGTGGAGCCGGCCGATGCCCCGGGCTGTGATAGGCCGCAGACCGTCTCACAATCCACTTTTCTGGTCGACCTGGCCATGAGGGCAGGCGCCGAACTGTTCTCCGATCAACGTGGGGAAGCGTATGCCGCCATCCCAGAAGGCGAGAGCCGGCGCATTGTGCGAATGGACGGCCGCTCTTTCAGCCGCTGGTTGTATCGGCTGCTCTGGGAGGATCGCAGGGCCGCTCCAGGGAGGGAAGCCATCTCTGCAGCGGTCAACAACCTTTGTGCCCAGGCACTGTTCGAGGGGGAGGAGTACGAACTCCACACTCGGCACGCGTGGCACGAGGGAGCGCTGTGGATTGACCTGGACGGTAAGTGCGCCGTCCGTGTTGGGGAGTCAGGCTGGAGGGTATGTGGGAGACCGCCGATCCTCTTTCGCCACTACCCCCATCAGCAGCCGCTGCCTGAACCCACTGAAGGGGGACAGGTAGCGAGGCTGCTGGAGTTCGTGAATGTGGATGACGGTGAAAGGGGGTTGCTGCTGCTGTGCTATGTGGCCACTGCATTGCTGCCCGACATCGCAGTTCCAGTGCTTGTTGTCCATGGGCCGAAGGGCTCTGCGAAGACCAGTCTACTGAAAGCGGTGAAGGACCTGGTTGATCCCACCATGCCAATGGTGCGGAGTGCGGTTCGATCTCAGGAGGAATTTGCCCTAGCGGCGTTTCAGAATCGAATGCTCTGCTTTGACAACCTGACCAGTCTGCGGGGCTCGTTGTCCGACGCCATTTGTGCGGCCGTGACGGGTGAGGGTTTCTCGAAGCGGAAACTCTACAGTGACGAGGACAGCACCGTGTTCGAATACCGAACAGTTGTTGGCCTTGGCGGCATCAATCTTGTCGCTACGCAACCGGACTTGCTGGACCGTTCACTGATTCTCGAGCTTGACGCCATCTCCCCTCAGGAGCGGTGCGAAGAGCGAGTCATGAAAAAGCGGTTTCAGGATGCGCTGCCGGGGATCTTCGGTGGGCTGCTGGATGTGGTCTCTGAGGCGATGCGTCGTGCACCGGGACTCTCCTTCAGCAGGATGCCCCGCATGGCCGATTTCACCAGGTGGGCTGCGGCTGCGGCCGAAGCCCTTGGGCGCAATGATCGAGATTTCCTTGAGGCGTACGGAGGGAACATCGAAATGCAGAACGAATCAGCGTTGTCGGCAAGCCCCGTTGGGCAGGCGGTCGTAGCTCTCATGGAGCGCGAATCACGCTGGGAAGGAACGCCAGCAGACCTGCTGGGAGAGCTGGTGAGGGTGGCTAAGGCTGAGCGCATTGATACGAGCTCTCAGCAGTGGCCGGGATCGGCCAACTGGCTGTGGCGCCGGTTGAACGAGGTTCGCCCAAACCTGGCCAGCATCGGCATAGTTGCGGAGCACGGGAGGGACGGGACCGCCCGTAAGATAGAGCTGCATCGGGACGGTCAGGATGCCGTCATTGCCGTCACTGCTGTCAGCAGTCCCCATGCAGAGCAAGAGGGCTCCGCAGATCATGACAACAGCGCGCCTGGTGCCGTCACGGAACACACGCCTCACGAAGCTGTTGAGCGGTTACCTGACGGCAATGACGCCAATGACGACATACTCGCGAGACAATTAGGGCCGGTGTTCAGCGCTGGAGAGGAGCCGTTCCCGTGGTGTGACGCATATCACGAACGGCTGGCCGTGCTGGTTGAGGATGGAGGAAAGCCCGAGGACGAAGCCCGGGCACGGGCCGCAGAGTACGCCCGACGCTGTTTTGCGCAGGTGTGCTGAGGCTCTTCACTTCTGTGACATCGCTGAGTTCGCAGGATTACCCGTAAAGACATGGGAGGAATTCAGATGCCGTCCGAGGCAATCCGAGGGGAAGAACACGTCTGCACAAACCGCCAGCTTGGTCAGTTGCTGACGCCTATGAAGACCATACGCTCCAACTGCCTGGCGTGCTGCTGCGGATCGGCCAAAGAGGTGGCCCTCTGCCCGGTCACCTCGTGCCCGGCCTGGCCGTTGCGTTTCGGCACCAGAAAGCGGGCGCAGGCGATCATCGAGCAGGAGAGAGCGCTTTCGCCGGAAGCGGGTGCCCACTGGGCCGAAAAACTGCCGGATTACACGTCGCAGAGCTACTACACGAAACCCAGCGACCGCGCCGAGCCGTTTGAGCCGGGGCAGGCCCCACGGCGTGCGGTGAAGGATAGGGACGCAGGGGTGTTGGAGCGCGTGAGCCCTGAGCGTCCCGGATGAGGGGGCTAACCCGGCTCGAATCGCCCCCCGGCCACGTGAGGGCGCAGGCGTGTCGTGTCACACGCACAAGGAAAGCGGAGCTTGACATCATAACATCATGATGGTAACATGGCGATGCAATTGACAGAGGGAGGGATGAGATGGTCCGAGTTACCATACGATTGCCGGACGAGCTGCATGAGAAGCTGCGGTGGAAGGCGTTCAGTGAACGCCGCAGCCAGCATTCGATCATCATCGAAATGCTGGAGGAGGGACTCAAGGAGGTCGAACCGCCTGAGACGGAGGACGAGCAATGAGTGGGAAGGAACAGCTACTGGCTGATCTGACGGGTCAGCGCATGGAGGTTGCGTCTTCGGAGGGAAGTGGGCCGCGTATTGCCTTTGCATGGGCGCGTGTGTCCACTGAGGAGCAGGCGGAGCGTGGTCTTTCGATGCCGGAGCAGTTGCGGCAGATACGCGAGTATGCAGCGGACCACGGGATCCGGATTCTGGAGGAGTTCTGCGAAGCGGCGAGCGCCTACCAGAATCAGGATAAAAGGGTCAAGTTCCATGAGATGGTTCAGAAGGCTCTTTCGGACCCTGCGGTGGATACGATCCTGGTGCATGACTTCTCGCGCTTTTCGCGTGACAGCGCTCGGGCCAAGGCCCTTCTGAACGAATTGCGTGAGAACGGTGTCGAAGTTCGCTCCCTGAACGATCCAGTGGTTGACCCCGAAAGCGTGGCAGGGGTATACCTTGAAGCCATTACACTGGCGAAGAACGAGGCTTACAGCCGGGAGATTGCCATGCACACGCGGAAGGGATGTCGTGCGAACATGCGTATGCGCGACCCGGACTCCGGTTGGTGCTTCAAGAACGGCGGTCAGCCGTTGTGGGGCTATATGACGAAGCGGGTCGAGGTCTCCGGGGGGACAAGGGGGCGTTCAGCAAGCAAGAGCATCTGGGTTCTGGACGAGACCATGGTCCAGGGAAGACCCGTTCACGAGGTCGTCAAATACTGCCTCGCTGAACTGGCGGCTAACGGCGCGACGCTTGCCGAATTGCGGGACTACTGCAATGAAAACGGCATACCGGCTCGACGCAGCCGGTACTGGAGCAGTTCGACCTGGAACTCTCTGCTCCAGCCCAACACCCTCCTCAAGTACTGCGGCTACGGGGTCTGGAATGTTCACCGCAAGAACGGTTCGAAGAGGCCGCCCGCGGAGTGGGAGGTGGTCGAGAACGCGCATCCTGCGATCATCAGTGAGGAGGAGGCCCAACGGATCGCAGAGGCCCGACGAAAGGCCAAGGCAGGGCGGTTCGACAAGGGGCGCGGAGGCAGCCGGAAAACAGCCTACCTGCTGAGCGGCGGGCTTTTCGTGTGCGGCCGGTGTGGGGCCAATATGACGGGTCTCAAGACCAATTCGGGGCGCTACTATGTGTGCGGCAGTCAACCGTATCGGCGAGGGAAGGGCTGCGGTCCTGGGGTGTACGTTCCGCAGGGCTGGATCGAGGATAAGGTGATCAGGAGTTCCTGTGCGCTTGCTGAGTGGTTGATGAACCAGCCCGAGGCCGTCCAGGAGTTCAACCGCAAGCTGAAGGAACTGTGGAAGGCGGAACGAGGCGGCGTCAGAGGGGCGCAGCACAGACTCGGCGAGGTGGAGTCGAAGATTGGCAATATCCACCAGGCTATCGAGGAAGGGCTCTCGGACGCGGGCTGGGCGAGCAAGCGATTGGAGGAGCTGAACAGCGAGCGGGAGCAACTGCTGGCCGATATCGAAGCGAGGAGAGAAGCCCCGAAAGTGGATGGCAAAGCAGCCGGTCCCCTGGTTGAACGCCTCTACCGGGATGCTGAGCAGGGTGAGATGCGGACTCGGAAGGCGAGCATCCGAAAGCTGGTCAAGAAAATGGAACTGGCCCCGGAAGCGAGGATGGTCAAGACCACCTACCGGCTGCCGGAGCCAGTTATGGAAAAACTGGTAGCGGGGGCGGGATTCGAACCCGCGACCTTCAGGTTATGAGCCTGACGAGCTTCCTGACTGCTCCACCCCGCGATTATTCTATTCTTATTTTATGCGGAGGGTGTTGCCCTGTCAAGAAAAACGACAGCAGGAGTTTCCCCGTGAATTCTCAGGTTGGGGCGCGGGCGAAGGGAAAGAGCATCTGCCGGGCCGGGTGCCGGCGCCTGTCCCGCTCCCCAAACCGGGCTTCCGAGGCAAAAAGCAGCCGGTGTATCCCATCCCCTATGGCATACTGGTAGAAGCTGGCTATCTCGTAGAAGCGCCGCGCCCGCTCGCAGACCTTCTTGAAGATCAGACTCAGCTTCGGCCGGGCCCCTATCACCACGCTGACGAAATACGTCACCGCGTTCAGCAGCGCGTAGGTGTTGCGCAGGCCCGTGTAGCTGCGCACACGCACATCCTTCCTCCAGGTTTGCAGGTCGTCTTCAGGAAACGATACGTCGCCTCGCACTCCCACCGGGTCAGATACAGGCCCCTTCCCTCGGTGGGAGGACGCGGGCGGCCTCAATCCTACCCG
>PUMJ01000127.1 GCA_003551305.1 Candidatus Brocadiaceae bacterium
CTTCCATCAGATCCTCGTAGTCGGCACGGAGGGTCTCCAGGTCGCTCCTGAACTGGGCTACCGCTTCATTGAGGCGCTCGCCCAGCCTTTCCTGGGTCTCCACCAGGGACCTTTCGGACTCATCCAGGCGGTCTACAAGGTCCTGGTTGTCGGCTCGCAGGGATGCCACCTCGTCAAGCAGGTCGGTGTAGCGGTCCTCGTAGAAGGTGAGCAGGCCGCTGAGCGTCTCGTAGGGGGACTGCTCTTCGGCCCTGAGCTGGCGCTGACGGGGGGAATCCTCCAGCGCATCCCGCAGGCCCTCCAGGCTTGCCCAGCCCAACAGGGGCATCAGTTCATTGTCATGGCGCGCGGCCACCTGCAGCCTGGCCGCCACTTCCTGGTAGGCGTTGGCCTTGTAGGTGAAACCCATCTCGTCCACCGGCTCGGCGGGCAGGTCCCAGTTGTTCTCGGTAAAGACCGCCTCCACGTGCTGGCGGAAATCCGCCTGATTGGCGTCTACGGCACGCCTGACGGTGCGGTATTGCTGGAAGAAGAAAATGCCGCAACCAGCGCCCACCAGAGCAATCACCAGGAAGACCAGGGCCAGCGTGAGCATGAGCCCTGTTTCGGAACCCCGTCGCATGGCCGCCATCTTATCTCTCCTCCGCGTAGACCCGAGACTCCGCCCGGTGCCGTTCCAGCGACGCCGAGCGCGTAGCTTCTCCGTTCCTGTCACCTGACGCCCTATAAACTTATACGTCCGCGAACCCTTTGTCAAATACTATCCGGACTTCGGCGGGCGCATTCTGCGCGCCGGCCCAGGACGGGGCTGCACCGGGCCTCCGGCGACGGCGGCGGTTCGCTTCGTCGTTGTGTCATTCGTGGTCGCCGCGTTTGCCCCAATTGTCGCGCTTGCCGTCCCGGCCACGCCGGCGAGGGACCGTCCGCGAAATGCGCTTGCAGTGGCCCCGCCGCTGGGGTATCATGCGTGCGTTACCGCGAAGGTGGCGGAATTGGCAGACGCGCTAGACTTAGGATCTAGTTCGCCTTCCGGCGAATTGGGGGTTCGAATCCCCCCCTTCGCACCAGACCTTTCTCTTCGCGGTCAGGCGCAGCCCGGTGCGGCGCCCATCGGAGCGGGTGTAGCTCAGCGGAAGAGCACTAGCTTGCCATGCTAGGTGTCGGGGGTTCGAATCCCCTCACCCGCTCCACTTTCCTTGTTTTCGGCCCCCCTTCCCCCTGCCTGGCCGTCCCGCCTCGTAGAAATCACCTTCCGCGACTGATATGATATCAGGTGTGGAGTCTGGCCTCCGCGGTGAGGCTGTGTGCGTTCGAAACGAGACGGGCAGAGGTCATGTTCACAGGCATCATCCAGACCATGGGCCGGGTTGCGGTGGTTCGCCGCCGGCCTCAGGCGCGGAGGCTGACCATCGAGGCCGGCCCCCTGGCCGAACAGGTCTCCGTGGGCGACAGCGTGAGCGTGGACGGCGTATGCCTGACGGCCACCTCCGTGGGGGGGGGGCGGATGAGCTTCGACGTCGGCGCCGAGACCGTCTCGCGCACCACCCTGGCCCACCTGCGCGAGGGCGCCCGGGTGAACCTGGAACCCGCCCTGCGGGCCGGCGACCCGATCGGGGGGCACTTCGTCAACGGGCATGTGGACGGTATCGGCACCATCCGGCGCAAGGATGAGCGCCCCGGCGAAGTGCGCCTGGAGGTGGCCGTACCCGCCGCACTGACCGACGACATGGTCGTGAAAGGCAGCGTGGCGGTGGACGGCATCAGCCTGACGGTCGCCGCCCTGCGGCCGGGCTCCTTCGAGGCCAGCATCATCCCGCACACTCTGGCCGTCACCACCCTGCAGCACAAGACCCCCGGCGAACACGTCAACATCGAGTGCGACATGATAGGCCGATGGGTGCGCCGCGTCGTGGCGCAGCAGACGCCGGAGCGCGGCGAGCTGAGCCTCCCTGACCTGGAGGAGCAGGGTTTTTGAACGGTTTGCCCGACAGGAGCGACGCGGGGTCTGCCCGCCCCGACGGCGCAGTGATGAGGCGGGCGGCCCTGCCGGTGCTACTGGCGCTGGCGCTGCTCTGCTGCGGCGCCGCCGGCACGGTGGGCGGGCTCTACGTGACCACCGACCCGCCCGGCAGCGCGGTCTACGTGGACGGGCGGCTGCAGGGGGTCAGCCCCTGCGGCATCGCTGACGTCCCCGTCGGCGCCGTCGAGGTCCGGGTCGAGCAGCAGGGCTACGCGCCCGTGACCCGCAACGTCGAGGTGAAGGCCGGAGAAACGACGGAGTTGGCACTGACCCTCAGGCCGGCCGGACCGGTGGGGAGCATAGCTGTGCTGATGGAGCCGCCGGGCGCCCGCATTGAACTTGACCGCGTACCGGCCGGCCGCAGCCCCGCCGTGCTGCTGAACGTCCGGCCCGGCACGCGCCGGCTGGTGGTCACGGCCGAGGGGCACCGCGCACTGCACTCGACCGTGAACGTCACGCCTGACTCCCTGCACACTGTCCGTGCGACCCTGGAGCCCGTGGAGGGGCGGCAGACGGGAGATGCCGACGCCGCCGAGGCCGCCCTGGAGCGCGTGGACCCGCGCCGCGCCCCCCTGCCGGAGGAACTGCCGGAAGACGCCGCCCTGGAGACGGTCCGCCGGCTCGTGGCCGAGCGCCGCTACGAGGAAGCGTTGCGCGCGCTGGACGAGATGGCCGGAGAGGAGCCGACACCGGGCCTGGTGCGCCGCATCGGCCGCACCAGAACCGTGGTCAACAGGCTCTCGGCCCTGGTTGAACGGGCCCACGAGGAGTTGCGCGCGGCACGCGGCGAGCAATACGTCCTCAGCCTGCGGCCGGGCATCCGCCTGAGTGGCAAGATCGTGGAAGTGGCCGACGGACAGGTCGCCGTCGAGCTGCGCGAGGAGACGCGCAGCCTTCCGTTGCGCTTGCTGGCCGCACGCCAGATCATCCGGCTCGCCTCCCGGCAACTGGACACCACCGACCCGGCCAACCTTACCGCTTTTGCGCTCCTGCACGCGGCCGAGGGCGAGTTCGACGATGCCTACGGGCACCTGCAGGAGGCCGCAGCAGCCGGTCATGACGTCCGCACGGCCTCCAGCTACCTGCGGGACGAGGAGACGTGGGCCGCCGCCCGGCAGAGGCAGCAGGCCCTCGCCCGCGCCGGGGGCCCGGCGCCGGCCCCCCGCCTGCTCAGCGAAGACCGCAGGCTGCAACTGCTCATAGACCGTCACCGGGGGACGGAACCGGAACTGCCGGAGGCGGTGCTGGAGCCGTCGCTGTTCGACGTGCGACGGGTCAGGACTCCGGTGGCTGAGCAGGCCACGGAGACGACCGACCTGCTGCTGGTGCGAGACCCCGGGACGGCGCGCGCAGTGGCGCCCTTCGAGCGGCAGGAGGTGCAGCGCATCATGGATTTCGTGCACGGCGGCGGGGGTCTGGTCTTCATCGGCGCACCGCGCCCGCCGGACCAGCCCCATCCCTTCGCGCCCCTGCTGCGCTGGTGCGGTGCGCTGGTGGAGGGCGACAGGCTGGCCCTGATTGACGCCGCGCCGGCCCGCTACCCGCGGCGCTACGCTCTCTGCGCGCCGCCGGCCCGCACCCGCCACCCCGTCACGGCGCGCGTCGGCCGGGTCGTCTTCCCCCTTGCCTCACCCTCGCTGCGCGTGACCGGCCCGGCCTGGCCGCTGCTCAGGGCCAGCCCTTACGTCGAGAGGGGCGACGGCGAGCGCGCGCCCGTGATGGCCGTAGCGGGCACCTACGGCCGGGGGCGGTTCGTGGTGCTGGCCGCCATGCCGCTGCTGAACCGCTCGGCCTCCGAGGAGTCGCCTTTCTACCGTAATGATGGAGGCCGCTTCCTGCAGGCGGCCCTGCTGTGGGCGTCCCGACGCGACGAGGATACACGCTGACTCAGCCCGGACCGGAGCGATGGCCCCCAAGAAGGTACCTGTCAAGTTCTGCCGGCACTGCGGGCGCATGATCCCGCAGGACTCCGTTGATTGCCCCTACTGCGACAAGAACACCATCCCGAAAGTCGCCCAGAAGGAATGCCCCTTCTGCGGCGAGCGCGTGCGGGCCAGGGCCGTCAAGTGCAAACACTGCGGGGAGTTCGTGGACGGCCGCCAGACCGAACAGCAAGGCGCCATCTACATCGAGAAGGCCATCATCTCCGGCGGCACGGAGGGGCCGGTCGAACTAAGGCCCGCCGACGCCACCGAGATAGAGGGTGAGCGGGCCGACCCGCAGCAGCAGTTGGACGCCCCAAAGCGCAAAGAGCTGCCCCCCGGCCAGGAGCCACAGCCGCCCGCGAAGCCCCCGCAAGCCGCGCCGCCCGCCAGGGCCGAATCCCCCGGCCCCCCGGCCGTGCAGGAGGAGAAGAAGGAAAAGGAAGACGAGAAAGCGGAAGAGCAGGAAGGGCCGCCCGCGCAGTACGAGTGCCCGGGTTGCGGGCGGTACGTGTTCGAGGGGGACAACTTCTGCGAGAACTGCGGGCGCGACCTGAGCCTGCCCCGCGAGCGCAAGGAAAAACTCGGCCCCCCGCAGCGCTACGCGGTCTCGGACTACGCCCTGATGGTGGGCGCCGCCACGCCGCTGGGGTTGATGCTGGGGCCGCAGGCCGCGCTCGGCATCGCGGCGGCCGGGGCGCTGCTTTCCGCCTGGTGCCTGTGGCGCATATTCCGGCCGGACAGCCACCTGCAGGGAGCCGGATCGGCCGCCGGCGGACTCGCGGCCGCGGGCCTCTGGGCGCTGCTGATTCTGCTGTTCACCTGAGCGGGGCGCCGCTCAGTCAACCTCTGAAGGCGGCAGGCAGCGGAAAGACAGTTCGGTCAGCTCCGCTTCCCCCAGTTCGACCCGCTCCCAGATTCCCTCCTGCTCCAGCATCGCCTGCACCGCGCTCAGGGGGTTGCCCGTCAGGGGGAAGGAGGCGACGACCGTGTGGTCTTCCTCCATCCTGACGCGAGCCCTGGCCGGACGGCTCATCACGCGCGCCAGGTGGCCGGCGAACTCGGCATCGGGCCGTTCGAAGCGCACCGTCGTCCACCGCGGCGCCGCCCAAAGGCGGTAGACGTCCTGGGCCATGGTGGCGCCCAGGGACTGCCACCACCCCTGCTGCGGGTCTTCCCTGCCGGAGAAGCTCCACCTGCCCCGCAGCAGGACGGGTCGGGCCTGCGCCGGCTCGCCCTGTTCCATGTTGACGCTCGCCTCCCACTCGATCGTCAGGCTCAGCCCGGCGTCCGTGGTCGTCCGGCTGTAGGTGATCTCGATCGGCAGCACCGGCCGGGGCACCGAGGGCGCAGCCACCTGCACGCCGCATCCCTCCAAAGCGTCGCCCAGCCGCCGGAGGGCTCCCTCAGCCGCGTCCTCCTCCCGGTCGTCCGCCAGGCGCAAAGCCACCACAGGCGCCCAGGGGTCGGGCCGGTGCAGGGCCAGTGCCTCGGCGGCCTGCAACGTCGCCAGCGGCCGCAGCGTCGCACGCGCTTCCACGCGGTAATAGCGCCGGCCGCCCTCCATGTGCGGCCCGGCCTGGCGGACCTCGAGCCCCTGGATCCAGCCGGCGGAACGCTCCCGGACCCGCTCCTGCCGCAGTTCCATGTCCTGCACCTCGGCGGCCCGCTCCAGCAGCACGTGCGCGCGCATCACCGCGTGGCGGCGGGCGTCGCGCAAGGCCTCCCGACGGGCCTGCTCGGCCGGCACATCCTGGGGGAACGCGGCCAGCCCCACCACGTCCACCACCACCGGCTCGGGTTGCGCCGTTTCGCCCCGGGCGGACGGCGCCGAAGCGATGGCCCACACCAGGGCCACCGCAAACAGCGTGCGCACTGCCATACCTATGGTCACCTCACCTCCGAAAAAAAGGGGGGAAGGCGCCGCGCGGACAGCGCCTCCCCCTGGTCAGGATGCAGGTCACTGCACATATTGGTCGAGGTTTTCCAGCTCCCTGTTGGTTAGTTCCAGGGTTGCCACTGCCGTGACCTTGCGCGGTTCCTGTGCGCGCGCTTCCGGCTCGCGCAGCGTCACCGTGGCCCGGGCGAGAAAGCCCTCGCTACGGGCACTCACTTCCTGGCCGGCGAACATCAGGTCAGAGACGCGCACCGTGCTGGTCATTTGCTCGCCTTTGATCTTGCTCAGCAGGTTGGCTTTGGCCATCGCAGCGGCCGCCACGCTGGCCTCTTCCAGGGCCAGGGGATCGTCGGGGCGAGCCACAACCGAAGAGGCTGTCGCTTCGAACCGAACCACACTTCGGCCGGCATCCGACGCCCCGGGCACCTGCGTCTGCGCGCAACCTGCTGTCCCCAGTAACACTACCAGTAAACCTGCAAACAGCGCTTTGACTTTCATGCACGCCCCTTTCGAAAGGATGTGATGACAAAAAGCCTTCCAACAGCCGGTTGTTGCGGCCGCCGCAAGCGTCATTGCGAGGATCGGGCCTCGGCCAAAGAGCGGAAATACTTCAGCTTCTCCGGCGGCACTTTCACGGACGCGACCACTTCACAACGGCTCTCCCCGCTCCAGCGGGGTTCGCTGAACTCCACGTTCCGCATAATTCCCTCCACCGAGAGCCACGCTTCGTGGTGGCTCAACATCAAATTGCGCACCAGCACGGCGCGGCCGACCTGCACCTCACCTATCTGCTCGCGCAGCCGGGAGACCGCGTCCACCCGCGCCGCCCGCTCGGCGCGGGCCCGGCGGGCTTCCAGCAGCTCCGGAGCCGCAGCCGTCGCCTGCACGGGCACTATCTGGCCCTCCGCATCCAGTCCCACCCTGAGGGTGACCTCGGCCACCCTGGTCTGCGAGTCATACTCCTCTGCCACCACCTGAACACCACGCAACTGGCCACGCGCACGAGAACTGACCGACTCTCCCGCGAACTGCATGTTCACCACCTGCGCCTCGCGGGCAATCTCGACGCCCTCCAGGTCCTCCAGCAGGCCGGCCAGCGCTCGCGAACGCGCCGCCTGCAGGGCTGTCATCCTCTGCTGAAACTCCGTGGGCGCCCCCGCAGCCGCCACACCCTTCCCGGTCGCTTCAACGTACGTTTGCCAGAATCGGGAAGGATCACGTTCACGCTCCTGGCTCTCCAGAATCGCCACCCCCGTGGCCTCAAGGAAGACCCCTTCGGGGCTCGCTCCGCGCGCCGAAGAGCAGCCCCCCGCCGCCAGCGAGGCCGCGAACAGCCCTGCGATGAGCCACCGAACCCCCATGCGCAAACCAATGCGAGCGCTCATCTGATTCTCCCCTTTTCGTTCAACTCGGCGACATTATGATGGCCGCGCTGAAACATGTCAACGCGCAAGGGCTACTTTGCCGGGACATGGCACCCGGCCAGCGGGAAGCGCTCGTTGCATTCGGCAGCTTCTGACGGTGCTCTCTGTAACTCTTCCGGCGCAGATGGCTCCGCCTTGCCGTTGACACGCGCGCGGCGCAACGGCATACTCCCGGTGCCCGTCCGGGCTACACGTGCTGCAAGGAGGTTCCCCTGGTGCGTATCCCTCTGACCCGCTACGGCATCCGCGAGCTTGTGCTGGGCAGCGTGCTGTGCGCGGCGGCCACGGCGTTCAGCTTGTGGTTCTTCCGACCCGTGGCTCCGCTTGTCGTACTGGTGTGGGTGTGGCTGATGGCTTTTTTCCGGGACCCGGAACGCCACGGTCCCCGGAGTGAAGAGGCCCTGCTGAGCCCCGCGGACGGCACCGTGGCGGACGTGGAGGTGGTCGAGCCGCCCGATGGCTTCCTCGAGGGGCCCGCGCTGCGTATCGGAATATTCATGTCCGTCTTCAACGTCCATGTGAACCGCGCCCCCACGGCGGGCCTCGTGCGGTTCCGACAACATATGCCTGGTGCCTTCCTGGACGCCAGGCGCAAGCGGGCCGCCAGCGAGAACGAACAGAACCTGCTGGGACTTGAGCGCAGGGACGGCCGCCGGGTGATGGTCAACCAGATAGCGGGCTACGTGGCGCGCCGCATCGTTTGCGCCGTCGGCCCCGGGGACTCCCTGGCCGCGGGGCAGCGATTCGGCATGATCAAGTTCGGCAGCCGGGTTGAACTTTTTGTGCCCGAATCGGACGAAGTAGCCGTAAAGGTGGCCACCGGTGACAAAGTGCGGGCCGGCCGAGATGTGCTGGCCGCCTACCGGACCCAACATGACCGACCTATCACTTAGGGCAGAGCTGATGCGCAATCTTCGGCCCGTCGCGCTCATTGTCGTTTCCCTCCTTGTAGCGTTGTCCCTCTCTGTTTCCCGCGAAGTGGCGGCGCGCCAGCCGGCGGATGACCTTTTCGAACACGCCCGCGATCTGGCCCTGGAACAGGATTCGGCCGTCGCGCGCTTCAACGCCCTCCAGACGGTTGCGGTTGGAGCCGCCGGGGCGGGGCGTGAGGAACTGGCGACGCTTTACTTCGAGATGGCCGCCGAGCAGGCCGAAAGGAGCGAGCGGCCCACGGCCCTGCTGCGGAGATTGGCCACGGCCGCCGCCCGGAGCAATCTCGGCCCGGCGGCCGGCGCCGTCGCCGAACGCCACCTCGAAGCGGCCGACAGGGCTCAAACGCTTCTTGCGGCGGCCGAGGCGGCCGCCTCGGAGGGACACCATCAGCTCGCCGAGCAATTGCTCAGCCGGGCCGTCGAGGCGACAGGGCAGGTGGACGAACCTCTCCGGCGGACGGAAC
>PUMJ01000238.1 GCA_003551305.1 Candidatus Brocadiaceae bacterium
GCGCCAGATGGACCCCCGCCAGATCATGCCCGAAGCCCGGAGCGTCATCGGCATGGGCTTCCGTGTCATGCGCGGCAGCCTGCGCGGCGTAGAGGAAGGGACGTTCTTCAGCAACTACTCCTCGATGGGCTACGGGGGGCTCAACTGGCTCTACATGCCGATGGTGGCCATCAACCTGGCCAAGTACCTCGAAGACCATGGCAAGGAAGCCGTCCCCTATGGTCACCTGAGCCCATGGCGCGGCATCACTAACGACGGTCACCTGAAGTCGGACTACAGCCGTCCCGTCGCCGAGGGCCGGGCCGCCCCTGACGTGATGGTGCATCTGCGCATCGCGGGCTTCCTGTGCGGACTGGGCGAGATCGGCTTCAGCAAGGTGTTCCTCACTCCGCGGTTCGGACCCCGGCAGCGGCTCGGCATCATCATCACGGAGGCGGAACTCGAGCCGGACCCCCTCTACGAAGGCCCCCCGCTCTGCGACCGCTGCCTGGCCTGCGTCGAGGCCTGCCCGATCGGCGCATTCGACCCGGCCAGGACGGTCAAAGTCAACCTGGCCGGCCGCGAGGTCGAATGGATGGACCTTGACCTGGAGGCCTGCAACATGGCCTTCCGCGGCGCCGTCGTAGACGATGACGTCAGCGACGAGGACTCCTACACCTCCTTCGCCGGCCACAACACCCGCCCGGGCTGGTGGTCGCCCTTCGAGAGGAGGCCGAGCAAGGTCTACGAGTACGGCCAGGCCATCTGCGGCGCCCGCGGCTGCATGCGCGCGTGCATGATCCAGTTGGAGGAGCGGGGCGTCATCAGTAACACCTTCGAGAGGCCCTTCCGCCGACGGGAACCGTGGGCCGTGGACTGGTCCGCTCCGCCTCCGGAGACCCGGGCCCCGGCCGAAGATTGGAACCAGGGGGAATGAGGGCATCAACGCCATGCGGTTCTCGGTAGGATACCAACTCAGCGGCCCGGACCAGGAACCTTTCGCGGACGTGGTGCGGGACTACCGCCGGCGGGTGGCGGAGGTCTACTTCGCCTGGCCGGACATGGCCAGCGGACGGGCGCCCCTCGCCGTGCAGCGCGGCTATACGGACTGGACCGCCCGCCCGCGCCTGGAGGCGGACCTGCGGGCCTTCCGCGAAATGGGGCTGGGGCTGAACCTGCTGTTCAACTCGAACTGCTACGACGGCCGGGCCGTCAGCCGGTGGCTTCACCGCCGGGCGGTCTCGGTCCTGGACTACCTGGACGCCCTGATCGGCGGCGTCGAGGTGGTCACCACCACCTCCCCTTTCCTCGCGCGGGCGGTGAAGGCCCACGCACCGGATGTGGAGGTCCGCGCGTCGGTCAACATGCGCATAGATACGCCTCAGGCCATGGAATACGTGGCGGACCTGTTCGACAGCTACTACCTGCGCCGCGAGCACAACCGTGACCTGGAATACGTCCGTCGCATGAAGAGGTGGGCGGAGGCCCGCGGAAAGGGTCTGCATGTCCTGGTCAACAGCGGATGCCTGGCCTTCTGCAGCGGACAGACCTTCCACGACAACCTGGTCGCCCACGAACAGGAGGTGGATGAGACCGACAACATGCCTGACTGGCTACCGCATACCTGCTGGCGCTACATCCGCGACCGTCGGCACTGGCCCGCCCTGCTGCAGGCAAGCTGGGTGCGGCCGGAGGACCTGCACCACTACGAAGATCTGTTCGACCAGGTGAAGCTGGCCACCCGGATGCACGACCGCCCGCGCATGGTGCTGCACGCTTACTGCGAGGGACAGCACCGCGGCAACCTGCTGGACCTATTCGAGCCGGGCTACTCCCCCGCGCTGGCCCCGCACGTCATCGCCAATGACCGCTTCCCGGAGGACTGGTTCCCGCGCACCGCCACCTGCGGGCGGCGATGCGAGACGTGCGACTACTGCGCGGAGGTGCTCGAAAAAGTCCTGGTGCGCGCCGACGCGAGCAGCGCTCTCCGAGGGCCGCATGCCTTTTGACGGCGCCCTTTCGGCACGTAGAATGAACCGCGCGATGAGTGACGAATCCACCGACCTGCCGCGATTCCTGGCGACGGGGCCGTGCGCCGTCGGGCGCACCGTCACCCTGGCGCCGCAGCAGAGCCGTCACCTGGCCGTTGTGCTGCGCCTCGGCCGCGGGGACCGGGTGCGCCTGTTCACCGGGGACGGCCGGGAGTTCACAGGACGGATCGAGAAGGCCGACGCAGAGGGCGCGCGGGTGGCAGTGGAGGGAGAGCTCGAGAGCATGGAACAGCCGCTCGCGCCCTTGATCCTCGGCTTCGCGCCCGCCCCGGCCCAACGCTCCGACGTGTTGATCGAGAAAGCGGCCGAACTCGGCGCCTCCCGCCTGCAACCCGTCCTGTGCGAGCGAACCCAGGGCGACCGCGTCCGCAGGATAGCCGCCCGGCGCGACCGCTGGGAGCGCAAGGCGCAGGAGGCTGCCCGCCAGTCCGGCCGCGCCGCCGTGCCCGAGGTCGGGGAACCTGTGCCCTTCGATGCTTTCGTGCGGGACGCGCCGGAGGGGCTGCGGATCATCGCCACTACCGCGGCGTCCGAACCGGTCTGGCGGGTGCTGGCTCAGCAGAAAAAGGCGCCCGGGACCGTCACCTTAGCGGTCGGGCCGGCCGGCGGGTTCACCCGCCGGGAGCAAGAGGCCGCCGTGGGGCGCGGGTTCATGCCCGTCTCCCTCGGCCCCAGCACGTTGCGCGTGGAGACGGCTGCCATCTGCCTGCTGGCGGCCGTCGTCCTCTGGCTGGACGGCCGGGGCGGCGCCGCGGGGTGAGTGCGCAGCGGAAGCCGGCCGGAGGACAGTTGGGAGTTGAGAGTTTCCGATTGAGAGAGAGGGCGACGAGGGAACGACGGGGCACCTCCACCGTTGCCGTAACTCTCAACTCTCAACAAGCAACTCCCCAATATTTGCCGCCGCTCTCCGTGCCCTCCGTGTTTCCTGGTTGCCGTCCGTCGTGTTCGTCGTGTCGTTGTGGTTGGCTGCCTCTTCTGCCGGGCAGTTGACCTGAGGGCCGCTTCCGGCCTATCCTCAGGTCTTCCGTACTGTCCCAACGCCCTTGAGCGGGAGAGGCCATGCAACTGCAGCTTCACGGCGCCGTCCAGAACACCACCGGCTCGATGCACCTGATCACCGTCAACGGGCACCGCGTCCTGCTGGAATGCGGCCTCTACCAGGGGCACCGCAAGGAGGCCTTCGAGAAGAACCGCAACATACCCTTCGACCCGAAGTCAGTGGACTGTTGCGTGCTCAGCCACGCCCACATTGACCACAGCGGCAACCTGCCCTCCCTGGTCAAGAGCCAATACGACGGCCCCATCGTCTCCACCCCCCCGACGCGCGGCCTGTGCGAGATCATGCTGGCCGACTCTGCTTACCTGCAGGTTCAGGACGTGGAATACGTGAACAAGAAGCGTATCCGCCAGGGCAAGAACCCCTTCGAGCCGCTCT
Source organism: Candidatus Brocadiaceae bacterium (assembly GCA_003551305.1). Classification (GTDB taxonomy): domain Bacteria; phylum Planctomycetota; class Brocadiia; order SM23-32; family SM23-32; genus B1Sed10-231. Next base: position 3,466 of record PUMJ01000238.1, read on the forward strand.
ACACGCCGGACGACGTCGGGCCCGCGCTGTCCGCCTTCGAGCCGCTGGACTACGAGGAGAACCGGGAGCTGGTGCCCGGCGTCGAATTGACCTTCCACGACGCGGGCCATATCCTGGGCTCGGCGCTCGTCGAGCTGCGCGTCACCGAGAACGGCGCCACGCGCCGGCTGCTCTTCACCGGCGACATGGGCCGCGAGGACATGCCCATCCTCAAAGACCCCGTCGTGGTGGAGGAGGTGGACCTGCTCATCACCGAGAGCACCTACGGCAACCGCACCCATCCCGGCAGCCAGGACGTCAAGGAGATACTGGCCGAACTCTGCACGCAGGTCGCGCGGAACGAAGCCCGCCTCATCATCCCCGCCTTCAGCGTCGGCAGGACCCAGCAGATCATCTACTTCCTCAACGAACTCTACACCATTGACCGGATAGGCGACGTGCCGGTCTTTGTGGACAGCCCCCTCTCGACCCGCGCCACCGCCGTGCACGAGAAGCACCCCGAGTGCTACGACGAGGAGACGGCCGACCTGCTGCGCAGCGGCAACGACCCGTTCCGCTTCCCGCACCTGACCTACACGCAGGACGTCGAGGAGTCCAAGAAGCTCAACCACATGCAGGGCCCGGCCGTCATCATCTCCGCCTCCGGCATGTGCGAAGGCGGGCGCGTCCTGCACCACCTGGCCCACAGCGTCGAGGACGAGCGCAACGTCATCCTCATCGTCGGCTACCAGGCCCGCCACACCCTGGGCCGCCGGCTGGTCGAAGGCGTTGAGACGGTGAAGATCTTCGGCGACGAATACGAGCTCCGAGCGCAGGTCAAGGCCGTCAACGCCCTGAGCGCCCACGCCGACCACGACGAGCTGATGCACTACTTCACCGCCATGGGCCCTGAGGTGGAGGCAGCCGTGGTGGTGCATGGCGAGAACGACGCCGTCACGCAGCTTGCGGCCGACCTGGAGGACCTGGGCGCCGGCCACGTCATCCAGCCGGAGGAGGGGCAGCCCTACGAGCTGTGACGCGCCCGACGATGGCCGGGCAACACCCCGTGGCCCGCAACTTGTGAGGAGCAGCGATCATGGCGCTGATGCGCATCAATTTCCGCGGCCAGTCCATCGCCAAGCAGACCAACATGACGGTCATCCTGCCGGACGGCGCCAACTCCGACGGCCCGTTCCCGGTGCTCTACCTGCTGCACGGGCTCTCGGACGACGACAGCACCTGGGTGCGCCGCACGTCCCTGGAGCGTTATGTGGCGGACATGCCGCTCATCGTCATCATGCCGGACACGGCGCGCGGCTTCTACACCGACGCCGTCGAGGGCCTGGCCTATGAGAGCCACATCATGAGGGATGTCATGGGCTTTGCCGACCGATTCTTCCCCACCATCCCGGAACGGCGCGGGCGGGCCATCGAGGGCCTTTCCATGGGCGGCTACGGAGCCATGAAGCTGGCGCTCAAGTACCCGGACCGTTTCTGCAGCGTCGTTGCCCATTCGAGCGCCTTCAACGTCAGAGGGCTTGTGCAAAGCGCCGAACACGGCCCAGAACTGCGCCGCATCTTCGGCGGCGACCCGGCGGAAGGGGGCAACGATGTATTCACCCTCGCCGAGAGCATCGAACCCGCCGAGCTGCCGGCCGTCCGCTTCGATTGTGGAACCGATGACGAACTGCTGGAGCACAGTCGCAGCCTGCACGGGCATCTGGACGGCCTCGGCATCGGGCACGAGTACGAGGAGTTCCCCGGCGCGCATGAGTGGGGCTACTGGGACCGGCGCGTCCGGGAGGGGCTGCGCTTCCATGCCCGCGAACTCGGAATCTGACACGGCCCCCTGCGCAGAAGGCGCGACGGCGCACCTCCGCCGCTGTTGACGCGCCCGCCGCCCGCAGGTATCCTCGCATTCGGGTCGGGGATTCTCGTCTGCGGGAGAGGCCAACATGTCAACCACCGAACGGACGGCCATTGCAGTCGCTTACGGAACCGCCGGCATCGAGTTGCGCCTGCCGCAGGACCGCTGGAGGCGCGTGGGCGTGAACGCGCATGAGGGCGGCCGGCAGCCCCTGACCGCGTTCGAGGAAGCCCTCCGGCAGCCGATGGACTCGCCCCCGCTACGCGAGCTGGTCGCCGGGCGCCGGGTCGCGCTGCTGACCGAGGACGCCACGCGCTCGGAGCCCCACGATGCCTTCATGCGGGCCTGCATGCCGCACCTGTCCGGGGCGCGCTCCGTGGCGGCCGTCATCTGCACCGGCTCGCACGCCCGCCTCACCGACGGCAACCGCCGCATCGTCAACGCCTTCGAACAGTCGGCCGCTGCTGACGGCGTCTCCGGCGAAATCATCATCCACGACTGCCACGCAGAGCCGGGCCTTACCACGGTCGGCGTCACCTCCCGCGGGACGCCCGTGGCCGCCAACAGCCGGGCGCTGGAGGCCGACGTGTTCCTGGTCACCTCCGGTATGAAGAATCACTACTTCGCCGGCTACAGCAACGCCCTGAAGGCATTCCTGCCCGGCATCTGTTCCTACGCCGGCATCGAGGCCAACCACGCCATGGCGCTGGAGGAGGCCGCCACCTTCGGCGCACACCCCCTGCACCCGGACCCCTCCCGTCGGGCCAACCCCCTGGCCGAGGACATGCTCGAGGCCGCGCGCATGATCATCGAGGGCCGCCCTGTCTTCGTCCTGGGGACTGTGACGGCCGGCGGCCGCGCGCTCTGGGCGGGGGCGGGCGCCATGGAGGCCGTCATCCGGGAGGGCATCCGCCACGTGGACCGCGTCGCCAGCGCACGGGTGCCGGCGCATTCGCGCCTGGTCATCTCGCCGGGGGGCGACCCCGCCGACGAATCGCTCTACAACGCCCAGCGCGGCCTGGAGCTGGCCCGCAACGTCATGAAAGACGGGGCGGAGGTGCTCTTCCTGGCGGCCTGCCCCCGGGGCACCGCCCCCACGGCCGACGCCCGGGAGAACTTCTACGAGCGCCTCACCGCACCCCTGGACGAGGTGCTGCGCGGGCTCCAGGAGCGCTACGTCCTCTACTCCCACAAAGCATACAAGTTCGCCGCGATGCTCGAGCGCCTCGGCGCAATCCATATGTACACGGAACTGGACGAGCCCACCGTCACCGCCGCCCACATGCTCAAGGTGGAATCGCCCCAGGCTGTGCTGGACCGCTGGCTGGAGGCATCCGAGGAGGACATCCTCGTCGTCGAGGACGCCAACCGCCTGGCGCTCTATGCCGGGTGACCGCCGCCCGGGCCGAACCCGCCTGAACACCGAAGGAGGCAACCGTGCCGGACGAGCTGATCATGGCCATAGACTCGGGCACCACCGGCACCCGCGCCATGGTGTTCGACCGTGAGCACCGTGTGGTCGCCGCCGCCTACCAGGAGTTCCCTCAGGTCTTCCCTCGGCCCGGGTGGGTCGAGCACAACCCGGCCGATATCTGGCAGAGCACCATGGCCGTCATCCGGCAGGTCACCGACGAGGTGGACGTCGGCCGGCTCTGCGGCATCGGCATCACCAACCAGCGGGAGACCGCCCTCCTGTGGGACCGCAGCACCGGGGAGCCGCTTCACAACGCCATCGTGTGGCAGTGCCGCCGCACGGCCGACCGCTGTCGGGAGCTGGCCGAGGCCGGCCACGGCCCCGACATCCACCGCAGGACCGGCCTGCAGCTGGACCCTTACTTCTCCGCCACCAAGTGGGAGTGGCTGCTGGAGCACGCGTCCGAGGCGCAGGAGCTGCTCACCGAAGGGCGCCTGGCCGCCGGAACCGTGGACACCTGGCTGCTGTGGAACCTGACGGGCCGCCGCGTGCACGCCACCGAGCCCAGCAACGCCTCCCGCACCTCCCTGTTCAACATCCGCAAGCTGGCCTGGGACGAGGAGCTCTGCGACCTGTTCAACGTGCCGATCGAGGCGCTGCCGGAGGTGCGGCCCACCAGCGGCGAGTTCGGCCACACCGACCCGCAGACCACCTGCCTGGACGTGCCCGTGCTGGCCATGGTCGGCGACCAGCAGGCGGCCGCCTTCGGCCAGGGCTGCTTCCGCCCCGGCACCGTCAAGAACACCTGCGGCACCGGCCTGTTCATGCTCTGCAACACCGGCCGGGAACTCGTCATCACCGACACCCTCCTCAGCACCGTCGCCTGGAGCTTCAACGACAGGACCGACTACGCCCTGGAGGGCAGCGTTCTGACCGGCGGGGCCGCCGTGCAGTGGCTGCGGGACGGCATCGGCATCATCGAGGACGCCGCGGAGACCGCCGAGATGGCCGCCTCCCTGGGCGGCAACGACGACCTCTACTTCGTGCCCGCCCTCAGCGGCCTGGGGGCCCCCTACTGGGACGCCGGCGCCCGGGGCACCGTCATCGGCATCACGCGCGGCACCACCCGCGCGCACCTCGTCCGGGCCACGCTGGAGGCGATCGCCTACCGCAGTCGCGACGTGCTGGAGGTCATGGTCGAGGAGGCGGGCTGGGGCCCCGAGGCGCTGCGGGTGGACGGCGGCGCCGTCGCCAACGAGTTCCTCCTGCAGTTCATGGCGGACGTGCTCGGCATGCCGGTGGAGGTGCCCGCCGTCTCCGAGACCACCGCCCTCGGCGCCGCCGGCCTCGCCGGGCTCGCCGCCGGCCTGTGGGAGGACGCGGAGGACTTCCTCGCCCGCCGCAGGGTCGAGCGCGTGTACGATCCGAGGATGGGACCCGCACGGCGCGATGCGCTCTACGCCCGCTGGCAAGAGGCCGTCGAACGCGCCCGCCACTGGGTGTAGCCCCCCGACCACGGCAAGACCGGGAAAGGATGCCAGACACATGCCACCGAACATCATCATCATCGTCGCTGACGACACCACCCCGAGCTACCACACCTGCTACGGCGGCCCGACCCCCACCCCGAACATTGACACCCTGGCCAGCGAGGGCGTCCGCTTCGAGCGCGGCTACGGCTGCTCCTCGCTCTGCTGCCCCAGCCGGTGGAACCTGTTCACCGGACAGTACACCGGCCGCAGCCGGTGGGTCTTCGAGGACGTGCCGGAGGACGAACCCTACCTCATCTCGCAAAACGGCATGCTGGACCCGGACACGCCCACCCTGGCGAAAACCCTCCGGCAGGCGGGCTATCTGACCGGCCACGTCGGCAAGTGGCACA
>PUMJ01000067.1 GCA_003551305.1 Candidatus Brocadiaceae bacterium
CCTGGAAGATGTTTTTAAACGGGTTATCGGGATCGAAGAGTTTGAGATATACTTCGTTGCCGTCATCGCGCGGCAGGATAAACTTATCGCGCAGTGTAATAGCGCTATCATAGACGCTTTTACCCTTAATATGCACCAAGATACGCTCGAACTCTTTGTCCGAAAGAGGGGTGCCGTTTAAGCCCTCATAGTTAAGTAATGCTACCTGTTCCCTGAAGTTTTGCTCAATGGCCGGTTCATCGGGGCAGCTAACCCGTGTGTAGTTTTTGTAGTTTACAAGGTCATCAATTAAGCGTATTTCCAGTTCCGCTTCGCTTTGATAGGCCATTTACAAGCCTCCCGGGTGGTAATTTGTTAAGTTGAAACAAACGCTTTAATTTGACCCCTGAAACACATAATCATAGCGCAGCCGGACGGCAGCAGAGACAACCTGGTATTTGCCTGTGCCGGCCTTTTTGGATATATAAGAAGATTATCTTTATCTCTTCAGGAGCGATCCTAAGATAGGATGAGATAGGAACTTGTTTTCTCTGAAGCAATAATAGCAATTTTCTGTTATGGGCGTCAACCCTCTGGCAATCCATGCGCTAGATTGGCCTGCCTAATGATGACTTAAATTTTATAGATGGTCTCTTTTTTATAACCTTGCCATTATTATATGCCAGAATAGGGAAAAAATCTAAAAAGTAAAAAGCTTAGCGCCTCTACCAAATATGCCCGGCCTATCTCTACCTCCAGGAAAAAGGTAACGCAAAAATGGCACCCAGGATCGGCAGTGTAGCCAGTTGTAATTTAAATCGTTCTCCCGCTTCGAACTACGGTTATCTCGTGCGCGCTGTCGGTGGCGCCGGCGGGTTCAGCGGCGACGCTGCCAGCTATGTCGCTTATGGTGTGCGTCCCTCTTTTAATCTGAAATCTTAGTATCTAAAATCACGGATTAAGGTTTTATTCCGCTCCGGCTGCTAATATGATCTGTAACAAAGCTTGTACCTCTCAGAGCCAGTTATATAAGCAGGAACCCCCCTGCCTCCTATAGAAATAAAACCTTGACACCATAGAAACCAGCGTGGTGAAAAACCCAAGCCCAAACAGGAGACGACTATGGACTACCACAACCTCTGCTATGGCTGCTTTGCCAACAAAGAAAACCAGGGCCCCTGCACTTTCTGTGGCTATGCCTCGGACAGCAGCCTTGAAGCAGGCCTTTATCTCACCCCCGGCACCCTGCTATCCGGCAAGTACCTGGTTGGGCGCTTGCTCGGCCAGGGTGGTTTCGGCATAACCTACCTCGGCTGGGATACTAACTTAGAAATCCGCATCGCCATCAAGGAATTTTTTCCCCAGGGTCTGGTCTCAAGAGTGCCTGGTGAAAACAGCGTCATCTCCTATACCGGTGAGATTAAAGAGCAATTTAGCTTCGGCGTGGAATCATTTTTGCGGGAATCAAAAACCTTAGCCCGTTTCGAGCACCATCCCAGTATCGTCACCGTGCGTGACTACTTCGAGGCCAATAATACCGCTTACATGGTCATGAGCTTCATTGAAGGGATCACTCTTTTAGAATACCTCAATCGCTCCGGGGGCAAGATCCCGGTAGAGCAGGCCATTCAGATCGTCTTGCCAGTTACCGATGCCTTAAAAGAAGTGCATGCCGCTGGCATACTTCACCGTGACATCAGCCCGGACAACATCTTTATCGATAAAGAAGGGCGTGTAATCTTAATTGACTTTGGCGCAGCCAGGCAGGAGATGCGTGAGAAAAGCAAGAGTCTATCTGTAGTCCTTAAGGCCGGTTACGCCCCTGAAGAACAGTATCGCACCAAAGGCAAGCAGGGCCCCTGGACCGACATCTATGCTGTCGGTGCTACCCTTTACCGCTGTATTACCGGAGATAAACCACCGGAAGCTATTGACCGCTTAGCCGAAGATGATCTGGTGCCGCCCTCTCAGTTAGGTATAGCTATTGAACCCGACCGGGAAGCAGCCCTGCTCAGTGCCCTGGCTGTAAAAGACAGTGACCGCTGCCAGACAGTGGAGGAGTTTCAGGCGGAGTTGCTCGGCGATAAAACAAAAGCGGTCACTGAAGATAAGGCAAAACAGAGATATTGTGGTTATTGCGGAGAGAAACTCGATTTAAAAACACAGCTATGTATAAGCTGCCGTTTCAATGCACAACAGGCGAGCATAAGTAGCGGTAAACCTGAAATAGCCCCGGTCGAAGAACATATAGAAATGCGTGAAACCGTTTTAAACGAAGCTGAGTGCAATGAAGAAATAGGCTCTGAACCTGTTAGAAGCAATAAGCCAGTTAAAGTCTTATCATTTATAGCTTTGCTGGGTCTGGTTGTTTTGGGATGGCACTTTATTATAGATAGCCTTTATGAAGAAACAATGGATAGCCCTTATGAAGAAGCATTTGAGGATTTGCAGGAAAATGCTTTAGGAAACACAGTCATTAACATGGCAGGCAATACGGTTGGCAATACCGTAAATGGTGGACTGGTTGCAAAGCAAGGTGACTGGATTTATTACAGCAACTTGCAGGACAATGGCTATCTTTACAAAAAGAGTTCTGATGGTAACAATAAAACTCGGCTTAACTCAGATGACTCCTGGTTTTTAAATGTAGCAGGTGACTGGATTTACTACAGCAATAGAAGTGATGGTGGTAAAATTTACAGAATTAGTCTTGATGGTGGCAGCAGAATGAAAATAAATAATGATGAATCCTGGTCGGTGAAAGTTGTTGATGGTTGGATCTATTATCTTAATTATAACAGCGGCAAAAGGCTTTACAAGATCAAAACCGATGGCAGTGAGCAGAAAAGGATAAATGATCATGAATCATGGTCGTTAAATGTAGTGGGCGAGTGGCTATATTATCGCAACGGCAGGGATAACAGCCTGGATAAAATACGCAATGACGGCAGCGGGCATACACAGATTAACAGTGATGAACCCTGGGCCATTAATGTAGCAGGTGATTGGATTTACTACAGCAACAATAATGACAACAGGAGAATTTACAGGGCAAGAACTGATGGAAGCTTTCGCGAACCAATCAACAATGACCGCTCAGTATATTTAAACGTATCCGAAGGTTGGATTTATTACCGAAATATAGATGATGGCGGCAGTATTTACAAAATTAAGCTTGACGGCAGTGGCCGAAGCAAAGTAAATGCGAGCAATTCAAGATTTTTAAATGTTATTGACGAATGGGTTTATTTTCAAAATGATGATGCCGGAGGACAACTTTACAAAACATTAGCAGATGGCAGTGTAACAAGACGAATTAATTAATACAGACCTATAAGTTTAAATAATGCTTGTTTTTGCTGGTTTGTCGATAATTATTTAAAAAAATAGGCAAATAATGTTTTTAGTCCCTAATAATAAAGGGGGTAAGTATTTAGAATGCCTGGTATAGATAAAAATAAAAATGGTTCAGCAAATTATCGAGAGCTGCAAAAGAGCGAAGCTAAAGAGATATACCCTTATACTAGCAAAAATAATTCTAAGCGGTACAAGTATGTTATTTTAAGCCTGGTCGTTTTTGTGGCAGTAGTATGGATAGGGGTTATATATACCTTAAGCCCGGACTTAAGTTTTTTTGCCGGAGAAAATGAAACTGCAAAGCCAGTTCAGCTGCTAAAAGAAAATGAAGAAATGCGACAAATGATTAATGAACTTCAGGATAGGAACAAAAAATTGAAAGAAGAAGTTATAGTGTTAGAAGAAAAACTGAGCACTGCCAGCTTAGATGGTGAAGAAGAACTATTTGTTTATAAAGACTTGGTAAATTTAAAAGATATAGATCCCACAATAGTTGTCGAGTTGCGCTATGCAACTGAAAACAACTTTACTGAACAAATAATATATCCCTTTGAACTTTGCCTGTTACGAAAGAGTACTGCCGAAAAATTGGCAGCTGCACAAGCGGAAGTTAGAGAGGATGGCTTGCGGCTAAAAGTCTGGGATGCCTACCGCCCTCTGGAGGCTCAGGAAAAGCTGTGGGAAGTTGTATCTGATCCTATTTATGTTGCTAACCCTGCTATAGGTTCGAACCATAACCGGGGTGCTGCTGTCGATGTTACCCTTGTAGATAAAGATGGCAAAGAACTGGTTATGCCTACCGGTTTTGATGATTTTTCTGCGCAGGCGTCAAGAAATTATCCAAACATACCGGAAGAGGCTGAGAAAAACATGAATTATTTAACTGAAGTCATGATCAGAAACGGTTTCACCCCGATTCATAGTGAGTGGTGGCATTATAACGATGAAGATATCCAAGATTATAATTTATTAGATGTTTCTTTTGAGGAATTTGTGGAACAATATTTCTCTAGGAAACCTTAATAGTTGCGTAAATGCTAAGTTATAGTTTGATGGTTGGATGTATGGATAACCCCAATAAAGTATAGCATTGCCGGGGCAATCATTCGGTTTAAAGAGGTTTTAGTAATTTTAGAGGAAGAACAAGTCTGTTTGTCATATCTTGACAGGTATTGATGACCGGTTCGGATTACGGTTGAACGGTAACCTGGGCATGCCCTGGTGTCCTGCCTGCCTGGTCGGTTGGTTGACTGCACAAATCAAGATGACGGCTACAAGATTTATAATATACACACAGGCAGATGGTAGTGATCTTCAGATGTTGGAATAGCAAATAGTCTGTTATTTTGGGAGGGAGTTACTTGCAACAATACAACCTCTGCCTAAGTTGCATGGAAAAGAAGGGTGTGGCTAAAACCTGCCCCCACTGCGGCTGGGTGGAAGGCAGTGCGCCCGAATCGGCCCTGCATTTGCCTCCCGGCACTGTCCTGCAGGAAAAGTACTTAATGGGCCGGGCCCTCGGCCAGGGCGGCTTTGGTATTACCTACCTGGCCTATGACACAACTTTAAATATCAAGCTGGCCATCAAGGAGTATATGCCCCAGCAGTTGGCTACCCGCACCGGCGGAGAGCGAACGGTAACGGTATTTAAAAAGTCCCTGGCAGAAGAATTCAATTACGGTATGAACAAGTTTTTAGAAGAAGCTCGCACTTTAGCCCGCTTCAACGAACACCCCAACATCGTCACTGTGCGTGACTACTTCGAGGCCAATAACACCGCCTACCTGGTCATGAACTACCACGAAGGGGTCACCCTACAAAGCTACCTGGAGAGCAAGGGCGGTAAAATAGAAGTAGAGCAGGCTTTAAACATCTTCATGCCCGTTTTGGATGCCTTGAAAGAAGTACATGCTGCCGGCATTCTGCACCGCGACATCAGCCCTGACAACCTGCTGATTGATACCAGGGGCCGTGTGGTCTTGATCGACTTCGGCGCCGCCCGCCAGGCCATGGGGGAGAAGAGCAGGAGCATGTCGGTGATCATGAAGGCGGGTTATTCGCCGGAAGAGCAGTATCGCTCGAAAGGCGAGCAAGGTCCCTGGACCGATATCTATGCCGTGGCGGCTACTTTTTACCAGGCCATTACCGGTCAAATCCCGCCTGAATCACTGGACCGATTGGCTGAAGAAACATTGATTCCACCCTCGGAACTGGGGGTGAGGATTGACCCGCAACAGGAAGAAGCTCTACTTAAGGCTATAGCTGTAAGGAGCAAAGAGCGCCACCGGGCGGTAGGTGAATTTCTGGAAGCGCTGCTGCATAAAGATGCTAAAAAGAAGACTGAAATAAAGTATGCAGTAATCAAAACGCTCGAAAAAGAAGAAATTGGAATTAAATCTTTTGACACTGGTGAGAACAAATCGGAAAAAAGATTCTTCTTTGAAAGTGGTAGAAAAACCAAATTTGGTCTCGGTGCATTATTAGCACTTGTTCTTTTTTTGTTTGGGGTTATGAGCCTGTTCATCACAGAATTGGACGAGAAAATTCTTGGTAAGGGAGATGAAAAGCCTAAAAGTGGTTTAGCTTTTCAAAACTATAATAACTTTGCCTGTAATGACGAAGTTCCTCTCGGCGACGAGCAAGTTGATAAGTTTACTCCAATGATAGAAGATAATGGAATATATGTTATAGCTCTTCCAGATGAAGAAATCAAAGTTACTAGCAAACTAGCGTATCACCATTTAATTTATGCAGTTAAAAGTGGTTATAAAACAACTGTTATAAAGAGGGATATCCGGGATGGAACAGAATCAATCTTATTTGAGTTTAATGAGTTTGTAAAAGCTGAACATGTAGGCAATTATTGGAAAGGCCTTCCACCCAGCGTAGATTTGTCAACTGATAAAAGGAATTTAGCTTTTATTGATAATGAGGGTTTAAAAGTATACGATTTACAAAGAAAATCTGTGGAAACATTTCTTCAGATAGTTATTGAAGGTGATTTATATGATGATTTTAGGCCGGCGGTATGGTCAGAGGAAGTAATGAACAAGGATGGATGGGTGATTATCGCCAACCCGTCGTGGTCAAGTGACGGCAATTATATTGTTTTTGAGAAAGGTGCACATACATATTATGGTTTCTCCAGCCTCGTAAATATAAATACTGGAGAAATATCTCATATTAAAGGAATAGTTAGTTCTCTAGATTTGGTTTGGTCACAAAAAGAAAATACCTTTATTTCAGCAACTCAGTCATATGAGACTTCACCATTATTTATATCCTCATCTCAAGATATCAGCGAAGCTAAAGACCTTTCGCCTAAAATTGGCTTGCCAGAGAGAACTGATTTTCACAAGGCAAATTTTTCAATGGATGGTGATAAGATTGCCTTTATCTTTAGCAAATCTGATTCTCCAAAAACAAAAAATTTAGCAATAGCTAACAAAGATGGCTTGGATTATCGTTTAATAGCAGAGGATGTGCTGGATATAATTCCCTTTTTCTCTTGCGATGATAACTCAATATACTTTTTTATAGAAAAAGATGAAGTAATAATACTAGTAAATTATGATCTTCTTGAACAGAAAAGTATCGAATATATCAAGATGCCTTTTAGCCTCAATTGTTGGAGAGACCCATATTGGACAGAAGAAGGCTTTCTGGTGTTAGTAGGTGTTTCTGAAAGTTCGCCTGGCTCTTATGCTGGTGAAAAGAATAGGCTTTTTGTTTTGGATATGGATAATAAGTATGTCATTTATGCGACCTCTTTAATGGAAGGATTTGTTACTTTTGCCGGGTTTATGAATTAAGACTATTTTATATGTAGCTATTTTTTTATGGCTATGATTTTTAAGAAGGGAGCGATACGGATCGAGTTGAATAGCAACAGGTGTCCTAGTTGCTTGGGAGAGATGTGCGAAAAGACAAAGTGCCCGCACTGTAGTTGGGTGAAAGGCAGTGTTCCCGAATCATTTTTGCACCTGCCTCCCGGCACAGTTCTGCAGGAAAAGTACTTAATCGGCCGCGCTCTCGGCCAGGGCGGCTTCGGGATAACCTACCTTGCCTATGACTTGAACTTGAACATAAAGCTGGCCTTCAAAGAGTACCTTCCCCAGGAGCTGGCCTACTGCATCGGCGGCCAGATGGCAGTAAGCGTCTACAAGAAATCCCTGGCTTATAACTTCAATTACGGCCTGGAAAAATTCTTGGAGGAAGCGCGCACCCTGGCCCTCTTCAACGAAAACCCCAACATCACATTTCGGTCAAAGATTTCTATAAGGCCAACGGCACTGCCTACATTGTGATGAACTATGTTGAGGGGGTGACCTTTAAGGAATACTTCGACCACCGAGCTGGGCGATACATCACATAGTTATTCTTACCAGATTGGTTCGGTCTACCCTTTCTTCCAGGGTGTGAACAATGCGAAGAGGATTGCCAGACTAAGCGGGGAAACATGGTTTTATGGGACGCGTTCTCCCAGCTCGGGCAGTAGAGACTATGTGTGTCTTGTCCTCTTCAGCGGAGGATTCCTTAGCTACGGCCTTGCCAACTACGGAGGTGGTGGCATCCGCCCCGCTTTGAATCTGAAAGCTGATATCTTGGTCTCTGAAATCAGGGATTAAAGCTATTCGAAAAAAAGACTTTGTGCAGTGTGCTTTTATTGCGATGGCTGGAACGAAATAAGCTCCCTGACCAGTTTTCTCAGGTAATTACAAATCGTAACAGCAAATGAAATAAATCCAGGACAAATGAGGAGACTATCACATTGTCGAATTCTAATCTTCCCGGATTGTCGGCTGCTGTTAAATATGAGTGGCAGGGATGTATCATCTTCAGTCGTTTTTGTGATAATTAGCAGGGAATAAAAAAGTTTTGGATAAAATATAAGTTGGCACTTGCTGGAAGAACAATTTACCGTTTTCGATGATATTAGCTGCGTGTTTGCCGGTGTATCTAAGGTGATTAAATTTAACGACGCTGAGCAGGTATTGTAAGTTTGTATTGGTAATATTTACAAAAATCTTTTATCTACAGCAGATGTTAAAGCCGGAAGTGAACATTAGTGTGCACCGGCTTGCAATAACCGTAAATATAGAACCGGGACGAACTTAATTAATCGGGCACCAGTTTTTGATTGGTGTTTTAATTGGAGGCATTCTGGGTTTGAACAGCAAACATTTTAACTCAATGTGGTGTGTGCTTCTCGTCGTTATTATTTGGGGCACGCTTATAACATCG
>PUMJ01000043.1 GCA_003551305.1 Candidatus Brocadiaceae bacterium
ACCAGCGCCGCCGGCCAGCTTCCGGTGAACGCTATCTCCCAGCTCTTCATCTCGCGCCTCGGCGCTTCAGCCACGCGTTTCCGACGAAACTCTCCACCACGGCCAGGGCGAGGGCCGCGGCTAACAGGTAGTTCCACAGGGGCAACCCCTCCCGCTCGCGCCGCACCACGCGCGCCAGATCTTCCACGTCGTCCACCACTCGCGCGTGCCGCGCGCCCAGCACGGCCCGCGCCTGCTCCGGATCGAGGCGCTCCGTGCGGCTCTGGTCGGGCTCGGTGTTCACGGCAAACAGGCGGCCGTGCGCCCTCTCGCCCTGCTCCCAGTCGGCGCGGTAGAAGCCGGGCCGATGGGTCTGCTCGAACAAGACCCGCGCCCCCCCGTCGGCCGGTTCGGCCTCCCGTATCGCCAGCGGCTCCTCGTCGTCGCCCGGTCCGTAAAAAGCCACCCGCGCGCCGGCGGCGTCGGCGGGCAGCTTGAGCGCATAGGGCGTCCCGACCGTCACCTCGGCCGGGGCACGGCCGGGGCGCCCGACGTAATAGACCATCTGGTGCAGCATCGGCAGGAAGAAGGGTCGCGCGGGGAGGTTGCCCCACTCCAGGTCCGCCGCGGTCGTGAACTGCAGCACCGAGCCGGCGCCAAAGCGCCGCTCCACCAGCAAGGGGCCCTCACGCAGACGCGCGAGCACCGGCCCCTGCGGCTCCTCGATGGCGTAGAAGCGCTCCACGCGCAGCCGTCGCGGGTCCAGCGCCCTGTCCAGCCCGGCGAAGACGGGATGGGAACCGTCCAGCCGACCCAGCGCGGAGCCCTCGGGAACCTCTACCACCTCCCCCAGGCGGGCGGGCATCAGACCGTCGCCCCACGCCGCGTTCCAGGAGTCCGCGTCAGTGAGCGGGCCGGGGAAGACGATGAGCCCCCCGCCGTCCTCGACATAGCGCGTCAGGCGGTCGGCCCACAGCTCGGAGGGTTCGGCGACGTTCGCCATCACCACGCAGGCATATTCGGCCAGCCGCCGGTGGGGCAGTTCCGCCGGGGGAATGACCGTTGTCTCGACCGGGGAGAGCGTCTCGCCGCCCCGGGCGGGCGCGCGCAACGCCATCTCCATGTAGAAGGTGGCTGCGCGGTACGGCACAGCCGAGGGCGCGCCGTCCACCAGCAGCACGCGCAGCTTCTGCTGCACCGGCAGGACGAGGTAACGGGCGTTGTCCGGCGCCAGGTCGTCCGGTTCCAGGCGGACCTCGGCCGCCAGTTCGCCGGCGGCCGCAGGGATGTGCCTGAGGGAAAGCTCGGCCACGCCGCCGGCCGGCACCCCCGCCTCATCCTGGGCGACCACCTCACCATTCACCAGCAGGCTCACCTCGGACCGCGCATCGCCCGCACCCCTGTTGGCGACGGTGCAGAGCACGTCGAGAGCGGCCCCGGCCACCTGCACTCGCAGGGCAGGCTCGGCCCGCGTCAGGGCGAGGTTCTTCTCGACGTCACCGGAGACGTCCACGAGGAAGACCGGCGCGCTTTCCGGCACCTGCCCCCGCAGCCGCCCGACGGCATCGGTCCAGGTGACGCGCTGGAAGTCGCTGATGACGTAGAGCTCCTTGCGCGGGCGGCGGTCTGCCGCCACGGCCCGCAGGGCACGCCCCAGGGCGCCGGCCGCCGCCGCCCCGCCGTAGCCGCACTCGGCGGCTTCCAGGCGGTTCCTGAGCGCGGACAGCGATGTCGTCATCTCCGCCTCAGCGGCGCCGGGCTCGTCGATGAAGACGAGGCATGCCGCGTCGCCGTCCCGCAGCCCGTCCAGTATCTGCGCGGCGGCCCGGCGCGCCCGCTCGAAGCGCGTTGTGCCTCCGTGGACGCCGTGCATGGACATCGTGTTGTCCAGCACGATGGCGGCCGCCGTCGGCACGCCGCGGCCCTGGAAGGTAGCCGAACGCGCCATCGGGCGGTAGAGGGCGCCTATCAGGGCCGCCAGCAGCAGCATCCGCGCCGCCAGCAGCAGGAGTTCTTTCAGCCGGTGCCGCCGCGCCACGCGCCGGTCCACCATGCGCACGAACCGCAGCGTGCTGAAGGGCACCTGCATGGCCTTGCGCCGGTGGACCAGGTGGATGACCACCGGGATGGCCAGCGAGAGCCACAGAAGGTGTATCATGGCCGGCCCTCCTTCAGATGTACCTGCCCCGTCGGTCCAGGTAGGCGGCCAGCATCAACTCGTAGGGCGTCTCGGTTGTCACAAATTGGTAGTCAATGCGGGAGGCGGCGCATTCCCCCCGGTAGCGCTGCACGAACTGCTCGAAGCGGCGCCGGTAATCCTCCCGTATCACGTCCGCACGGACCTGCATCTTCTGGCCCGTCTCCAGGTCCAGCAGTTCGGTAAGGCCCTCGTAGGGCAGATCGCGCTCGGCGGGGTCGAACAGGTCGAAGACGATGACCTCGTTGCGGTCGTGCCGGAAGTGATTCAGCGCGTTCATCACCTCGTCCTGCTCGTCTATCAGGTCGCTGATGACCACGACGAGCCCGCGGCGCCTGGCGCTCTCGGCAATCGAGTGCAGGCAGGCGGCGATGCCGGTCTCGCCCTCGGGGCGGACGTCCTCAAGCTGGCGGAGCAGGTTGTTCAGGTGGGCGGGACTGTTGCTCGGGGGCACGCGCCGCCGCACCTGCTCGTCGAAGAGCACCAGCCCGACCTGGTCCCGCTGGCTTATCATCAGGTAGGCCAGCGCAGCGGCCAGGCAGCAGCCGTAGTCGAACTTGCTGAGCCCGTCCGAGCCGAACGCCATCGACCCGCTGCAGTCCAGCAGCAGTGTGCAGGTCAGGTTGGTCTCCTCCTCGTACTGCCGCACGTAGCGCCGGTCCGTGCGGGCGAAGACGCGCCAGTCGAAGTGCTTCAGGTCGTCGCCGGGCATGTACTGGCGGTACTCGGCAAACTCGGAACTGAAGCCCTTGTAGGGGCTGCGGTGCAGGCCGCTGATGTAGCCCTCGACCACGGTGCGGGCCAGAAGCTGGAGGTTGCGGATGCGCGCCAACTTCCGGGGGTCGTAATAGCGACTCTGGAACATAGCGGACATGAGTCGGCTGCTCGTTGCTCGTTGTTTGCTGTTCGTTACTCGTGGGGGGACAGACAACCTCTACTCTGAATCGGCGGGGTGGTCTTCTACGATGTACGTCCCGTCCTCTTCGCGAAGTGCGCGTCTGTTCGCCGGTATCTTTCTCCTCAGTCCTCCGAGCATCTTCTGAACCTGGATCGTTGTGCAGTTGCCGAACTGCCTTTTGCTCCGTTTGAATTCCTCGGCGATGTTCGCAGAGATTAAACTACGGCTACGCATCAACTGCTCGGTCAGGATGCCGCCAGCGCGGGTGGCCGGGAGCGTCTCGACGTCCCGAAGGAGATCCAGAAACGGCCCGTGCGCATCCCGGCAGGTCGATCTGACGAGCAACGAGCAACCAACAACGATAATCCCCTCACCTCCCTTTCTCGCTCAGCTTTGCCTTGCGCGCGTAGGCCCGTTCGTCCGGCTCGGGCACGGTCTCCAGCAGGTGGTCAACGACGTCCTCGACGCCGACGCCTTCGCTGTCGGCCGTGAAGTTGGTGAATATGCGGTGGCGCAGCACGGGGTGGGCGATGGCGCGCACGTCCGAACAGGAGACGTTGAAGCGCCCGCCGATGAGGGCCAGGGCCTTGGCGCCGAGCACCAGGTACTGTCCGGCGCGCGGCCCCGCGCCCCACTCGACGTACTTCTTCACGTAGGGCGGCGCCTCGGCGCACTCCGGCCGCGTGCTGCGCACCAGGTCCGCCACGTATTCCAGCAGGTGCTCGCTCACGGGCATGCGCCGCACTATCCGCTGCACCTGCCGTATCTGTCGCCCGTCCATGACCGGCTCGGTCTCGGGCAGCTCGTCCATGGTGGTGGCGCGGAAGATGGCGATCTCCTCCTCCCGGCGCGGATAGGTGATCATGATGTTGAGCATGAAACGGTCGAGCTGTGCCTCCGGCAGGGGATAGGTGCCCTCCTGCTCGATGGGGTTCTGCGTGGCCAGCACGAAGAAGGGAGGCTCGATCGGGTGCGTCTGCCCGCCCACGGTGACGGCATATTCCTGCATGGACTCCAGCAGGGCGGCCTGCGTCTTCGGCGGCGTGCGGTTGATCTCGTCGGCCAGCAGGATGTTGGTGAAGATGGGACCGGGCACGAAGCGGAACCGCCGCTCCTGCGTCTCGGGGTCTATGTCCAGTATCTCGGTGCCCGTGATGTCGCCGGGCATCAGGTCGGGGGTGAACTGGATGCGCTTGAAGTCCAGGCTCATGCAGCGGGCCAGCGTGCGCACGATGAGCGTCTTGGCCAGGCCGGGCACGCCGATGACCAGGCCGTGCCCCCGGCAGAAGAGCGTGACCAGTATCTGCTCCAGCACGTCCTCCTGCCCGACGATGACCTTCTTGATCTCGCCCAGCAGCGACCTGCGCACCGAGCCGAGCCGGGCGATGAGCTTGCGCTCGCGCTCGGTGGCGCTGCGGGTTCCGGCGCCCTGCTGTTCGGTATCACTCAATGCGGTGGGTCTCCTTCCTTGGTATGCGGCTCCTGCCCGCGCCGCCTCAATGCGTCATGGCATAGAGCACGATGTTGACGCCCAGCTTGAGGGCGTCCCGGTGGGCGACGTCCCGGCCGAAGGGGTGGTCGAAGCCGCGCCACCCGCCGCCCAGCCCGTAGGGGCTGGAGATGACCGCCGTGGGCCCGCCCACCGCGACGCCCTCCAGCGGCAACGCAGGCGGCCGCTCCCCCAGGGAGCGCAGATACTCGGTGTAGCCGATCTCGGTGACCTGATGGAATATGCTGTACACCATGTGGTCGGCCGGCAGGGGCCGTAGTTCGTGACCCGGCAACACGCGCGCTATCTCGCGGCGGAAGGCGACGTCGAACTCCCGCCGCCCGGCGCTGGGGCTGGCCAGCAGAAAGCCGCCCCCGGCCAGGAAGCGCCGCAGGGAGGCCACCTCGGCCTCGGAGAGCGTGAAGTCGTGGCGCCCCGTCATATAGAGGAACGGATGCTCCAGCAACTCGGCCGAGTCCAGGTCCACGGCCCTGCGCTGGAACCTGACCTCAGCGCTTGTGCCGGCCGCGACGGCTTTCAGCAGGTTGGCGATGGCGTTGGGCTGGGTGTCCCAGTTGTCGCCCAGCCGCGCCTGGGCGAAGACGAAGTGTCCGCGCGCCGGCCCCCGCTCCTCGTAGTAGAGCCGGGCGACGCTCTGGTAGCCGGCCAGTTGCCACTTGGCCAGGGCGTAGGCCACCATGTTGACGCCGAGGCGGCGGGCGTCCTGCGGATGCACCGCCAGGGCGCCCTCGCGTATGTGGCCGTCCCAGCCGCAGCTCAGGTCGTAGCGCGACAGCAGCACCGCCGTGCGGTCGCCCAGGTCCAGCCCCAGCAGCACCGGCGGGCCGCGCTCGCCCTCCGCCTCAGGGACGGCCCGTGTGTAGCGGACCTCCTCGATCTCGTAGAAGGCGTGCAGGACGGGATGGTCCGGTGGCAGGCGTCGCCAGAGGCGCCCGGGCAGCACGCGGCCCATCTCGCGCATGAACGCCTCGAAAAACTCGGGATCGCCGAAGCAGGTGTCCGCCCAGACGGTGCCGCCGTTCTGGAGGAACTCCCGCAGCCGGCGCACCTCCGCCTCAGCCAGTGTGAAGTCCTCGCTGCCGGTAAAGTAGAAGACCGGGTAGCGGGCGGGGTCGGGCTCGAAAGCCTCCAGCGGGCCGCGCCGGTGGGTGTACTGGATGCCCAGCGTCCGATTGGCCAGGTTCAGCAGCATCGGGATGTCGCCGGGGTCCTTGTTCCAGTCGTAGTAGCGGACGGTCTCGCCGTCGCGCCGGACCTCGCGGATCTCGCCGTACTGGATTTTGGCGACCAGGGCGGGCGGCGCCGGAGGGCGTTTCTTCTCCGTGCGGCGCAACGGAGTGACGGGCAGGGGCAGGGGCGGGAAGCCCTCCCCGGCGGTGCGGCGCTGGGGGGCGGCCGGGGGCGCGGAACCGCACGGGCCCAACGGCACGCCCGACTCCTCGCCCAGGGCGGGCGGCATCGCAAGCGCCAGCGCCACCACCAGCAACAGCTTCCGCATGACGTCCGCCCCCCCCGACCAGAGAGCACTCCGCGGGGAAAACCGCGCCTTCACAGCATGTAACCATCCGGCATAGAACAATGATACGACGAAGCCCGCCCGCGGGCAAGCCGGAAAGGTTACTTTGCCGAGACATGGTACCCACCCACCGGGAGGTTCTGATCGTGTGGGTTCAGTGGGGTCGCGCCCGCCCCGGGGCGGGCGAGCATCACTATCATCGGCAGGCTGCAGCGCAGCCGCATATTCGCCTGCCCCCGGATGAAGTGCGGGTCAGAGACCGGGGACATTGGCCGGCGCCGGCCGCTCAATCGGCTGAGCCGACCGGCTCCAGCCCGAATCCCTCCCGCACCCAGTTCACCACGGCCTGACCGGTGAACCGCGCGTCCCAGGGGTAGTCTGCGGTCCAGGAGGGCTTGCCGGAGCCGGGAATGGGGTCCGTGCCGCCCCTGCGCATGTTGGTGGCCACGGCCATGAAGGTCTTCAGCCCCATCGGGTCGTAGGCCTCGCCGGCTTCGACTCGCCGGGCCACCTCTTCGGGGTCCAGCCAGGGGTCGTCCGACCAGTCAAGCAGCGTGAGGTTCAGCTCTTCGGTGACGTAGCGCTTGAGGGTGCGGTCCGGGTCGGGCCAGTCCTCGCTCGCGGCGGCTTCCCCGTAGGGGGCCAGCGTGTTCCCTTCGCCCATCCAGCCCTCATCGGGCAGGGCGTCCGTGTTGGCGTAGAAGCGGTTGCCGCGCACATCCATCTGTTCGGAGTCGGCCAGATTGCTGTGGCGCCCGCCCACGGCGGTGTCGGCGGCGAAGACGTTGCCCTCCGCCACGTGGCCCGCCGCGCCGGCCCAGTCGCCGCCCAGGTTCAGGCCCTCGCTCGTGCGGTAGCCGATGTTATTGCGGAAGACGGAGCGCTGCATGGTGTAGGTGTTACCGTCCTGGTACTCGGCGGGGCGGGGGCCGAAGCTGAAGGCGTAAGCGTGCCGGTGTTCGTCGAAGCCGAGGTCGTCCGTCAGCATGGCGCCGCTGACGATGTTGCCCTCGACGAGGCCTCCGAACGAGGCGGCGCTCAAGCTGTAGCCCCATCCCGGGTGCGCCCGCGCGTCGGAAGCGCCGTCGGGGTCGGGGTCGTTGGGGCTGGGGTATTTGAAGACGAACTGGACGTTGTTGCGCACGACGGCCGAGCGGCCGCTCTGCCCGCCCTCGACCAGCCAGGGGTTGATGTACCTGTTGCTGGCGGTGGAGCTGTACCAGTAGCCCTCGATGATGAGGCTGTTTTCGCACAGGCCGCCGAGCCGCATCTGGGGCCCGCCCGAGCCGCCGTCGGCCGAGATGATGTTGCGGTAGGTGTGGCCCATCTGCGCGCCGCCGCCCTGGTAGATGTTGCGGTCGAAGATAGTGCGCCGCGGGTCCGGGTCGGTGCGGGGATCGACCTTGTAGCCGTTCTTGTAGAAGATGACCTCTTCGAAGGTGGGCGCCGCCTCGAAACCGCTGGTGAAGTAGCCCTGGCTGTGGCTCTCGGCGCTCCAGTTGAACGCGCTGACCGATCGGCGCACCGTGGTGCCGATGGGCAGGTAGTTCATCTGGCCGCCGATGATCTTGCAGTCCTCGACCTGCAGGGTCGGCACCCCCGGCTCCCCGGGCGTGGTGCAGTCGTGGTGCATGCCCAGGTAGCTCATACCCTGGTGGAATTCGAGGCCGGCGAGGACCATGTGAAACTGCACGTGCGTGCGACCGTGCGTATGCATGCTGAACGGGTTTCCGCGCTCGCGGCTGACCACGGCCCGTCCGTCATCCGTCGGGCCGTAGGCGGCGACGACCATCGGTTCGTCCTGGCTGCGCCCCCCCCAGACCCAGCCGGAGAAGGTCTCGTGCGCCTGCCCCCGCCTCAGAAGGAACCAGTCGGGGTAGCCGGTCGAGAGATGATTGCGCCCGCCGCCGTGGGTGTGCAGCCTGCGGTCGCCGCCGGCCAGGTGATTGAACGGCCTGATGGCGGCTTCGTTCGGCTGCAGGGGGTCAGTCCCGTAGGCTTCCCCGTCGGCATTCGCGGGGCTACCGTCGGAGTCCACTATCCTCTCCCCGTCCCACCAGTAAACCTCGGCGGTCTCGTTGTCGCCCGTCTCGGCGTCGAAGAACACGATCTTGCTGCCCTGGTCGCGGGTCTCGTTGAAGGTGGCGCGGGTATCGCCCAGGGAGTATGTGCCGTCGCTGGGCACCAGGAAGGCTGTCAGGTCCGTCCAGGCGCCATCATCGGCGGCCGCGGGCATCGCGCCCGTTGCCAGGCAGACGGCCGCTACTACACATGCCAGTGTGACCAACCTGGTCGCCGCCGTCCCACCAGAGCGGGAGTTTGGAGCGCCCGAAACCCGTGATTGCCGTCTCGTCTTCATCGTCCACTCCACCCGAACTGGAAAAGGGATCCACCATCAGTGTGCAACATAGCCCGCGCGCCCTGCCACGTCAAATGAGGCGGGCCGAGTCGGCGCATCCCCGGTCCGCCC
>PUMJ01000053.1 GCA_003551305.1 Candidatus Brocadiaceae bacterium
CGGCCATCTCATCCTCGATGGGACGCCCCCACAAAAGCACAAGTCCTGCAACGACCACCACAACCAGCACGATCAGCCCGATAGTCTTCATCTCTGCGCCCCCATCATCCGGCTGATGCAGTTACACGTCACACCCGGCCGGGCCTGCGAACCGCACATAGACATGGGCGGACGACACGTCCAAAGCGCGGCCGAGCAAAACCCCATTACGAGTAACAGCGGCTGGAAGCGGCCGGGCAGCCTCCTCCCAGTGCCTTCAGCGTCTCATGGCCCGCACGGTCAGATGGGCGGCCTCCGCCTGCGCGCCAGGCCCAGAAGCAGGCTGATGACAAAAACCACCAGAAACAGGGAAAAAAGAACCTGGGCGATCCAGGTTGCCGCCCCGGCGATGCCCCCAAAGCCAAGCACGCCGGCCACGATCGCTACGATCAGAAAAGCGGAGCCCAGTACAACATCGCTCCCCCTCTCCGCTAAGTCTCTCGGGCCCGGTCAGCCCCCGCTTCTCCGACCCTCAGCGTTCATACTATCCCTTCTCAGGCAGAATGTCCAGAACTATCCGCCAGGGGGCATTTGCGCTGTGGTGGTTTTCGGGTGTAGATCGGGGCGAGGAATCGCACCGGGGAACCGGCCTGTCGAGGCCGAGTGCGCCAAATGGCCTCCCCTCACTGCGCGGCGACGCAATACTCGCGTTCTTTGCTGCCGACCGCCCACCCCGCGGCATACCCCAACCCCCAGCGGTCCGGCCCGTCTCGCGTTAGAGCAAACGGAGCACCTTGCAGCGATCTGGGGAGGCGGTATGATGGCGCCCCGATCTGCCTGATGCAGATGCCCGGCCCGAACGCCAGCAGATGTTGCTGCCTCATTACGACCTCGGCATCGCCTCACGCAACGGATGCGCGATTCCCTCTCGGCTCGAACCCGGAGGCCGACCAATGACCGACATACCCGCACTCAGCGCACTGATCGGACTCCTCTTCCTTGTCGTCGCGCCTCTCGCAAGCGCCCGAACGCTTTACGTGGACGGCGAGGCCGAGACACCCGGAGACGGCAGCCGGGAGGCCCCTTTTCGCACGATCCAGCAGGCGGCCGACCTGCTGAGGCCCGGCGACGAGTGCCGCATCAAGGGGGGGACTTACCGCGAGACCGTGGTCCCGGCGAACTCCGGCTCGGCGGAGCGGCCCATCATCTTCCGACCGTATGGGAACGGCGAGGTCGTCATATCCGGTTGCGAGAGAGTCAGGGGCTGGCAGAAGGTGCGCGACCACATCTACAAGGCGAGGGTGGCGCTGGACCTGGGCCACGAGAACCAGGTATTCGCAGACGGGCGGATGATGTTCGAAGCCCGCTGGCCGAACGCCGGCGGCGCCGACCAGAAACACCTCCTCGAGTTCAAGATGGCGACCATGGGCGAGGGAACGACACCCACACGCATAGTGGATGACGCCATCCCGGAAGCCGACTGGACCGGTGCGACAGCGTGGGTCAGCAGCCACAAGCGGTGGTTCTGCTGGACCGGCAAGGTCACGGGATCCGGCCCGGGCTACGTGGAAGTGGAGAACAACGCCGATGAGAAGGGGAACCACATCTGCAGGAAGGGCGGGAAATACTACCTCTTCGGCATCAAGAGCGCCCTGGATGCGCCGAACGAATGGTATTACGATGCGGACGCCGGGGAACTCTACGTGTGGATGCCCGATGACGGCGAACCCGCCGGCAGGGTTGAGGTGAAGCACCGGATGTACGCGTTCGACCTCCGCGGCAGATCCCACGTCGAACTGCGCGACCTCCGCATCCACGCCGGCTCCATCAGGACCGACCAACGTTCGGAGAGCCTCGTCTTCGATGGCCTGCATGCCGAATACGTCTACCATTCATCCCGGGCCGTCCGGCAATACGGATCGCAACTGAGGACCGGGATAGTCCTCGACGGGGACGGACACGTGGTGAGCAACTGCGAGATAGCCTACTCGTCGGGTGGGTGTCTGCTCCTGACCGGACGTGACTACTGGATCGTGAACAACTACATCCACGACGGGAATTACATGGGCACTTTTGCCTCTCCCGTGGCGTTCGCTCGCGGAACTCGGGGGCATGTCTTCAGCCATAACACAGTTACACGCGCCGGCCGGGCTATCCTGGGCGTGCACGGCCTCCACGACTGCCTGGTGCAATACAACGATCTGAGCTATGCCGGCTATCTGACCGACGACCTTGGCCTGACCTACGGCAACGGAGTGGATGGCGGCAACTCCGAATTCCGGCACAACTGGCTTCACCATAACCTCGCCGAAAGCAAAAATATGGGGCTCTACTTCGACCACGGCTGCAAGAACCTCATTTTCCATCACAACGTTATCTGGGCGGTGGACTTCGCCGGCATCATCAACAACCACTACGGCAACTACCTGCTCTACTACAACAACACCGTTTCGGACGCGCGCCACAGCTACCGCTCGACCTGGAACGCCGCGCAGGAGAAGGACCTCTACGGCTGCCGCATGTTCAACAACGTCGGATCGGCCGACATGGTGGTGGATGCCGAGGGTCTGGTGTCCGGCAGCAATAGCTGGGATTACAAGGAGTTGAGAGAGAAAAAGTTCTTGTCCCCGGGAACCGAACCTGTGGATGCGGCCGTACCGATCCCCGGCATCACGGACGAATACTTGGGCGCGGCTCCCGACCGAGGCGCCTACGAGCTGGGCGCCCCCCCGTGGACGGCAGGGCATGACTTTGAGAATCCCCCGGTTGACATCAACACCGACCGCTCGCTGCCGCCGCATCGCAATCTGATCAAGAACGCAGCATTCTACGGGGGCGAACTGGAACACTGGGAAGAGGTGGGCGAGCAGGTCGAGGTCATCTTCGACCGCCACAACCAGTGGGTCACCGACGCCAAAGCCAGAATGGGGGATTACAGTGCACGCCTCGGACAGGGCCCCAACGGCCTGCAGCAGAGGGTCACGGGCCTGAGGCCGGAGACGACCTACGAGTTGATGGCCATGTTCCGTGTGGACGAAGGCGAGTCCGCCCGCCTGGCCGTCCGAAGTCACGGAGGGCCCGCGAAACACAGCGAACCCGTCAGCGGCAACGCGCCCCACTGGGCCCGCCGGACTCTGCGGTTCACCACGGGGCCGGGCCGGACCGATGCGGTGGTCGTCCTGAAGAAGACGTCCTCCGGGGACGGGGAAGTCTATGTGGACGACCCCGGCCTGCAACTGGTTGCGGACTGAACGGATCGCCCCGCGGCCCTCCCGGCCGGCGCAGACCCGAGCCACCCCGCTGCGGAGGGCCACGCCCCGTTGCGCCCGACGGAATGGAGCCCGGAATGACACCGGCCGAGCCGCGGTGAGACGCACCGCGCCTACGGCAGCGGTATGTCCGAGAGATGGATGGGAATCCGCCTCAGCTCCGGCCGCCGGTGGACCTTCAGGACCATCGTGCCCCCCGGGTCGGCCTGGACCCTGTACTCGTACTCCCAGTAGGTCCTGCCGCCGGAGCCGCTCGCTCCTGAGTGATGGATCAAGCGCCCCGACGCGTCGAGAAAGCTGACGTTTCGGATCAGCCGTTCGGTGGACTTGGTCATCCTGACATCCACGGACGATTCGGTGATGCGATCGAGGTAGATCTGCAGCCCTTCCAGGTCCGGGTGCTCCAGGCGTTTGCCGACCCAATCCTCAAGGGGCCCGATCCGGACATCCTTCGTGCCAGTTGACTCGACGAAGATCAGTTCGCCCTTCAGCGCCACCAGCGTCTCCGGCTGGCGGCGAAGCCCCTCCAGGTTCAGTGTTACCTCGTAGGACGTCTCGTCCCGGAAGACGTGACTTGAGAGCCACGGCGCCACGCGCGGCCTCAGCAGCTGGCCGTCGCCCGTCAAGACGGGCTCGAGTTCGGCGTCCCTGCACTCGGCCAAATCTATCCCCTCCGGCGGAACGACTCCGATTCGGACCTTGACCCTGCCCTCCCGCTCACCACTCGACGGAACGAGCTTCATCTCAACCTCTGTGGAGTTGACACCGAGCTTGTAGGCGCCCCCACCCTCGGCCTCGGGGATCTGGACTTCCTGGAACTGCACCCGTCCCCTCGCTTCCTCCCCTTCGGCCTCCACCCGCCGCCCCACGGGCAGTCCGAACTCGAGGGAATCGCCGGGGATCACCGCGCGCTGTCCTTCCTGCGCCTCTTCGAAGGTAAGGGCGTCCAGATCGAACTGCCACCGAACGGTCCGGGGCCCGATCCGCTCCCCGTTGGTCTCCAGGATGGGCCCGGGCAGCGTCACAGTGTCCGAAAACCGCATGCCCCGGTAGAGGAACCTGGCCATCGCGAAGCCGACCCGCCCTCTCTGC
Organism: Candidatus Brocadiaceae bacterium; assembly: GCA_003551305.1. GTDB lineage: Bacteria > Planctomycetota > Brocadiia > SM23-32 > SM23-32 > B1Sed10-231. The sequence goes on from PUMJ01000053.1 coordinate 4,341, forward strand.
TCCTCGAATAGCAGAGCCCCGATCCCCCCGCCGGTCTGTGGCGCGAAGTCCACCGCACCGGTGTAGACCACGTCCCCATCCGCGATGGGGGACAGCTGAAACGTGGTCTGCCGAAAGGGACCGGCCTGTACGAACTCACCGATATGATCAAAGCTCAGCGTCAAGTCCAGGCGCAGCCCCCCGTCGGGCAGCCCTTCCGATTCGACCTCCTGCGCGACGAGCCCGGCCTTCTGGATGGCCGCCCGGACCGCTTCGGGGGTCAGCGGCCATGGGAAGTCCGAGACAAAGCCGGGCGCGCTCGACATTTCCTCCAGGACCTCGACAGCCTGGGGGATCATGTCCAGCCGATAGCGAAGGCTGCCCGAGCCGTCGGCGTTGATCGTGAGTTCCGATTCGCCTTCCACGCAGCCCGCCAACAACAGGAACGCAGCCAGCAACCCCGCATAGACTGCCGCGCGCTTCATGACCGCCTCCTTCTGTCTCAGATTCCCCGCAGGAATCCCCCGTGGCGCCATTCGCCCCATCACCCGTGGAATCTACGCCGCCTAAAGACCTCTGTCAAGCAGCGCCTCGGAGATAACGTCAACAGCAATGTGCGGACGCGGCTGACCGGCGGCACGAGCACGAGCAGGAGCACGAAGGCGGACCGGGGGCGCCTGCGTGGCGAGCCGGCGGGGCCTGCGGCGCCGTTGCACGGTGTCGGGTCCGCGCGGCGGGTTGCGGTGGGCGGGCACGCTTGCTATACTTGCGGCGCGGTTCGGCGGCGGGTGGCAGCGGCGTCGCCGCATCCGGGTCGCTTCGCTCTTCCCCCGCGCGGAGGCATGGCCGTGCTCGCGAAGGTCCACAGCCTGGGCATCTTCGGCATAGACGCCTTCCCGGTCGAGGTCGAGGTCTCCGCCACGCGCTCTCAGCTTCCGCGCGCCACCATCGTCGGGCTGCCCGACGCCAGCGTCAAGGAGAGCATTGACCGCGTGCAGGCCGCCCTGCGCAACAACGGCTACAACCTGCCCAGCCTGGCTACCACGATCAACCTGGCCCCCGCCGACCGCCGCAAGGAGGGCCCGGCCTTCGAGCTGCCCATCGCCCTGGGCCTGCTGGCCGCCACCGACACCGTGCAGTTCCAGGACCACCGCCGCTACGCCGTCGTGGGCGAGCTGGCCCTGGACGGCCGGGTGCGCCGGGTCAAGGGCGCGCTGGCCATGTCCATCCGCGCCCGCCGCGAGGAGCTGGACGGGCTGGTCGTGCCCCTGGACAACGCCCGCGAGGCCGCCGTGGTGACGGGGCTGGACGTCATCCCCGTCAACCACCTGCTGGAGGCAGTCGGGTTCCTGGCCGGGGAGAAGGAGCTGAAGCCGGTCCGCCCCGAGGATGCCCCCGCCGGCGCCCTAGAGCCCGCCTACGAGGTGGACTTCGCCGAGGTGCAGGGCCAGCAGCACGTCAAGCGCGCCCTGGAGGTGGCCGCCGCCGGCGCGCACAACGTCCTGATGATCGGCCCGCCCGGCTCCGGCAAGAGTATGCTGGCCCAGAGGCTCTGCACCGTGTTGCCGCCGCTGACCACGGGCGAGTCTCTGGAGACGACCCGCGTCTACAGCGTCTGCGGGCTGCTGGACTCGCAGATGTCCCTGATGCACACGCGCCCTTTCCGGTCGCCGCACCACACTGTCAGCCACGCGGGGCTGGTAGGCGGGGGCACGCACCCGAAGCCGGGGGAGGTGAGTCTGGCCCACCACGGAGTGCTGTTTTTGGACGAGTTGCCGGAGTTCAACCGCTCGGCGCTGGAGGCGCTGCGCCAGCCGATAGAGAACGGGGAGATAACCATCGCGCGCGCGCAGATGACGGTCACCTACCCGGCGCGGTTCATGCTGGTAGCCGCGATGAACCCCTGCCCGTGCGGGCACTTCACCGACCCGCGGCGGCAGTGCCGTTGCTCGCCGCGCCAGATAGAGAACTACCGCCACCGCATCAGCGGGCCGCTGCTGGACCGGATAGACATCCACGTGGACGTGCCGCCGGTGGAATACCGGGACCTGGCCAGCTCGCGCGGCGGGGAGCGCTCCGCCGCCGTGCGCGAACGCGTGGTGACCTCGCGGCGGAGGCAGCTCGGGCGGTTCGAGGGGACGGGCGTCTTCACCAATGCGCAGATGCGGCACCGGCACGTGAAGAAGTGGTGCCGGCCGGACGAGGACGGGCAGTTGCTGCTGCGCCAGGCGATGGAGGCGCTGGGGCTGTCGGCGCGCGCCTACGACAAGATACTGAAGGTGGCCCGCACGATAGCGGACCTGGAGGGCCGGGACGCCATCCAGAGCCACCACATCAGCGAAGCGGTCAACTACCGCACCCTGGACCGACAGTTGGAGTGAAACGAGCTGAACCCGGCCAGTGTCCCGGACGAGATTCGGCGCGCTCGGGTCATCGGATGTGGGATGTGAACCACCAAGACACGACGGACACAACGTTAGCGTTCGTGCGGCCGTTCGGCGGGGTCGTGGTCCTCGTGGTGGTTTTCCACTGCGGAGGGGATACAACGGGCGTTGCGGCGTCCGAGAGAATTGTCGAGCCAGCCGGTCTGCTCGGTACTTTGTGTACTGCTTGTCGTAATGGCACGGGGGCGGGCGAACCGTTTTGACGCGGGGACGTGAACTTGCGGGTCCGTGGAGGTCAGTGTGAGACAGAAGAGCCACAGTCCGATGGAGGGATGGGGGCCGGGGGCCGTTCTGCTGAGGTTCTTCCTGTCCGCCCTGTTCGGCCTCATGCTGGGCGTGGTGCTGCTGGCCGGCATCTGGTTCTACTTCAGCTTGTGGCGAGGAGGCGAGGTCACCGGGTTGCTCTGGGCGCTGCTGATCGGACTGCCCCTCCTGAGCGGAGTGCTCGGTATCTTCTGGTTCGAGCAGGTCATTGACACGCTCAGGGAAGGCGTCGAGGGGGCATTCTCGCACAGATGGGACAGGTGGTACAGGTGGCGTCGCTGAACGGCCGGTGCGTCGGGCATCGCCTCTTGCGCGGCGAGGTTTGACAGCGCCGGGCGAGCCCGCTACCTTCCAGCATCCGCCACGGCTACCACAGATGGAGACCCACCATGCGCGACGCAGACGACCTGCGGGCCACGCACGTGATCAAGCTGGAGAACGGCGCTGACCTGCTGGCCGGGCTGGAGGAGGCGCTGGCCGCCCGGGCCGTGACCGACGGCGTCATCCTGTGCGGCATCGGCTCGACCAGCGGCGCCCACGTGCACGTGGTGAAGTCCACCGCCCTGCCACCGGGCAACGTGTTCTTCCGACACGAGGACGAACCCTTCGACGTGGTCAACATGCAGGGTTACGTGATGGGCGGGCGGGTGCACGCGCACGTCTCCTTTGCGCGGGCTGAGGACGGAGCGCAGTTCGGCGGGCACCTGGAGAAGGGTTGCCCGGTGCTGACCTTCTGCATCGTGACCGTGGCCGAGACCGGGCCCCTGGCCGACCTGGACACCTACCGGACCTGAGCCGGGGTCCCCGGCGGCATGCGTTGATCAGCCGTGTGGGGACCCCGGAGAAACGAGACCGCAATAGTCGGGATTTCGCGCCCGCGGCTTGCCCGACTCGGACGGCGTTGTTACGATAGGTGTTCCGGGTGCTGTGCTATGAGAGAAGGGCCGCGCTTGCATAGCGGCCTGCGGCCCTGAGGCGTTTTGAGCGGATGAGACCAATGAGTAAGCAGGCCGAATCCACGGAATATGCGCCGGCCGAGCGGGCATCGACCAAACAGGTCCGCTTCCAGACCCGCACGGTGACCGCTTCCCCTTTTGTGCGACATCTTTACGACGCCATCCATGAGTGCGTGGCGATCCTGAACCCGCAGCGTCAGATAGTGTTCTGCAACCAGAGCATGGCGGACCTGCTGGGCCTGGACGACAGACGGCAGGTCTACGGGCTGCGTCCGGGGGAGGCGCTGGGCTGCATTCACGCGCTCCGGGCCGACCGGGGCTGCGGCACGGCTGAACACTGCAGCGCCTGCGGCGCGGTGAACGCCTTCCTGGAGAACCGGGACGGCCAGATGCACGTCGAGGAGTGCCGCATCCTGCGGGGCGAAGATGGAGAGGCGCTGGACCTGCTGGTCAAGGCCACGCCGCTGACCATCCAGGATATCCCCCTGACGGTCATCGCCATAACCGACATCAGCGACCAGAAGCGCCGCGA
>PUMJ01000039.1 GCA_003551305.1 Candidatus Brocadiaceae bacterium
TCGTCTTCGATCTCGTGTTTGATATAGACCAGATCCGGGCTCAGTTGTTGCAGGTACTCCTTCATCATGACCACCACCTCTCATCCCCATTATACTACAGAAGGAGGTGTGTATCAACCTATATGAATAAGACCCATTTCCACATTACCATAAACACCAGATTGCCTGGGTGCCAGGTTTCTATACCGATCACGGATTGCGATGATGTCAGTTTTTTGTCTCGAGACAGTTCCAAATCAGTAATCTCGTGCTCGAAACATATGCTTTGGTTTTCTGTATCAAGTTGCCGGCGATAGAATAGATCAGTGCCAATCTCATAATGTACCTCGTCTAAAAGACCGGTCTTATGCAATTCATGCAAAACGGTTGTCTTTCCACTTGCATGCATGCCACAAATAAAAATCACCTTCGGTCTTAACGAAGCACTCATATTGCGTTGCGTTCCCTGTATTCCCGTGCCGATTCCCAGTTATCGAAAAATTCTATAATGACGTACTCCATTTCTCCTTTGGGGAGTTTGACTTTAACAGTGTCTCCACGAGTCTTCCCTTCCAGTTTGCTTCCAATCGGCGAATCATAGGAAATCTTCTGGGCAGCGGGGTCGGATTCGGCTTTCCCAACGATTTCAATAAAGTAATCTTTGGTGGTCTTTTCACCGACAGACTGTGCTCGGGCATAAAATATTGCCCCTATTTTGACTTCCTCAATTTTTGTGTCGGCGATATCGATGATTTCTGCGCTTTGCAGTAGTTTCTTTAATTGAATCAGTTCGTGATAGACCTGCTTTTCTTCCTGTTCAAGCCTGACAAACATCGGATTATCATGCCAGTTATCTCCCGTATTGAAATAGGCATAGTTCTTATCCTCGCGAATCCGACGTAGTTTGGCTTTCAATGACTCGATGTCATTTTCCAATTTCTTCCGGCCTTTTACAGTTAATTTCTCTTTCACAGTTTGAACCCCCTTCATCGATGTTAGTTAACAGCCTCTTCATTTCATCCAGTTCCATTAGCAGTTTGAACAAATGTGAGCCGACTTCGGTGATATCACCGTTCGCATCCACTATGATCCATTGTGTGCTTCTAAGTCGCTTTATTGGTTTCTCCTTCATGATTTCCTTATATGCGGCTTCCATGCGAGCCATGTGTTCAGGTGTTTCATCTACATCCTTCTTCGTTCCCCGGCTTTTCATTCTGTCCTGCGGAACCTCGCTTTCCGCCTCAAGATAAAATATATAGTCCGGGGACCGGAGACGCCGCTCCAGGCGGTTCACAAAACGGATGAGAAGCCAGTTCCGCCATCGTGATGAACTCCAACGCACCACATAAGGAGTCACGATGCTACGATCCCCAATGATTACGTCCCCACTCCAATTCGCCAAACGAGCAGCTTTGTTGGATCGATGTGCATAAAGAAAAGCACGCCAGAATCTGGATTCCAAAAATCTTTCATGTCGGGCAAAGAACCTTTCAATCCAAGTAGTGGAATCCTGTTGCTTTGTAGACGCTACAATCGAATGGTTCAGGTTCATCTCTTTGAGTTTTGCTGAGAGATGTTTGGCTAATTCACTCTTCCCGGTACAGTCTATTCCTTCGAGGCATACATAAAGTGTTTTGTCAGATTTTTGGGCCATTAGCACATCTCCGTTTGTTGTCGGAAGTTGTGAGAGCACGGATTTCTCCTAACATTTCATGTATTATCTCCGGGTTGCGATCTTTGATTGCTTGTCGTATGTCGTAACGGTGATCGATATTACTCATGCAGGGCAAAAGATGACCTTCGGCGGATAAACGAATTGGGAAAATCCCCTCTCGACACTCCGTCGTATCACATGACGAGCAGAATGTGAATGGCTTGTATCGATTGAGCTCGTCAACACGGAGAAGAACGTTGGCGCCATCTTGCATGACAATCTCTCTTCGGCGTATTCCTTCGTTATCGGTTGTTATGTTCTCTGACAATACGCCAATGGACTTGAGTCTTGCATGCAAGAATTCAAGCGTGATCTGCTGGTCTTGAGATTCTTGTTCAATCACCGGAAGCACAACCAGAGTCAATCGTCGCTCTCGGACAAACTCTAACAGATCCTTTAAGTCGGACTCATCGGTCATTTCCGAAAAGACGAAGTTGATTTTGATATTGCCGAAACCAATATCGATAGCTCGATCAATACCTTGTACAACTTTTTTCAAAAGGCTTGAGTCCATTCTACAAATACTTGCAAATCGCTCTGGATCAAGAGAATTCAGTGTTATATTCAGTCTCGGCATCCCTGCTTTTTGTAGGGCCTCGATTTTCTCTTCCAGCAGAACTCCGTTAGTGACCAACGAAAAATCCGGATATCCCAGCCTCTCAAGAAGCTCAACAATTTCCACGATGTCTTGTCTCATGAGAGGTTCCCCACCGGTGATTTTCAGCTTATCAAACCCTGCGTCTCGTGCCACTATGCTTGCAAACTCGATATCAGCGGGTGAAAGAAGAGCCTTTTTTCCAATCTTGGTTCCTTCTTTGTGACAAAAATAACAGTCCAAATTGCAGTCGCGGTTAACAGAAACACGGAAATATTGACTTGATTTTAACATGGAATCCCCTTCCCGATTGAAACCCTTTCTATCATGATCCAGTAAACGTATTGTACATTCTATAGTTCGGTACAGTATTTCGATACATGTCATCAGGATAAGCTGCGGTTTGTCTCGTTGCCTCAAAACTGTCTTTGCTGTCTATTACTCTTGTAATTCATGTTGATTATGTCCATCTTGCCATGATGAAAAGTCTTTGAACCCGTTGGATATTTTGACTTGTTGAGACAATTTCTCGGCTACAATAACATCATAATCATGAAAACAATGGCAAGCAGGTTTAAAACTAACAATGTGACCAAGCCGGGTTTCAAGTATTTCAAATCAACGGTGTCATGTTGAATGCTTTTTAGTGACTCATTGATGTTTCTCATATGGGTCTCTATCTGGGCATTCAACTTGTCGTTTTCTTCCCCGAACGATTTGAGGGTTTCTGAAAAAACGCGCAGATGATCGTTGATATTGTCCTTCACTCTATCCAGAGCGCTGATGATGTCGTTGAACCGGTCATCGGTCTTGGACTTGAACTCGTTCAGGTTTTTCTCGTGTGTCTCTGTAAACATTCTCTGGATCTGCGTCAATTCCGCATTGAGGTTTTTCTGTGTCTCGTTCAGTGTTTCCTTGATGTTATTGTTCTCCCCCAAGGTGGATTGAATCGATTCCAGGGTCTTGATGTTTTTCATGAGTGCTTCTCGTAATTCTGTGATTTTTTTTATCGTTGTCGCAAACCCTTTGAGATTCTCATTGATCTCTTCCATGTCATAAGCCACTTTCATCACTCCATATCGTCGCCATTTTGTTGTTTATCACACCGCTCAATATGCCGTTGAGCACTATGCAGTCTTCATTTTTGTCCAGTAATCTCAAGTAGAACGACGAATCGATGGATTGTACGGCATTTATGAGTTGAAGTCTTTGTTGGACATTGAGTTCCCCATAAAAGTCGCGAATCGCATCGGTCAATCGTTTTGTATCTTGGGCAGATAGCTTCCTATAGACATATAGAAACCGCTCTTCTCCGTTTCTTTGGGTCGTGAAAGTGCCTTGCCTTAGGTGGATGAGAGCCATGAAAAGGTCAATTTTTTCATTGCTGTAGCTCTCGATCAAGCGTTCCATGTTGCTTTGCACGGCATCCAGCTCCGTTTCATCTACTGCCACGGCTTTTTCGACAACTTCATATAGTGTATCCTGATCAAAATCCAAATCAACACGTCTGTCTTCATTGGAAATCAGATTTTCTATGTTGAAATACTTGTCCAGGTCTTGTTGAAGAGTCTGGCTGATGTTTTCCCGGTTCTTGTATTTCTGCACAAAAGCAAACATGTTGGCAAGTTGTTCCCGCCGGCCCCGGATGAAGGTATTGTGATACCATGTTCTGACATGAGTGATCAAGTCCGGTAATTCTGAAATATCATTGAATTGTTTGATCTTGGCGATATCGCGCTTGTTCGCTTTGTATAAAGCCAAGTAATGCAATGCGCGTCTTTTGATATGTCCAATATCATTGTAATGCTGGTGACGATACACCGTGAATTCCACTGATTCATAGCCATGATAAAACACTTCCCAATTGGCTACAATCCCGAGTTTGTGCAATATATATAATGTGGACTCAATTCGATTTTTACTGTTTTCTTTATCATTCTTGTCTTCTTCCCATTGCCAAATGCGATTCTTTGTAAGTTCCTGAAAGTATGTCATGCAGGTCGACGCTTCTTCCCTCGGAGATTGCATATCCTTCACCAGGAAAAAGCAGTTGGTGGAAAGGTCGGTTTTCCACTTGATTCTGTCTTGGATCCTCTTCAGATTGTGTACTGATGTGTCAAGATTCAGGAATTTTTTCACGTCATCACGATATGGTATAGGAATTTCATAGGTGAACAAGTGGCACTTGGCCAATTTTCCGTCCCGACCTGCACGGCCCGCTTCTTGATAGAACGCTTCCCTTGATGAAGGCATTCCATTGTGAATCGTAAAGCGGATATTGGGTTTGTCCACACCCATACCAAAGGCCTTTGTCGCTACTAGAAGTGTCTTCTCATCATCCATGAAGGCGTCTTGTGATTCTTTGTGGTCCCCGGTGAAGATGTCGATGTAGTCTCTTATTTTGTAATCGCCGGCCAAAGCCTTTCTTACACCGGAAACTCCCTCTTTGTTTCTCCCTTTCGTTTTGCAAAAGATGATGCCTGCATTTGTGTTTTCATTTTCTGGTGCAATGTTATATATGGATTCTTTATCAATGTTTCCGCTGATCAGGTTCTGTATTTCTCTGGCCTTGTCGTATTCACTGTTAAGACAGTGAATGGAAAAATCCAAGTTGTCACGCTTGAGGTGTTTGGAAAACACGACATCGGCATGACTCTTGATGTTCAGTTCGATCATCAAATCTTTCACAACGCTGATGCTGGCCGTGGCGGTGAGACCCAGATAGAAGACATCGCGCAAATAGGTGTTGACGGTCTCACACACCATTAGGTAGGGAACTCTGAAATCGTGACCCCATTCACTCAGACAATGCACCTCATCGAAGACGATTGTGTCAAGCTTCGCATCATTGTTCAGAACAATCAAGGTGTTTCGGAAGGACCTGTTTTGCAGTCTTTCAGGGGAGGCGAAGGTGAAGGAATACCTTCCGGCCTTGAAATGTTGCATGTCGCGGGCCTTGTCTTTGTTGTCGCTTGTCAAGTTGCCCACCTTTGTGATGCCGAAGGTTTTGTGCAACTTTCGGATTTGGTCTTTGATCAGTGAGTTGAGGGGAGCAATGACCAGGCTGGCCTTCGGTTGCAGCAATACACAGAAATAGTATGTGAGGGATTTTCCGCCGCCGGTCGGTAGGATACCGATGGTATTGTTGCCGTTCAGAAAGTTCTGGATGATGGGAATTTGTCCCTCGAGATATTCGGTAAAACCAAAAATGTCTTTCAGCAGAGTCTGCAGATGCCGCTTGTGTCGGTAATCGTTGAAAATCCTGTAGTCTATCCGGTCTTCAATCCATAGTGGCAAAGGCGTTTCGTCCTCTACATATGCATATTCGCGAATCACAAATTCTCTGTTGTTTCGGGGCTCTTTGTTATAGAGAATCTTCATCGGGGCGTTGCTGTCGATTTTCAGTTTCGGTGGCGAGAACTTTGCATTCGTCAAATCCACGAGGATGCCCATCCAGGTGGTGATTTCATTATACGCTTCTTCCAACAGGGTCTTATATTGGTTGTCTATGTCGATACGCCATGCAGAATCGTTCAATGTGCCGTTTCTCATCAACAAAAGCAAAAGCATCTGCAAAGTGTATATTCTATGTAGCTGGTCCTCGCGGTAGCCTTTTTTGTCCAATCTCTCGGGCACCATGATATTCGATCCTCTGGTCAAGAGATTATACAATACGGCGTATTGGGATTTGTATTTCGACCGACTGGCGGTTTTCAGGTCTATATTGGTGATATCAAATGCATAGCCTTCTCTGTATGAAGACGCGAAGAATATAGACTTGTTTGCATGGTTTACGAGTTCACTGAGTTTGGATCTATGATCATAATCGGTATGGCCTTGTGCTATGAGAGACGCTTTTTCGTGTCTCGTCTTCTCGTAAGCCTCTTTGAGGTCCTTGATCTGCTTGTCCTTTTCTTCCAACAGCGCCCGGTGCTTGTCTGAATCTACGGCGTGAAAATCCGCATTCATTCTTTGTTGGTCCCGTTTTATCGCCATGTCCAACTGTTTTATTTCTTTTTGGACTCTCTTTCTATCTTGCTACAACCGGTTTACCTTATCAACAATCTCCGCTTGTTGGGCGATTGGACGCTTCGCTTTCTCTTCGTGCAGCGATTCGAGGTCCTGTTCCAGTTTTTTCCATCGGTCTTTCAAGTCGTGATATTGCTTTCTTCTTTCCTGTGCTCCACTCTCCATGTTGTTTGAATCCGCAATAGTATCATTGTTCAATATCTCTTCTAGATCGTTCTTCTCTTTTTGCAATTTGAAAATCTGCTCTTTCAGGCCATCGATTTCCTGGTCTTTTTTTGTAAGGGCCCTTTCTCTATATTGCTCAATTGCCGCTTCTGTTTCCACCAATCTTTGGAATCTTTGTTTTGTGTCTATGGTTGGTCTCGGGAGATCGTGAGCTCCAAGATACTCGATGATGATGCGCACAGCAAGGTCATAGTAGTAATAGACAGTGTCTTCATGAATCGTGAATGGTTTATCGTGTTTGTATTTATTTCCGATAATGTTGAATCTCCGCAGTGCCTCCAAATCTTTGACATTGTATTTTGAGGCTGCCTTTCGAACACTATTGTTCGTGATCAAGGTTCCCAAAGTGGAGCGCTTGTCGATTTCAATTCCGTTCTCTTGGGCTATTTGTTTGAAGAACGCTTCGAAAAATATCTGCAACAGCAAATATATGGAGCGAGCGTTTTTGCATAAGCCCTCTTCGATTTCCGTGAACCGGTCATATAACAATGTGTTTGCTTTTTTCAATTCATCCATAGTTTGCCACCCGGTTTGTATGGTCTAGAGTGATTTGCAATGAACGCATTTTCTACTGATTGACACCAACATGAATGTCATCGAATCCGCAATCTGGACATACGATTATATCAGTGAAAGATGTGATCTCAAATCCACAATTCGGACATGTGTATATGGAGTGATAATCGTCAAGGCGCCCCCCATAGTAATAGTCTTCTTTCTCCGTCAAATCATTCGGGGAAGGGCGGCTGCGAGACTTGCGGTGTCTTCCTTTTTTTGAAGGGGATCCATGGCTTGTGTAAGATCTCTTTTCAGCTTTTTTCCGCTCTTCGACGTATTTGTCTTTTTCACCACAATAATCTTCGACCGCATCAAAAAATGCATTGGACAGGATCATGACTTGTTTGGTTCGATCATCCAGTGATAGGGCTTCAATCTTTTTGTCCGAATGTGAAAGAATGCGTAAGACTTTCATGGGCCCATACTTTTTATGGCTTATGACCTGGTTGATGAGACTGTTCATGTCTTTACCCATACTGATCCCTTCCTCTGCAGAGTGAAAAGCCCAATATCAACCCATTGTCCTAAAGAGTGTTTTCGTGATGTGAACATTGACTCCATCTATTGATATACAAGCAGTTCAAACAGGGAACGGCAACACTTCTCTTTATGAAGATTCACGTTACCTTGAGTGATTGTTCAGATGTTCGGGGTGTCACCATGGAGCATATATGGATTCTTTGGTCGGTGTGACAATCAGTGTAATGGTCATGAATCAATACTTTTATCTCCGTTTTTGTCTTGTCCATATTGGGATGGATGAGTTCACGCTTGATGAATTGTGGAATGATCCGACCACCACGTTGTCTACAGGCGTCCCCGGTTGGCGCATTGAATGTTCAATGCCTCGATCATCAAGGAAATCTCGCTAATTATGAAAGGGATATTGCCTCTCCAGCTGCGAATGGGTGACATCCGGCAATGTCGATGAGTCTTGCTTCAACGAGGCAATGACAATGTGGGCTTTCCTGTTCATGAACACTGGATAAAACCTAGGAATCCGGGTTGCGAGATCAATATAACTTGATAAGTAAAGCAGATTGTCTTTTCGCTGGATGTATAAGCGAGTTTAGTACCTGTTCGTCATAGGTAATTTATAGACTATATATAGGGGGTGTGAGTAGTAGGACGGGCCTAGTATCTGTTCCTCATAGGTAACTTATAGACTGCTGGAAAATGCAACCAACGCCTTAGGCCAAATCGGTATCCGTTCCTCATAGGTAACTTATAGACCGGTCGAGAAACAAGTCTTCGTCTATCAAGGCTCGGTATCCGTTCCTCATAGGTAACTTATAGACTGACCGACTTGTTCAACAAAACGTGGGAAGAAATTGTATCCGTTCCTCATAGGTAACTTATAGACACACACACACCCACTTACACTTACACTTACA
>PUMJ01000076.1 GCA_003551305.1 Candidatus Brocadiaceae bacterium
CGCCGCGCGCATAAGCACCATCGCGCGCCTGCTGGGCCGGTCGCGCACCGTAGTGCTCTACGCGGCTTGCGTGCTCGGCCCGCCCGCCGGGGCCGCCGCCCTCGTGGCGGCGGGGCTTGCGGGTACGGGTGCGCTCGTGAGCCTGCTCGCCCTCCTGCCGGCAGCAGCCCTTGTGCTACAGGTGAGCCGCGGGCAGCGCCTGGCCGACGTTGACGCCCGCACGGCCGGGGCGGCCTCTCTGTTCTTCCTGTTGCTCTTCGCGGGCATGAGCATCACTTGAGACATGCGGGGTATCTGAAGATGACGGCAAGTATTCTGGTCGTGGACGATGCCGAGGGTTACCTGATGGCAGCCCAACGCCTCCTGCAGGCGGAAGGCTACGAGGTATGGACGGCGACGAGCGCCGAGCAGGCCCGCCGTCGGCTGGAAAGCTCCGTGCCGGACCTCATCCTGCTGGACGTGCTCATGCCGGCCGAAGACGGTTTCACGTTCGGGGAGAGGCTCAGCCAGGATGAGCGCCTCACGGGCGTGCCCGTCGTGCTGGTGACGGCCGTGGCGGAACGACCGGGACAGATGATGTACGCCTTCGAGCAGGGCAAGGGCTGCACCGTCTCGGAGATACTGCTGAAGTCCGAGGCGCACGAGCAGTTGCCCGGCACGGTGGCACGCGTGCTGGGCCGAGAGTGACGGGGGGGGGATCCAAGCAATGGCCGAAGGCACCAGGGTGCTGCTGGTAGACGACGACCCCGGCCTGCTGAAGGCGCTGGAAGCGATGTTGCGGGATGCGGGGTACGAGGTATTCACGGCCCGGGACGGGCAGGCGGGGCTCGCCGCCGCCCTCACCCACAAGCCGCACGTAGCCGTCATTGACGTCATCATGCGCCGCCCCGACGAGGGGTTCGTGCTGTCCCGCGCACTGCGCGCCGAGCCCGTGCTGGAACAGATGAAGATACTGGTGCTGACGGCCGCGCCCGACCGCTACGGCATGGCCTTCGAGCCGGACGCCAAGTGGCTTCCGGTGGACGGGGTGCTGGAGAAGCCCATCACCGCCGAAGCGCTGGTGGAAGAGATGGAACGCGTCCTGCAGACACCCGCAGGCTGAGGGAGATACATCATGGTGACATCGGCGACACACGCCCCGTGCGAGTTCCCCTGCCCCGTACGCACGGACGCCGGGCGCTATGCCCGCCTGATAGCCGACGGGCTCTACGAAGAGGCCTGCGAGGTTATCGTCAGAACGAACCCCTTCCCGGCCGTCTGCGCCTACATCTGCCAGCGTCCCTGTGAGGCGGCCTGCCGCCGGAGCGACGTGGACGCCCCTCCGGTGAGCCCCGCCGAGGGAGAACCCGTCCGGGCGCGCGTCGCCGTTGTGGGGGCCGGCCCTGCCGGGCTGGCGGCGGCCTTCGAACTTGCCCGCGCCGGTTGCACCGTCAAGGTCTTGGAGCGACTGGACGTGCCCGGCGGAATGCTCAACGTCATTCCCCGTTATCGCCTCCCACTGGAGGCCCTGCAGGCGGACGTGGAACGCATCCTGTCCGCCGGCGTGGAACTTCATTGCGGCACCGAGATCGGCCGGGAAGTCACTGTCTCAGACCTTTTCCAGCGCGCCTACGACGCCGTCATCGCGGCCACGGGTCTCTCGCGCAGCCGTGGCATCGCGGTGCCGGGTTTCGGCGCGCGGCGCTTTACAGCCGCCATACCGTGGATGACAGACGTATGGCTGGGCAACAAGGTGGACCTCGGCGAGAGGGTGGCGGTCATCGGCGGGGGCAACGTGGCCGTGGATGTCGCGCGCACGGCCCGCCGCCTCGGCGCCGAGAAGGTCTGTCTCATCTGCGTCGAAAGTCGCGAAGAGATGCCCGCAGAACCACACGAACTGGAACTGGCCCAGGCCGAGGGCATCGAGATAGTACCGAGCTCTGCACTCAAGAGAGTTGTGAACCGGGACGGCCGCATCGCCATGGTGGAGCTGATGAGCGTGGTCGCGGTCTTTGACCAGGAGGGTCGCTTCAACCCCGAGTACGACCCTCCCGCATTCGCACTCTGAGCGCCGACATGGTGATACTGAGCGTGGGCCAGATGCCGGACCGCAGTTGGGCGCGGGCGCCCCCGTCCGCACCGACGAACGGGGCCGCATCGTGGCCGACACCGAGACTCATGCAACCACGCACCCGCGCCTGTTGCTGGCCGGAGAGTCACTGCGTGGCCCCGGCAGCGCCATCGAGGCCGTGGCGGACGGACGCCGCGCCGCCCGTGCCGCCCTGCACCTGCTGCGCTCTGGCCAGCCCACCCCCGAGGAGCCGGAGAGCGGTCGCCCCCTCGACCCCTACCCTGCGGACGTGATAGAGCGCCTGCGTCGCAACGAAACGCTGGCCACCCAGCCGGCTCCCTTCGCCGACGAGCAGCCCCACCTGGCCAAAAACGATGCTCGACGCGAGGGCGACCGCTGCCTGGGCTGCGCGGCGGGCTCCGTCATTGATGAGTCGGAGTGCGCATGGTGCCTGACGTGCTATCGCGTCTGCCCCGTGGATGCCGTCGAGGTCGGCGACAGCATGTACGCCGACCCTGCCCGTTGCCAGGCGTGCGGTCTGTGCGCCGCTCTCTGCCCCGCCGTGGCCATCAGCCTCACAGCCTGGGAATATGCGCTCCCTTCGCCGGGCGAAGCCGCGCGGGACCGCGGAGCGGTGGCGCTGGTCTGCCGGTACCTGGATGAGAAACCCCCAACCGACGGAGCGGACGTGGCCCGGGTGCCCTGCCCGGCGCGACTGAAGCCCGTCGAGGTGCTGAACCTGTTCAGCCGCGGCTATAACCATGTCTCTGTGCATCCTTGCGCCGAAGACCGCTGCAAGTACGGGCGGCCGTGGGCCAACGTCGAGTCTCTGGCTCGCTGCGTCAAAGAGTTGCTTGAGCCGGTGCGGCCGGGGGCGCGCATGGAAGTGCGCGCGCCCGAATCGGCCGCCCGGGCGTCCGCAGTTCAAAACGGAGAAGATGGATGATAGTCGTAAATCAGAAAGAAGCCGAGTGGATACTCGACCGGGTCGGTGACGCCCAACGCGTGGTGGTGCTCGGCTGCGGCTCGTGCGCCACGGTCTGTTTCGGAGGCGGCGAACGCGAGGTCGAGGAACTCTGCTGCTCGCTTCAACTGGCGCTGCAGGACCCCGGCAGCGAGGTGGAGTTCCAGGGTCTGACCTGCAAGCGCGTCTGTGACTGGGATTTCATGGAACCTGTCGAGGACGTGCTGCGTGAGGCCGACGTGGTGCTCTAGCTGGCCTGCGGGGCCGGCCACAACCTGCTGGCAGAGCACCTGGCCGACACCCGCGTTCTGCCCGGCACGGACACAGTGCTGCTGGGCACGCACATGGCCCCGGCCGCCCGGGAAGAGATGTGCGCGACCTGCGGGAATGCATCATTGATCAGACCTTCGGCTCTGCCCCGTGGCGCGCTGCGCCAAGACCCTGATGAACGGCCCCTGCGGCGGAACTCAGGACGGAAAATGCGAAGTGGACGATAACGTCGATTGCGTCTGGGCCAGGATAGTCGAACGGGCCAGCCACCTGGGACGGCTCGAAGAACTGGAGGCCGTAGAACCACCGCGTGACTGGTCGGCCGGGAGGCACGGCGGGCAGCGCTCGCTCAAACGGGATGATCTGGGGCTGGACCGGCTTTGCCTGGAGGAATTCAGTGACCTGTGAATCCAACCTCTCCCGAGGGCTCGAGGCGGGGCACTTCGCCGTCACGGCAGAGCTCGGCCCGCCTATGGGCGCCGACGCCGACCACGTCCGCAAGAAAGGCGACATCCTGCACGGCTGCGCCGACGCGATCAATATCACCGATTGCCAGACCGCCGTGGTGCGGCTCTCCTCCATCGCGGCCGCCATCCTTCTGCTCCAGGGCCATCCGGGCGCCAAGAATGTCTACGACATAGACTCGATACAGATGCTGGCCATACTGAGAGGAATGCGCGACGAGGCCCGCCAGCAGGGAGGGGACCCCCTCGACAGCCCCCCGTCGCTCTTCCTCGGGGCAGCCTGGACCCCAATGGGCGATCCGGTGAACTTCCGTGTAATCCGGCTGGCCAAGAAAGTGGCCGCCGGCGCCCAGTTCATCCAGACCCAGGGTGTATACGACGTGAGCCAGTTCGCCGACGTCATGCGGAAGGTGCGTAGCCGGGGCCTGCACGAGAAGACGGCCATACTCGGCGGCATCATCGTCCCCCGCAGCGGCGCCGCTTCAGCCCGGGGCATCTCCCTGCGTCTTACCGCTCCCGGGGCCCGTCCTGTGCAGGCGCAAGCCGACGAAGACGCCCTGCGACTCATCCTGGGCAACATGATTGACAATGCCGTCAGGTACTCGATGGAAGACACAACGGTCGAGGTCAGGGTCGAACAACGTGCGGATGCTGGTGCGCGACGAGGGGCCCGGCATCCCGGCCGGGGAGCGGGACAGCGTCTTCGAATACTCCCGCCGCGGAAGCAAAGTACAGAGTTCCCAGAAGGGCCTCGGCCTCGGCCTCGCCGTTGTCAAAGAACTGACCGAACGGTATGATGGAACCGTGCACCTGGAGAGCGAACAAGGGGGCGGGACGAACGTGTGCGTGACGTTTTCGAGCGCGCCGGCAACCGGTGGAGAGGGAGCCGGCGGTGACTAAACGCGCACCGAACAAGGACGGTCACCAGGGAGCCGACCTGGAACTGAGGCTCTCGGTCACAGGGCAGTGCCAGTTGCGGTGCGGTTACTGCCGGCCGGATGGCCGCGAGGCGACATGCGCCGGACCGGCGCCGTTCTCCTTCGACGAGGTGCTCACCGTCGTGCGGGCGCTGAAGCGACGTTTCTCCCTGCGCAAGGTCCGCATCACCGGTGGCGAACCCCTCTTGCGGCCCGACTTGCCCCGTCTGGTCGAGATGCTGGCCGCGCAGAACATCCCCGACCTGGCGATGACGACCAACGGCCAGTGCCTCGCCCACGCTTCTCGCGCGCTCAAGAGGGCCGGGCTGGGGCGGGTGAACATAAGCCTGGACAGCCTGGAACCCGACACCTTCCGGGCGCTGACGGGCGGCAGGCTGGGGCGCACTCTGGCCGGCATTGACGCCGCCCTCGAGCACGGCCTCAACCCGGTCAAGCTCAACTGCGTCGCCCTGCGGCCGCACACGCCCCGCGAAGCCGCCGGCATGCTCCGCTTCGCCATGCGGAAAGGCTGCCGGCTGCGCTTCCTGGAGTTGATGCCGTTCGGCCCCGGCGCCGGCCCGTTCGGCGCATCGTTTGTGCCGACAGCGGAGATGAAAACTCGCCTGTCGGAGGAGTTCTCACTGGAGCCGCTGCCCCACCGGCCGGGGGCCACCAGCCGCGACTTCCGGGTCACCGACGGAGACGGCCACACGGGTACGGTGGGATTTATAAGCCCCTGCAGCAAGCCGTTCTGCGACGGCTGCACCCGCCTGCGCCTGACGAGCACGGGCCGACTTATCGGCTGTCTGCGCAGCCCCGAGGGGCCGAGTCTGAGGGAAGTACTGGACGGGCCCGGCGATATCGAGGAGGCCATCTTTGAACTCGTGAGCAGCACCCTCTGCGCCAAAGCCGGCAGGCAAGGCTTCCCCGCCCAACGCTCCATGGTGAACGTCGGGGGTTGAAAGGTCGCGCCGCGACCTGAGACCGCCAGGAGCGACGACGAGACCTGACGCCGGTCTCCCGGGCACGCGGCTATCCACCGATCTTGACCATCTCACAGCCGCAGCAACACTTAGGCGGCCGGGGCGTCTCGGCATGGCATCCTTCCGCGCTTTCGACTACCTCGATGACGCCACGGCACTCATCGTAGCGGCATCGGTAGCGGTCGCCCTTCTTCAGCGGCTCTGCCACTGTTATTCCTCCCCTTCCCCGGGCACAACCCAACCATACTTCCGGTAGCAGGATCGGGCCTCAGAGGTCGTCAGGTAGTTTGCGAACCGACGCGCCAGGGGCAGGTCTTCGCAGAAACGCAGTATGCCGTCGCCCGTCCCGCGCAGCACCTGTTGCTCGGGCGGCATCTCTACCACGTCAATGCGGCCCGGCGCCAGGTGCTCGAACGCCGTCCAGCCGAACGCGGCGTCCACCTGCCTCTCGGCCACCGCCTCGACGATGACCACGCATCCGTTGGCGTGGTAGGTGATGTTGCGCCGCAGCCCGTCCAGCAGCCCCAGCCAGGCGGCGATGTCCTCCCAGAGCCCTTTCAGGCAGTCAATCACCGAGACGGCAATCCGCACGCGGAGCTGGCGTATCACACTTTCGGCGACCGCGTCCACCTCGTCCTGTGTCGTTGTGCGGCCCAGGCTGAACCGTACGGCCCCCATGCCCGTGTCGGGCGTGATGCCATCGCCTCCAGCACCGGCGAGAGGGATATGCTCCCCTCGTGGCAGGCCGAACCGGTCGAGGCGGCCACCCCGTCCAGCAGGCTTTGCGCCTGCCCGCGGACGTCGAACCGCTCGTCTTCGATACGGTCCAGTTCCACGCCCTGGCCGAGCAGGAAGACGGTCACCTCGTCTCCCTCATCCGTTGCGCGGTTGGCCAGCCGCAGCGCGTTGAACAGGGTTTCCCGCTCGTTCTCCGCCATGATCAATCCCAGTTTCACCGTCTTCTCCTTCACCAAGAGACAGGGCCTCCACGGGACAGCCGGCCACGCAGAGGCCGCACTTGAGGCAGTCTCCGTCCTTGACGGCTTGAACGGCCGTGCTTTTGGACTCGTAAGGTTTGACCTGGATCGGGCAGACCTTCCCGCACAGCCCGCAATCTGTGCAGAGGTCGGAGTCTATGCACAACGGGTAACGCCTGCGCCCCACCAGGTTGGCCAGCGATCCGATCGGGCACACCGAACACCACGTGCGCGGGTGCACGGTGACAGCCAGCACCAGCGCCAGGAGGGTGGTCAGGGTCAGCATGACAACGAAGAACATGCCGATGGCGGAAGGATCCGGCCAGCGACGGATGATCTGCACCATCATCATGGCCGCCAGGAAGGCCACGACCGCCGCACGAAGGGGAAACCCTTTCACGAAGCGGGGGATGACGCGCCGGGGGCTGATCCGTTCGGTCGTCGCGTCCAGAAAGGCGCCCCGCGGGCAGAGCCAGTTACACCACTGCCGCCCCCGGAACAGGCCGATGCCCATGCCCACAAGCATGCAGAACGGGATGAAGAAACCGAGCAGAGGGTAGAACCACCCTCCAACCACAACCACTGGCAGGAGCCCCGCCGTGAGCCACTGGAGCTTCCTTCGTCGTCGCTTCGCTTCTTTCAGTCTGCTCATCGTCAACCTCCGTCTCTTACGGGCAAAGATCTCCCTGCGGGGGCGAATTCGTTCAGACGGCGCCCCCCCGTTGACGCGCCGCCTACTCGTCGGCGTTCCCTTCCTCTTGCACGGCCACGGGGTAGCCGTCGGCGCGCCAGTCCGGCACGCCCTCTTCCAGCCTGGCGGCACGGAACCCCCGCTTCCGCAGCAACTGCACGGCCCGCACCGCCAGCACGCAGTAAGGGCCCCGGCAGTAGGCCACCACCTCGCGGTCAGCGGGCAGTTCGGCAAGCCTCCGCTCCAGTTCCGACAGCGGGATGGAGACTGCCCCCGGGATGTGGCCCGCCCGATACTCCTCCGGCGGGCGCACGTCGAGCACGGTCACCTCGCCTTCGCGCGCACGCCGCATCAGCGTATCGCTGTCCACCGGCTCCATACCGTCACGGGCATCCAGGAAGTTCCGGTGCACCTGCTCCAACTCCGCCAGGCGGGCCTTGGCGACGTTCCTCACCGACCGCAGCAGTTCAAAGACGCTCTCGTCCGCCAGCCGATACCAGGAATGGACGCCACGCTTCTCAACCTCGACCAGACGGGCGGCCAGCAACACGCGAAGGTGGCGCGAGGTATTGGCGACCGACATGCCCGTCAGTTCGGCCAGCGTCTCGACCGTCCGCTCCCCCTGGCTCAGCAGGTCGAGCAGCTCGATGCGGCCGACGCAGTCAATGGCCTTGCCCACGCGCGCGAACTGCTCGTAGATGGTGTCCTTATACGCCTTGCATTCGTCCGTCACGGCCATGACCGGTGCTCCATTCAAGCGTGTCGCAGGGCTGGGGGGGGACGCCCCGTGCGCGTCGTCCCGCCAGAGTGCCGCCGGCCGGAGACGGAGGCAACACTCAATCTACCAAGCGTTCAATTGATCACTTGAATACAGTTTACCGGTCCGCCCCCCCATTGTCAACCCGGGAGACCCTGCCCGATGAGATTCGTACGTGGCCGTCCTCGGGGGTCTGACTTTCGCCGCGTAAGCAGCGTCCCCTGCCGTCGAGCTCAGGCGCCGGTTGACAATCCTGGGGTCGGCGGTAGCATCGTTGCAAAGAGCCGGCAGGGGCTGCCGGTCATGGACTATCTGGAAAATCCCGACGTGCAAAGTGCGTTGCGAGCAAGAATGGAGATGGCATGAGGTACGGCATTGCTTCCTGGGATTACCCGGAACCGGACGTTCCCTTGCGGCAGCAGGTACAGTGGTGGGCGGATCACGGATTCGATGCGATCTCGTTCACGGCGGATCAGCTCCTCCAACTCGACCCCTCGCATCAAGGCGCACTCTGCGATCTCCTGGCGGAGCGGGAGCTTGCCGTCACGGTCCATAATGCGCAACTCGTGCCCGCCGACATAGCCCGGGCTCTGGGGGATCTGCTTGGCGAGCGCCTGATCAACGTCACGATGAACCCCGTCATGTGGCACGACTCGCGGGGAGTCCTCCTGGACGCCCGGAAGATGGGCCGCCTGCTGGGTGAGATCGCTGCGGCCACGCGGGGAACCCCCCTTCACTTCGGGATCGAAGACTTCCCACGCGACAAGTTGGCGCTGGATTTCTTCCGAGAGGACATCAGCGGAGTGTTGTCGAACCCCCGGTTCGGGACCATCATCGACCTTGGCCACATGAACTACTGGTTGCAGTCGCGGGAATACTACCAGGACGTGACGCCCGCCGCATATCTGGCCGGAGTGCCCGTGCCGATCCTGGAGGTGCATGTCCACGACAACGCGGGCAAAGACGATCACGGGTATCTGGGCTTCGGCAACATGGATGTCCCGGCCGTCGCAGATGCTCTCCGGCGAACGGGCTTCGACGGCATCTCTACCATCGAGGTCTCGCCGCTGTCCTACGGAGAGTCGGTGGCACACGGCAAGCTGCAGGCCGTCGAGAGCCTGCAGATCTGGAGGGCAAGCTGGGAGCGTCCCAGTGTCTGACCGGGTGGTGGAGCGCAGCCGGCCGTAGCGCAGCTTCTCGCCGCTGGCGTGCACGCGCGGCGTCTTGTACCGCAGCCGGCGAGGCACCTGCAAAGCAGCCCCCGCGCATTGACGTGGGAGGGCACGCAGGCTATACTCTGTGTAGATTGGATGAGCGGAGCTCCCCCAATGCACCACGGCGCTTTGATGATGAGGCGATACCGGAAGCCGGCTGCCCGGCCGGTGAAGGTCCGTGGTGCGTACACTGACGCGCAGCCTTCCCTGAAGAACGCCACGACCGGAGCCACCGACACGCCGGTTCCGTCTGGCGTGGGAGGCGCCGCGGGGTAGCGTAGTTACGCTCCCATTTGCGAGTGACGCCCATCGCCAGGCGGAATGCCAGGCGGTGGGCTTTTTTTTGTCCCGGCGCGGCCGGTCTTCCCACCGGCCGCGACAGAAAGGAGGAGCCGGCCATGAGCGGCGAACTGACGGCCCCGTGCGGCCTCCACCGGCACGAGCGCGCTCTGCTGAGGGAGGGCCTTCCGGAGGCGGCGCAGGAGTTCGAACGATTGCTCGAGGAACACGACGTTACCGCGTGTGGCACCGAGAAAGGGGAGCCGAATCCGCCGCACCGGGACTACGCCACGTTCCGGCGCGTCCTGCGGGCGATGAGCGGGTTGCGCGAGACGTTGCCCTGCGCCGAGGGCGGTTGCGCGGCCGAGTGCCCCGTGCGCCGGTGCACTCGGGCCCGCGGCATCGCCGGATGCTGGGAATGCCGCGATGTCGATTTTTGCGCTCCCATGCGTCACCTGCGCGCGGCCTGCCCTGCCGTTGACGGCAACCACGACCTGATCTGGCGCTACGGCGTGCGGGGGTGGAGCACCCGCCGCCGGAATCCGCGAACGAAAGTGGGACGGCCATGACGGAACTCCGGACCAGAAGACTGCTGCTCCGTGAGTTCGACCGGAGCGATTTCGGGGCCGTGCACGAATACGCATCCGACCCCGAGGTCGTCCGCTATACCATTTTCGGACCGAACACGCCGGAAGAGACGCTGGCGTTCATCGAACGCAGTGTCGAGGAACGTCGCCATGACCCGCGACGGGCCTTTCATATGGCGGTTACTCGGCGAGACACGGGCAGCCTGCTCGGCTCCTGCAGCGTCTCCCTCCACGAGCCGGAAGACAGGGTCGCGGAACTGGGATACGTTCTGCGGCGGGACGCCTGGGGCCAGGGCTTCGCCACGGAGGCGGCCGCGCGCATGGTGCGGTTCGGCTTCGAGCGCCTGGGGCTCCACCGGATCTTTGCCCGGTGTGACACGTGCAACACGGCATCAGCCCGAGTCATGCAAAAACTCCATATGCGCCGGGAAGGCCATTTGCGCCAGGCCCTGCTCCGGAAAGGACAGTGGCGAGACAGCTACCTGTACGCCATCCTGGAGGAAGAGTGGCGCGCGCCGGCCGCCTCCGGTGCGTGAGCCAGATTTCGCTGCTGTGGCCCAGGAGGCCGGACGTGGACGCTGACCTGAACATCGTGCTGATCGGCATGCCGGGCGTGGGCAAGAGCACCGCCGGAGTGCTGCTGGCAAAGCGGCTCGCGCGCGAGTTCGTGGACACCGACGTGATGCTACAGGCCGCCGAAGGGCGTCGCCTGCAGGGCATCATAGACAGTGACGGATTGATGTTCTTTCGCGGGCTGGAAGAGAGGCACGTGCTCGCCCTGCACTGTCGCCGCCAGGTCATCGCGACCGGGGGCAGCGTCGTCTACAGCCGGCAGGCCATGGAGCATCTGGCCGACGGCGGGTGCATCGTCCACCTGGAGCTGCCCCTGGATGAGCTGCGCCAGCGGCTCACCGATCTCGACTCGCGCGGCGTCGTCATGGCACCCGGGGACACCCTGGCCGACCTCTACGCCGAGCGCATGCCCCTCTACCGCCGCTGGGCCGACACCACTATCCCCTGCAAGAACCTCAACCACGATCAGGTCGTGGACGCGATAATTGCGGCGGTGGACGAGGCGGAGGACGAAACTCAAAACGCCGGCTAGCCGCAACGACCGGGACCGGCCCGGGGACGACTGCAGGGATGCAACGCCCAGCTATCAGCAACGTGGGGGGCAGCCGCGGACAGGCACGAGCGCAGTGGTGCAGCGCTCAGCTGTCTGCCCCGCCCTCGATGTCGTTGCCCGGGTCGTCCGCGCCCTGCACCCTTCATTCCGGCCGCCGCGGTCAACACATCAGTCGCCGAGGGCCTCCCGGACGGCCTGGCGCATCTTATGCAGTCCCGTTGCGGCCACGACCCGGGCGTCCTGTTGCCAGTAGGTCTCGTTGAACAGTTCCAGCGACAGGGCGCCGCGGAAGCCCGCCCCGGCCAGGTCGCGCAGGATGCCGGCAAGGGGGGCCACACCGTCGCCGGGGTAGACGCGGTCGGCATCGGTTATCCGGTCCCGGGACGGCTCGACAGGGAAGTCGTTTACGTGGAACAGGCCGAAGGTGTCCGGCCCGGTCAGGCGCAGCCCTTCGAAGGGGCTGCCACCCCTGTGCATGTGGAAGATGTCGCCGAGGATGCAGGCGTTGCGGCGCCCGGCCTCCGCCGCCACCAGCAGCGCCTCCCCCAGGCGGCCGAGCGTGCGGGAATGACCCCAGAACTCGAGCACCGGGGTGACGCCGCAGCTCTCGCCTATCTCCAGCAGTTCCCGGTAGCGATCGGCCGCGCGCCGCAGGTCCAGGCCTTCGATGTCGGTCGCGCCGAGGGGCGGGGCCGCCAGCAGGCAGCACCCCATGCTGCGCGCCATCTCCATGTTGCGGCGGGCCTCTTCGAGCGCGGCCGCCCGGCGCGCGTCATCGTCTACGATCCACTCGAAAAAACCGATGAGGTTCTCGACGGCGAGCCCCCGGTCGGCGGCGCGTCTGCGCAGGTCTTCCAGGCAGCCGCCGCCGGCGACGTGAGCGTCCAGCTCGCGCACCCAGGGCTCGATGCCGTCGTAGCCGACATCGGCGGCCAGGTCAATCTCCTCGGCAACGGACAACCCATGCCCCTTGACGGTGCTGGTGTTCAAGCATAAGCGGAACGGACTCGTGAGCAATTCGTCTTCGGCAGCCATGGTCATGCTCTCCGGCAGGATCACTGTGAGAACCCCGGTCGATGATTCTGAGCGACGGGGGCCGTCCTGTCAACACGGCGGTGCCTTTCGGCGCGCCGCCGCTCTCGGCGAAGATGGGCTCCAGCACTTCCATGCCGGCCTGCATTGCTCGAGAAGCGATCAGCATCTCAGGACCGCACCGCGACGGCATCCGGATATCCCCGCGTCAACTACCGCAAGAGACTCCGCTTTGCCGTCGGCATGTCCATCGGCTGACGTCCACCGGATATTCCCCGGGTCGGGGCACGTCAACCCTCACCCTCACCCGGCATGGGAGGACCGTCAGCGAGAACGGAAAGCCTGAGCATGGTGAGGCAGCGGCCTTTCATTCGCGCCTTACCGGGCCGCCCTCGGTCGAGCAATCGGCCCACCGAGGCCGCAGCCGCCTTCAGGAAGGGAAGGTCACACCCACTGCTCGCTGAGTATTTCACCCTTGAGGCTGACCGTGAAGGCCTTGATAGGCACGTCCCTGTCGGCCTCCTGCACGGCCCTCTGGGCCATGCTCAGCAGCCCCATGCAGCACGGCACTTCCATGATCATCACTGTCAGGGTGTTGATCTTCGCCTGGTCCACCCACGCCTTGACCTTCTCCAGGTAAACGGTCTGCTGCTGGTCCAGTTTGGGGCAGGCGATTCCCAGGGCCTTGCCTTTCAAGTGTTCGGCGTGGAAATCACCGAGGGCGTAGGCCACGCAGTCCGCGGCCAACAGTACGTCCGCTTTCTGGTAGTAAGGGGCCACCGGGGAGACCAGGTGCATCTGGACGGGCCATTGCCTGAGCTGAGAACTGACGTCTCCGCTACGGCCCTCATCCTGCTCGTCGCTGCGATCAACCATGCCCGAACCGGGGCACTGGTGAAAAGTTCCCATTGAACTACTCCCTCTTCAGTTGGTCTTAGGGGTCTGTCCGGACACGCGCCCGGCGCCGTCCCGGACGGCGAGGGCCTGCTCCACCTTCTGGAGGAACTCCTCGCTTCTGCGTCGAATCTCGGCCATCTCATTCTCGATCTGCCTGAACCGGGCAAAGAGCGTTCCGACCTGGTGATCGGTTAGCTGCCTGTCGATCCAGGGATACAGGACATCATCCTCTTTGCTTATGTGCTCTTCGAGCAAGTCGTGGTACGCCGACAGGTGCTCGGCAACGGCGGCCCGGTCCTGGCTCTCTGTGGCTTCCTCTATGGCCCGCACCTCCCCCCGGGCCATCTCATGATCCAACCGCATGACCTGGAAGATCTCCAGATTCTGATCGAACAGCGAGAATAACTCCTCTTCCTCCTTGGCGTGATGGTAGCGATCGGCATAGGCGCGGATGAACTCCACGGCCCCGTGCAACAAATCGCGGTCCGACACCGTGGCGGGGTCCACCTGCTCCGCCATGGCCGGAGTGAGCCCGACCAGCCGCCTGATGGTCAGGTGCTCGTCATTCAATATGCGTATGACCGGAGAGGGCTCCGAGCGGGTCGGCCCGGAGCTCACCTCCATCTCGACCTCGTCCGGGTCCACACCGAGAACTGCCGCAACCTGCCGGGCAAGCTCCTCGGCCTGCTCCGGCTCCAGGTTATGTATGCTCACCACATCCTTGAGCATGCAGCTGGCCTCGGTGCAATCCACGCAGGCGATGTCGTGATCGCGGAGTATTTCCCCGACCCGAGGATGGTTCTCGATTACCTCGACGACGGGTCTATGGCCAATGTCTGGCATTGCCGGGTTCCTCCGTTGGGTTGTGACTGAGGCGGCGTCGCAGCCGGGGTTTAGCCCGCCGGCATGGCCGCCGTCTCCTTGCTCGCCGGCTCGGCCCGCTCGACCGGCTCGTACATCACCGGTCCCCACCCCAGCGCCTGACGCTTCTTGTCAAGCAGATCAGGCATCCAGCGGGTGGCTGTGTGCGGGTCGCACTCGAAGGCGAATTTGGCATTGCTATCGTCCTCAATTCCCTCGGTCAGGTACTGGCGCATGAAGGGGGGCTCATGACCGGCAATGGTTCGGCGCAGATGGTCGAGATGCCGCCGGACGATGAACGTGCAAAGTCGCCCAAAGGGTCTCTGGAGTTCATTCCCCCCGGTCAGGCCTCCTCCCCCGGTTCGGGCGCGGCCGACATCAGGTCAAACCACTCCTCGGCTTTCTTTCTGCCGGCATCGGTCTTGAGCGAGGCGGCCAGACGCCGCTTCGCCTCATCAGAACGGGCCTCTTCGGGCTTTCCGGCCATGTTTACCAGAGCGTCCGCGTCCCAGATGATCCGGAACTCTGTCGTTTCCCGGGCCCAACCGCTGTGGTGATGACCCACGATCTGGCAGACGTGTTCGGAGGTCTGCTCGTCGAGCCCGATATCTTCCAGAATGCGGCGCGCGATGGGAGGCCCCTCAGCCTCCTGGTGGTGGAAGGCGGACGAACCGTGCTTCCGCTCGGCCGCTTTGATGCCGATGTCGTGCAGGAGAGCGGCCGCGATGACCACGCGAGGCTCTCCGCCCTCGGTCGTCATGATCTGCCGGGCCTGCTCCAGCACGGCCAGGGCATGGTTGATGCGGCGCTGGTCCTGGCCGAACTGTTCCCTGATCGCAACGGTCAGCCGTTGCTCAACCGACTCACGCCCCCCCTCAGCGGACTCGGACGCGGCGGTGACCGAATCGGGCTCGAAACCGAGGCACTCTTTGGCGTGCGCGCACCACTGGGCGCAGCCGAGGCTGACAGCGGGATTGACCACGCGCTCACCGCACTCAGGGCACTTGCGCGAACCTTCCGTCTTGAAGAACTCCAGCACGTGCCCGCACGCGGCGCAAACCACTTCACTCACGTCATCGGGCGTCCAGTACCTTGTGTCCTGTCCCGGGCATTTGCGCACAGTTATACCTCCAGGTCTTCCCCGACAAGTTCAGGTTACACGCATCGGAAGTCTCCCCGGGGCCCGAGATGTCAGAGCCACGTCGGCTCTCATTCCCCATAACCGGCGAAGACTCCTGACACGTCGGACAACACGGTCTCCGAAAGCCAGGAGCGCAACTGCATGCTCACCTCCTGCAAGGACTGACCGAAGAGGCAGCTCTGCCCACAACAGACCGGCAGCCCGAAAAGACATCGCACCGGCCGGATCGGGCCTTCCACGGCCTCGTAAACCTCCCGGAGGGTGACCTCCTCGCTCGGCCTGGCCAGGCGAAAACCGCCCCCCGGCCCCGGCATCGAGCTAACCAGCCCGGCCCTGGAAAGATGCTGCAGGACCTTCGAAAGATGAGCCGGGGAGGCGCCGATCGTCTCGGCGATGCTGCGACTCGGGATCCGTTCCTCCGGCACGGCCGCCAGCAGCGCCGCCGCGTGCAGCGCCAGGGAGGCCGCCTCCGAAACATGAACTGGATTTGACATCATCCGCTCCGCTTGCATCGTAATCAGGTATTATAATACCACAATACCGGATTTGCGCCTCCCTGTCAAGCGCACACCCGCGGCCGGCGACCGCCCCGGCCCGCTGCAGGCTTTCCACTGGGCTGGCACTGACAGGCGCAGACGCCCACGGACGTCAGCTCGCGCACAATCGCCGCTCCAAGCAACCCCAGCGAGCTACCGGCTGTGATAAGGCCCGCCCTGCCTTTGACAAGGGGCCGCGAATTCGATACGCTTAACTGATAGCAAACTCCTGGGACTAATACCGTTAGAGGGGTGCTGGGGTATGAAGATTTCGACGCGAACGAGATACGGAACCCGGGCGCTCGCGGAGCTGGCGCGCTCTTACCCGGACGAGGTGGTCCCCGTCAAGAAGATCGCTGATCGGCAGAACGTCTCCGCGAAGTACCTGGAGCAGATTCTCTCCGCGCTGAAAGTAGCGGGGGTGGTGAACTCCACGCGCGGCGTCCACGGGGGTTACGCCCTCGCGAGGCCCCCCGAGCAAATCACCCTGGACCAAGTCTTCCACGCCGTGGAGGGCTCCACTGCCCCGGTCGAATGCATCGACGATCCCGGCTCTTGCCCCATGGTCGGCGAGTGTCCCACCCGGCAGACCTGGAAGGAGCTCCAGGAGTCCATAGAAGAGGTGCTGCATAGAACTACCGTCGCCGACCTGCACGCACGAATGGGCGAGACGAAGGAAGCGCCACCGGTTTACCAGATCTGAGCGGCCCCGGCCCTGTCGGCCCCTTCAGTCCTCACCGTCCGGCAGTTCAATACCGCCCCAGCGCAGACCCGCCGGGTCCACGTCCACCGGCAGAAAGCGGACCCGTTCGAATTCCGCCTCCAGCGCCTCGCGCACGTCATCGCGCCGCCCGGGGGCCAGCACGACCGCCGCCGGCCAGTCCCCCAGCACTCGTGTCAGCTTACAGCCCAGGGCGCCCGCCGCCACCGCCCGCGCCCGCGCCCGTTCGAACGGCCGGTCCGGAAAGCCGAAGTAGTCCCTCAGGATCATGCTCTCCTCGTCGCAGATCTCGGCCAGGCGGTCGTTGTCCACGTACGGCTCGCCCAGGTGTTCCAGGAACTCCTCGGTCATCTGCCGCACGCGCAACAGGCCGTAGACCATCGTCACCTGCCGGTCGTCGAGGATGTCCTTGCCTATCTCGAAGAGGGCTTCGAAGCCGGCGTCACCGCGTTCGACAACGCCCCTGTTGCGTTCGACGGCTGCGCGCAGGGCGTGCGCCGCTTCATCCTCGTTACCCGCTCGTTGGGAGGCCGGCACCACCCCCTCTGCCAGGGCCAGCAGCAGGGACTCGGGCGGCAGAAGCTGCTGCACGTTCAGGGCCTGGCGGCCCGGCTCGACGTGGAGCGCCCCGCCGGCAAGCGTGGTGAGCACGGGGCCGTAGAAGCGGTCCGAGGTCTGTGGGCTGCCGCGCACCGCCTGCAGCACGTCGCACGCCCGCCGGGCCACCTCGATGTCCGTCAGTGACTCCAGCTCAAAGCCCGCCGCCAGCGCCGCCACTGTGAGCGCAGCGGCGGCGGCCGGACTGGTGACCAGAACAGCAGGCGGGCAGGCGGCCAGTTCGTCGTCAAAGCGCAGGCGCACGCAGAGCCCTTCAAGGCAGGCCGGGTCAACCACCGCCTTCTCGGCCAGGGCGACGTCCCACCGCTGCCGCAGCGCTTCCATCTGCGGACCGGCCAGCTCCGCTTCAGCGCCCCCGCCGTTGAAAGCGATGCTGAACTCACCGCCCCTCCGCTCCACGCTGACGGTTACGGCCAGGCTGCTTGCCACGAACAGTCCGCCCGCTCCGAGCAGATACTGCTCCTCCCCCACCAGGCAGAGCGCGTGGGGCAGAGAGAACTCGAACTGTTCCGCATCGAGCGGCACGTCGACAAATGACATCGTGGAACTCCCCTTCGGCGGCCGAATGTTCGGGTCGGCAAGTCGGGGGGGTGGGAAAGCGCGGTTCAGACCTGTTTCCACTTGCCGACGGGATCGCCCTCGGGCCCGTCGGCCTCGTAACGCATGCCGGTGATGCGGTTCGTGCCGCACTCGGCGCACACCTCGGCCCCCGCCCGCATCAGGGCGCCGCACTCGGTGTTCGGGCAGATGTGCTCCCCCGGCCGCAGGCTTATGCGGCCGGCATGGGAGGCGCTTTCCAGTCGGGTCATCTCTTTGCTGGAACGCTCGCGCGGGTTTTGCACCTTTCTCAATTGCCGTTCCAGGGCCTTCTTCGGCACCCGAACGAAACCCGGCGAATCGAACTTTACCACCGGCTGCGGCAGGATGAGCGTCCTCTTGCAGACCGTGCACCGGGCTTTCTTGCCGACGCGGTCCGCCTCGGCCACCACGAAGTGGCCGCACGCACACTGGACGGTCAGGTTCGGAGCGAGGGCGCGGTCGGCAAGCACGAAGTGCAGCGAAGGCCGGACGTAGCGGTCGCAGTGCGGGCAGCGGAAAATCCGTCCCAGCAGGTTCCCCTCCACCAGCAGCTCCGCCCCGCAGGGACACTGCAGGCTCACTGTGTTTTTCGGCACGGTCCTTTTGCCCATTTTCCCCTCCTGTGCCCACATTGTACGGGCAGAAGGCCCGCCGATGCAAGCCTCGTTTCGCGCGCCGCCCGGTGGCGCTCCCGGCCCGCCTGTGCTACACTGAATCATTGCCGAAGTTCCCGACCGCCGCAATCCTTGAGGATTTCTCGCGCCCCATGAGCCCACAGGTAACCGACCCGGAACGCATCCACAGCCTGCTTGTGGACCGCATCCTGGCCGGCGTCCGGAGCCCCGCCCGCTACATCGGCGGGGAACTCAACGCCGTGCGCAAAGACCCCGCCGGGGTGGACGTCTCCTTCGCCCTGCTGTTTCCCGACGTTTACGAAGTCGGCATGTCCCATCTCGGCTACCAGATACTCTACTCCATCCTGAACGGACTCGACCGGGTCGCCGCCGAGCGGGCCTACGCCCTCTGGCCCGACATGCAGCGGAAAATGCGCGACTACGGCATCCCCCTCTACACCTTGGAGAGCTTCCAGCCGGTGCGGCACTTCGACGTCGTCGGCTTCAGCCTCCAGTACGAGATGCTCTACACCAACGTGTTAACCATGCTTGAGGCGGCCGGCATCCCCGTGCTCAGCGCGGACAGGTCACAGGACGACCCCATAGTCATTGCCGGCGGCCCCGGCGCCTGCGCCCCCGAGCCGATGGCCGACTTCATAGACCTTTTTCTCCCCGGCGACGGGGAGGAGATCGTTGTCGAGTTCGCCGAATTAGTGCGCGAAGCGAAGCGGTCCGGGCGCTCGCGCGAGGACACGATCCTGCAGGCGGCGCTCGAACTGGAGGGCGTCTACGCACCCGCGTACTACGAGCCCTCCTACAGTGAGGGCGGCTCTCTGGAGGCCGTCCGCCCCGGCCGGGTGGGTCTGCCCGAGCGCATATCGGCTCGCAAGGTGCCCGACCTGGAGGCGGCACACTTTCCCACCGATCTGATCGTGCCGTTCATCGAAACGGTCCATGACCGCGTGTCGCTGGAGATCATGCGCGGCTGCACGCGCGGATGCCGGTTCTGCCAGGCGGGCATGCTGCGCCGCCCGGTGCGGCCCCGCTCCCCCGAGCGACTGCGTGAGCTGGCGAAGAAAGCGACCGAAAGCACCGGCCATGACGAGGTGGCGCTGGCGTCCCTCTCATCCAGTGACTACCCCGAGTTCGGGAAACTGCTGGAGAAAGTCGGCGAATATACCGAACCCCGCCAGATAAACATCTCCCTCTCCAGCCTGCGGGTCAACGACCAGCTAAGTGGCGTGCCGGAGGTGCTGCAGCGCGTGCGCAAGAGCACCCTGACCATCGCGCCGGAGGCCGCCACCGAACGGCTGCGCAACGTCATCAACAAGGACGTCACTGAGCAGGAGTTGATAGACGGCGCGCGCGAGGCGTTCCGGCAGGGATGGCGTCACATCAAGCTCTACTTCATGATCGGCCTGCCCACCGAGACGCAGGAGGACCTGGACGCCGTCGTGGAACTGAGCGAGCGGGTGAGCCGCCTGCGCGGGGAGGTGGCCGGCGGCGCCGGGCGCGTCAACGTCAGCATCGCCTCCTTCGTGCCGAAACCGCACACCCCGTTCCAATGGGCACCGATGGCGTCGCGCGATTACCTCCACCACGCACGCGAGCGCATTCTCGGCCGGGCCCGCATGAAGAGCGTCCGCTACCGCTTTCACGAACCGGAACGGAGCGTGCTCGAGGCCGCCCTGGCAAGGGGCGACCGCCGGCTGGGCCGGGTGCTACTGCGCGTGCAGCGGGACGGCGCGCAATTCGACGCCTGGGACGAGCACTTCTCCTTCGAGAAGTGGCGGCAGGCCTTCGATGAGGAGGGCCTCTCCCTCGACTTCTACGCCCACCGCGCCCGCGACACCGACGAGGCCCTACCCTGGGACCATGTGGACTTCGGGCTCGACCGCGAGTTCCTGCTCGAAGAGCGCCAGAAGGCCTTCCGGGGGGAGCTGACGCCCGACTGCCGCATCGCCGGGTGTCTGCAGTGCGGCGTCCGCGCCGCCATGCCCGCGGAGGCCCGGCGCAGTTGACCGGCCGCCGTCCTGCGGATACAGTTACCCATGCCCTCCGAGACTGCGCATATCGGATAACGCCATGCACTACGAACCGGTCATCGGCCTCGAGACGCACGCCGAACTGCTGACAGCGAGCAAGCTCTGGTGCGGCTGCAGCATCCGCTTCGGCCGGCCGCCCAACACACAGACCTGCCCCGTCTGCCTGGGCATGCCAGGGACGCTACCCGTGCTGAACGAGCGCGCCCTGGAGCTGGCCCTGCGGGCCGCCCTGGCCCTCGGCTGCCGCATCAACCGCCCCACCTCCTTCGACCGCAAGAACTACTACTACCCCGACCTGCCCAAGAACTACCAGATATCGCAGAACTACTGCAACCTGGGCGAGGACGGCCGGCTTGAGATACCCGTCAACGGCGAGGTGCGCGCCGTCGGAATCAGCAACGTGCACCTGGAGGAAGACGCGGGCAAGAATCTGCATGTGGACTACCCCGGCGCCGACTACAGCCTGGTGGACCTGAACCGCGCTGGCACTCCCCTGCTGGAGATAGTCACCGCGCCGGACATGCGCGCCGTCGAAGAGGCCGTCAGCTTCATGCAGACGTTGCGGCGCCTGCTGCTCTATACCGAGGTCTCCGACTGCAAGATGCAGGAGGGCTCGCTGCGGTTCGAGGCCAGCATCAGCATGCGCCCGGCCGGCACGAACCGGCTCGGCCCCCGCGTCGAGATAAAGAATCTCAACTCCATCAAGGCCGTCACGGCCGCTCTCGAGTACGAGGTGCGGCGCCAGTCACGCCTCCTGCAAGACGGCGGCGAGGTCAAGCAGGAGACCCGCCTCTGGGACGAAGAACGCGGCCGCAGCGCCCGGATGCGCACCAAGGAAGAGGCCCACGACTACCGCTACTTCCCCGACCCGGACCTGCTGCCCGTCGCCATCGGCGACGCCCTGCTGGACCGAGTGCGCGCCACCGTGCCGGAGCTTCCCCTGGCGCGCAGGGAACGCTTCATCGCCGAACACGGCCTCAGCGACTACAACGCCTCCGTGCTGACCGACTCGAAAGAGCTGGCCGACTACTTCGAGGGTTGCCTCCAGCACCACGAAGCGCCCGAGAGCATCGCCAACTGGCTGCTGAACGTCGTGCTCGGGCAGATCAACCAGCGCGACATCAGCATACGGGAATTCGAACTCGGCCCGGAACGGCTGGCCGAGCTTGTGCGCCTGATGGATGAGGGCGCCATCAACCAGCAAGCAGCCCGCGACGTGATGGAGAAAATGGTGAAGACCGGCAAGACCGCCGGAGCACTGGTCAAGGAGCTGGGGCTGGAGCAGATAGGTGACGAGTCCGACCTGGCCCCGCTCATCGAACAGGTTATTGAGGAGAACCCCGGCCCGGTGAAAGACTACCTGGGTGGCAAGCAGGCGGCCGTCGGGCCGCTGGTGGGGCAGGTCATGCGCCTGAGCCGCGGCAAGGCCGACCCCAAACTCGCCAACCGCATGCTCCGCGAAAAGCTCGAAGCCATGAAGTGAACGGCGCGTCCGGCACCCTTATCGAGGACCTTCACTCGTACACGGTGAAGACGTATGTCCCGACTCAGCTACGCGCGCAGCGTCCCGGTCCTCGGGACCCGTGACGTGGTTGTCTGCGGGGGTGGGCCGGCGGGCTGCGCGGCGGCGCTCGCCGCGGCCCGGCGGGGCCTCAGCACGCTCGTGCTGGAGGGCCAGGGCCAGCTGGGCGGGATGGGCACCTCCGGCCACGTCTCGCACTGGCTGGGCGGCCGCAAGCTCGACGGAACGTGGGTGGTGGGCGGCATCTTCAGGGAACTCTCCGAACGCGCAGCCGAAGAGGGCACCGCCCTGATACCGCAGGACACGGACCCGCCCTTGAAGTACACTCCCCACGGCTGGTTGAAGGGACTGCTGCACGGTATCCCTTTCGACCCGCACCTCATGGCCGGCTTCCTGGACCGCGCGCTCGCGGCCGACGGCGTCGAGGTCCTGCTGCACACGCGCGCCCTGGACGTGGTCCGGCACGAGGGCCGCATCCGCCACGTCGTCTTCCACAACAAGAGCGGCCTGCAGGCCATCGCCGCCGGGGCCGTCGTTGACGCCACGGGCGATGCGGACGTGGCGGCCCTGGCCGCCTGCCCCTGGGAGAAAGGGCGCGAGGAAGACGGCGCCATGGCGCCGGTGACGCTGGAGGTGCACGTGGACAACGTGGAGCAGGACGCCTTCGCCGGGTACGTCTATGGCCACGAGGCGCCGCGCCTGCGCGAACTCATCAAGCGGAAGCGGGCCGAGGGGGCCTGGATGCGCAGCGAAGAGATATTCATCTGCGTCCAGCTCACCGAGAAGGGCGTGATGATGCTCAACACGACGCGCCTCTGCGGCATAGACGGCACGGACGGTGCCTCGGTGAGCCGCGGGATGCAGGAGGGCCGGGCGGCCATCGAGGAACTTATCGGGTTCCTGCGCGAGCACGTGCCGGGGTTCGCGGACGTCCGCATCAAGTCGGTGGCGCCGCTTCTGGGGGTAAGGGAGACGCGACGCATCCGCGGCGAGTACCGGCTGACAATCAACGACGTGGTGAGCGGGCGGAGCTTCGCCGACACCATCGGCCTGTCCTCCTACGGCTGGGACCTGCCGGACCCGGGCCGGCCGTCCCGCCAGCCAATGCACGGCCAGGCCAGGCCCGACGTCACCCCCATCCCCTACCGGATAATGGTGCCCGCCGGCACCGACAACCTGATATGCCCCGGCCGGGCCGTCAGCGTGGAGAGGCACGTCCTGGGGCCGCTGCGGGTCATGGCGCCCTGCATGGCCATGGGGCAGGCGGCGGGGGCGGCGGCCGCGGAGGCGGTCGGCCTCGGCATCGCCTTCCGCGACGTGGACACGGACTCGCTGCGTGACGACCTCCGGCGGGCCGGCGCGATACTCGATGTCACGTGACGCACTGCCGGGTGTCCCCCCCTCAGACTTAGCTCGGGGTGCACGCCCCGAGGTTACTGCGCGGCGGGGAACTCCTGCCGCCCCTCGATGGTGACGGTCCGCACCTGGCCCAGCGGCCACGTCCGCGCGGCCTCGCCTTCCTGGCCTTTGAGCTGGAAGATCACCTGCTGCTGGGTGAGCTGCAGCACCCAGCCCTCGTGCCGCGTGCCGTCGCGAAGCTCGACCACGTCGTGGGTCTCGGCCCACGGGTCGGTCGGCGGCTGGCGCCGCAGGTGGTGGACGGGCGCGCGGTCGTCGGTCAGCACCGGCGCGTTGCGCGCCGGCCTGAGCCCCGGTCGCAGTCGCCGCGCAACAACCCGCATGTCAAAAGCGAAATCATGCTCCCAGTGCAACCACTCCCCATGCTGGAGCGCCCTCGCCGCGGTCAGCGGCTCAACCTCGGAGCCGGCCGAGACCAGCATGGCGTTGGCGCTTCGGCCCCCCAGGAAGACCTGGCACCAGCCGAAGACGTTGAAGAAAGTGGCCAGTTGCGCGTCAGCCAGCCGATTATTGGAGAAGATGTTGGCCACCACCACGCCGTCGTCCGACAGCACCCCTTTCACCTCCTCGAGGAACTCCCGCGTCATCAGGTGGAACGGGATGTAGTCACCGCTGAAAGCATCCAGGACGATGTAGTCGTACCTGGGCACCGGGTCCTGGCGGCGCAAGCGCCGGATGAAGGTCCGGCCGTCGTTGACGTGCACCCTCAGCCTCTCGTCCTCGCGGAATCCGAAGTAGTATTCGGCGATGGGCGGGATGTCCGGGTCTATCTCGGCCACGTCAATCTCGGCCTGTGGGAAGTGGCGACGCAGCACACGCGGCATGACGCCCCCGCCCAGGCCGATGATAAGCACACGGCGCGGGCTGGGGTTGTAGAGCAGTCCGCACATGGCCAGTTCGGTGTATTCGTGCACGTGGCGGTGCGGCCGCGCGGTGTCCACGCTGGTCTGGTAGATGCCGGCTTGCCGCCCGAACCGCAGATGCCGCACCGTCCCCTGCTGCAGAACGTAAATGTGGTGATAAAGGGAATTCCTCTGGAATATGACGGTTCCGTCCCGGGCGGCCGTCCGGCCCCCTGAGACGGTCACAGCCCCCGCAATCAGCATGACCGCCAGCGCCGCGCCCGGCCACGCTTTCCCGCTCCGTTTCCTCATCTCACTCACCCTCTTCTTCTGCCGCCCGGCCCGGGGCCGCCCACGCCCACCGCAGCGCCAGGACCGCGCCGAGCACTATGAGCACCAGGCCGCTGACCCGCAGCGTCCGCCCCACGGAGAGCCGCAGCAGGTAAAACGCCGTCACGATGGTGCCCGAGAAGCTGGCGACCGTCGAGGTCGACATCACCAGGCCGGCGTTCGGCCCGGAGCGCTCCGCGCTCGTGGTAAGCCAGCCCACGGCCGTCGGCGAGACCATGCCCAGCATCACAAGCGGCGCCCCGAAAAGCCCCAGCGCCGCCACCAGCGAACCCCACTCGTCGCTGAAACCGGCGTCCAGCAGCCGGTCGCAGAGCGGCTCCACCATGAACGGCAGCAACACCAGCCAGACTCCGGCGGCCACAAGCGCCAGCCCCAGCAGCAGCATGCTGGCCCGCCGGCGCGAGAGCCATCCGCCCAGCATGTAACCTACCGACAGGCTGAGCAGGAAGACACCGATTACGCTGCCCATCGTCACGTAGATGGCGCTGCCAAAGTACGGGGTCAGGATGCGCGCCCCCAGTATCTCCGTCTGCATCACCAGCCACCCGCAGATGCAGACCACGGCGATGATGCCGAGCCGGTTCAGCAGCGGCACGCCCGTCGTTGCAGTCTCCTGTTCCGCCATCCGGCGCCCCCCCACCCGTCGCGTTCCGAAGCACACCTATCTCACCATTTAAGGTACCCGCTCGGCGGCAGCACGGCAAGAGCGCGCCCGCTTGACAGCGGGATCGCAATTGGTGATAAGAAATGGAGCAAAGCATGTCCGCTGCTCGCCGAGAAACGAGCGCCAGCGACCTGTAACCGTGGTAAAGGGAGCCAACCGGGCAACGCCCGGGCGGCGCGCTTCCCGGCAAGCAGCTTTCGACGCCAGATTGAGAAGGCGCACCCCACAACTTCCCCGGAGGCCCACCATGAACTGGCTTGAGATAACCTCTGAACGCTTCCCCGAAGCCGTGAAGGCCGCCGACGGCCTTTGTCTTCTGCCGATGGGCTGCATCGAGCGCCACGGGCCGCACCTGCCGCTCGGCTGCGATACGCTGGCGGTCGAGGCGGTGGCCCGGCGCGCGGCCGAGATGGAGCCGGCCGTCGTCTTCCCACCCCTCTACTTCGGGCAGATAGCCGAGGCGCGCCACTGCGCCGGCACCGTCTCCCTGGAGCACGGCCTGCTGCTCGAGCTGATGCGGGCTACGCTGGCCGAGATCGCGCGCAATGGTTTCGAGAAGATACTCATCCTCAACGGCCACGGCGGCAACAACGGCCTGCTCAGCTACCTGACGCTCGCCCTGCTGCAGGAGCCCCGCGACTACGTGCTTTACGTCACCGGGCCGGGCATGTCCGACGAAGACGCCCGACGCTGGGCCGAGATGCGGGAGATCGAAGACGGGCACGCCGGCGTGGGCGAGACGAGCGTGATGCTGCACGTCTGCCCCGAGGCCGTGCACCTGGAGGACTTCACCGATCCCGAGGACGCGGCCTCTCGCGGCTGGCAGGGGCACCTGGGCGGCATCCGCAACCCCATGTCGTGGTACGCCAACCACCCGACGCACATCTCCGGCGACCCCCGCCCCGCCACCCCGGAGAAGGGCGAGTTCCTGGTCGAGGCCGGGGCACGGAAAGTGGCGGACGCCATCCGCCGCATCAAGGCCGACGAAGTGACGCCCGGGCTCATGGAGGAGTTCTACCGCCGGGCGGAGCGACCGACGGAAAGCAGCGGCTGAGCAATGGAGACCTGCAAAAGCAATGTTCAGCCGGAAGGAACGCTGTTATTCTGACGAGGGGCGGCTCCCGAACCGCGCTACCTTTTGCTCCCGGAGCGGGCGTCGGCTGCAAGATCTGGTTCACAGAATGAAGTGCCGGATCGTGGAGAACGCCTCTCCCAAACAAGCAACTCTCAAGTCCTTTGGAGCCTTTGATGAACTGGCTCGAGATCACCTCCGAACGCTTCCCCGCGGCGGTTGAGGCCGCCGGCGGCCTCTGCCTGCTTCCGATGGGCGTCATCGAGCGACACGCCGCCCACCTGCCGCTGGGCACCGATCAGATAGCCGTGGACGAGACGGTCCGACGGGCCGCCGAACGCGAACCCGCCATCGTCTTCCCCTCATACTGGTTCGGCAAGATATTCACCGCGCGCCACTACCCCGGCACGTTCTGCCTGCGACGGGAACTGATCTTCCGGCTGCTCGAGGCCACCTGCGCCGAGATAGCGCGCAACGGCCTGAGTAAAATTCTCATCGTCAACGGCCACGGCGGCAACAGCGCGCTGCTGCACTTCTTCGTGCGTTCGATGCTGGACGAACCACGCGACTACGTGGTCTACGCGACCAACAGCTACGAGCTGGACCAGGACGCGCGGCAACGCTGGGAGCAGATGCAGGAGACCCCGGGCGGCGAGCACGCGGGCGAGAGCGAGACCAGCCTCATGCTGTACCTCACCCCCGGGCTGGTCCGCACCGAGGAGATGACCGGCCCCGAGGACGGACGCCGGCGCGACTGGCAGGACCACCTGGAGGGGCTCGACAACCCCCTCGGGTGGTATGCCCGCTACCCCACCCATTACGCCGGGGACGCCCGGCCGGCCAGCGCCGAGAAAGGGGAGTTCCTGTTCGAGGCGCACGTGGACCGGCTCGTGCGCCATATGCGCGCCGTCAAGGCGGACCAGGTCACGGCGGAGCTGCTGAGCGACTTCTACAGGGCGTCCGAGCGCCATGACCCCGCCCCATAGCCACCGGCGTGCGCCGAAGGCCCGGCGGGCGGCGCTACCGCCGCACAATCGTGTAGAGCGCGTCCTGAGGCAGGCGGATACCGAAACCGGCCCCGTCGACACGCTCGGCGCGCCGCTCGGTGTAGTAGCCGTTCTCATCGAGCACAACCGCCTCGGAAGCATCCTGGCGGAACGTCAGCGTGGCGTCAATCTCCCTCACGTTCAGCGGATAGCCGCCGAGTTCGAGAATTCTCTTCCGGCCATCCTCCAGTTGCTCGGTGCGAAACCCGTAAGCCTGGTCCTCGGTCACGGCCTGCACCAGGATGCGCTGCGACGTGGAGAGCGGCTCGCCGTCGAGCGATACCACGAGGATGGAGCCGTATTCGTTGCCGCATTCGATGGACAGGTCTTCGAGTTCAATTCGGCCCCGAGCGCCCAGAAAGCCCGCCGCGCCCTGCACCTTCGGGGCGTTGACCTTGACAACACCCGTGTCCCAGTCCCAGGCAACCTCCCCCGTCATACTGGTGACGACCTTATCGTCCCGGTCTATGTAACGGTCGAGCTGAACCGTTTCCACACGGGAGCGCCCTTCGGCGACGATTTCGCGCTCGACCCTGCCCACAAAGAAGGCCAGCGGGTCCACCGGCATGGGCCCGGCCTGTTCTGTATCTGGCGCGTCCACGTCCACCCAGATGACGCCGTGGTCCTCGGGCGCGTAGAGCGAGCATCCCTCGAACGCGTACAGGTCTTCAAGGGACAGGATGTCCGTCACGGCCGTCTCCCCTTTCTGCACGTAGCCTTCGCGGTATGCGAGCACAACGGCGGGGAACTGGCCCAGCTTGGTGGGGCTGTTGACGTCCCAGACCAGCATGGCGGGCGTCCACTGCGGAGCGTAGGTCTCGAAACCCCACCCCGACGAACCCGACAGGGATGCGTACGCCGTGACCAGGAAAGGCGCCTCCGCGCGGAACCGGTTAGGACGCTCCCAGCTGCTCTCATCGGCCATGTACGGCATCCCGTCCGTGAAGGCCACCATAAAGGGCATCGGCGTCTCAGGGGGCAGCAGGCTGGAGCGTGACGTGTAGGTGTCCCCCACGTCCACGGAGAAAAAGCGTTCGGGGGACGGGTCATAGCGCGGCCCGAAGTAAGTGTTGCGCACTATCACGTCGCCGGGCAGGTAGCTGTAGTGCTCCAGCGGCCCGAGCACCCGCTCATCGGCCGTCTTCCAGTTGCTGCAGGCTATCAGGCTCCGGATGCCCAGTTCCTCGCGGAAGGTCTCCACCATGTCCGCGTAGAAGTCCTTCTGGGCCTCCGTCATGAACCGGAGCTGGTCGCCGGCGCGCCGGTGGTTGCGCTGGGCGGCCGCCCAATCGGCACCCGTCAGGTGAAAAGCCCCGTAGAGGCGAACCAGGCCTTCCTCCCAGTCGTCCGGCCCGAACTCTTCGTAAGGACCGAGCGTATGGGGGTGTCCGCCCGACCCCCACGCCTCGCGGGCCCGCTCCAGGGAGCCGTACCGCTCCGTGAGCCACTCCCCGAACCGGCGTTCGATCATGCGGCGCTCCTCATCGTCCATGCGCCGGGGATCGAACGTGAAGAAAAGCAGGTTATTCTCGTTCTGGATGGTGACGAACGCCACGGCGGGCTCCTCTGACAGCGGCCGGCCCGTGTAGGGGTTCGGCTCGTTCATCAGAGCGTCCACGTATTCGACATACTGCTCCCGCCACTGGGGGCAGAAGAAGACGTGGTGGTTGCCCGTGTCCCAGTAGAGGCGCAACCACGTGTAGATGCCATCGTCTTTCAAGCCGGCCACCAGGTAGTGCAGCTGGTCCCTTACCTCGGCGAATCGCTCCGGGGCTTCCCTGTGCGTCCGGAACCCGCGGTCGCCTCCGAAGCCGACGCGGCTGATATTCGCGCCGTACTTGGCCATCCGCCTGGTCAACCGGGGCACCAGGTCACGGTGAGTGGTGCGGGGCATGTCCATCCTCATAAACCGCACGGGCGTGCCGTCCCCGAGCACAAAACCTTCACCCTCCCTGCGCACGAAACCCGACTGGCCGGCGATCTCCTCGTTAAGGTGCCGCAGGTCTATGGGGCAGTCATCGTCCAGCGGGTCGGCGTCCGGCTCCCAGGCGAAAAAGCCCGGCTCCTCCAGCCCGGCCTTCTCCCCCGGACGCAGCTTGCCGCGCGGCACGAAAGGCCCGTCGGTCAGCACAAAGCAGTCAATCGCGCCCCCGCCTTCGGGCTCCAGCATCTCGATGCGCAGGTTCTGCTCGCCGGCCTCCAGCTCCACCTTGCCCAGGAAGACCCAGTTCAGCCCCCAGTGCAGGCGCATATAGGTGCTGTCGTGCAGCGCGATGTCGCGGCCGCAGACGCCGGAGGGCCCGTCCTCGAACTCCCACTCGAAGGGTCCGTGGCGCCAGAACTTGCGCACCCAGAACTCCCACTCGCCCTCTTGCGGCACCTCCACCTGCCACTCGACGTAGTAGGGCTCGTCGGTCTCCGGTCCGCTCGTGGCGATCCACTCCCCGCCGGACAGCAGGGCGCGCTCCTCCTCGGTTATGCCGTCCGGCACGGGCCGGAGGGGGTCGGGGAAGTTGGTATCGGTGAAGTCCTCCGCCTCCCACCACACGTAGAGCGGGGAGGCGTCCTCGCGCGGGGCCGGCGCGGCGGGTCTTGCGGCATCCGCCCGAGGCGGGGCCGTCGCGACG
>PUMJ01000093.1 GCA_003551305.1 Candidatus Brocadiaceae bacterium
ACGGGGACGAGTTCGTCCGCCGGGGGCTGGAGTTCCTGCGCGGCACCGCTGCCCGCGCCGGCATAGCGGGCTGAGAACGGCACCCCCGCCGGGGCTGACCGGACGCCGTCCTTCGCCCGCGCAACGGGCGGCTCAGACGCGGCCGGGGTGACCCCCGGGAGCCCCGGGGGGGATGTCCTGTCCCGGTACCGGAGGGCGCTTCAGAGAGACCGATGTCTCGGCGCCAGGGCACAGCCCGCTCAGCTCACCCCGCCCATGATGGGCTTCTGGGCTTCTCCGCCCAGCTCGGCCGTGTATTCCTGCAGCGTCTTGACGCTGAACTCAGCGTCGGAGAGCCGCCTGACGGCCCGGGCGGCGGCGATGGCGCCCGGCACCGTGGTGATGATCGGGACGCGCCGGGCCCACGAGGTGCTGCGGATGGCTATCTCGTCCCGGCGCGGGTGTTTGCCGCTGGGGGTGTTGATCACCAGCCCGACCTGCCCGTTGATGATCGCATCCACAACGTGCGGACGGCCCTCGCGGACCTTGTTGATGCGGTCACACTCGATGCCGTTCTCGGTCAGCCAGATCGCGGTCCCCTCGGTGGCGACGATGTCGAATCCCATATCGGCAAACTCAAGGGCAGCGCCGAGGGCGGCGGGGGTCTTGTCCCGCGGGCGGAGGCTGAAGAAGACCGTCCCCTCCCGCGGCAGGTTCTGCCCGGCGGCGATCTGCGCCTTGGCGAACGCCATGCCGAAGTCCTCCGAGACGCCCATCACCTCGCCGGTGGAACGCATCTCGGGCCCCAGCACCGTGTCCACCCCGGGGAAACGTGCGAACGGGAAGACCGCCTCCTTGACCGCAACGTGCTCGGGCACGACCTCCTCGGTCAGGCCCAGTTCCTCCAGGGTATGGCCCAGCATGACCCTGGTGGCGATGGGGGCCAGCGGCACGCCGGTCGTCTTCGAGACGAAGGGGATGGTGCGGGAGGCGCGCGGGTTGACCTCCAGCACATAGACCTCGCCCTGCTGGACGGCGTACTGCACGTTCATGACGCCGACGACCTCGAGCTTCTCCGCCAGGGCCTTGGTCTGGCAAGCTATCTCGTCCAGCACCTCCTGGCTGAGCGTCTGCGGGGGGATCACACAAGCGCTGTCGCCGCTGTGGACGCCGGCCTCCTCGATGTGTTCCATGATGGCGCCGATGATGGCCACCTGGCCGTCGCTGACG
This sequence comes from Candidatus Brocadiaceae bacterium, assembly GCA_003551305.1. Classification (GTDB taxonomy): domain Bacteria; phylum Planctomycetota; class Brocadiia; order SM23-32; family SM23-32; genus B1Sed10-231. The sequence continues at coordinate 1,210 of PUMJ01000093.1, forward strand.
GCGTCCACGTCCACCTCGACGGCGTCCTCCAGGAACTTGTCCACCAGCACGGGGCGCTCAGGGGAGGCCTCGACGGCCTCGGTCATGAAGTGTTCCAGGTCCTCGGCGTCATAGACGATCTCCATGGCCCGGCCGCCCAGCACGTAGCTGGGCCGCACCAGCACCGGGTAGCCGATCCGCTCGGCCAGTTCGATGGCCTCTTCGCAGGAGACGGCCGTGCCGTTGGGCGCCTGCTTCAGGCCCAGTTCGTCCAGCAGTTCTTTGAACCGTTTGCGGTCCTCGGCCAGGTCAATGCTGCGGGGGCTGGTGCCGAGCAGAGGCACGCCGTTGCGCTCGAGCTCGGCCGAGAGGTTCAGGGGTGTCTGCCCGCCGAACTGCAGGATGACGCCGTAGGGCTTTTCCGCCTCGACGATGTTGAGCACGTCCTCGGCCGTCATCGGCTCGAAGTAGAGCCGGTCGGAGGTGTCGTAGTCAGTGCTGACCGTCTCCGGGTTGCAGTTGACCATGATGGCCTCGTAGCCCTCTTCGCGCACGGCCATGGCGGCGTGGACGCAGCAGTAGTCGAACTCGATGCCCTGGCCGATGCGGTTCGGCCCGCCGCCCAGGATCATGACCTTCTTCCTGTCGGTGGCCCGGCACTCGTCTAACTGCTCGTAGGTGGAATAGAAGTAGGGCCGCTCGGGGTTGACCTCGCCCGCACAGGTGTCCACCAGCTTGTAGACGGGCAGCACGCCGAGTTCTTTGCGCCGCTCGCGCACGGCCCACTCATCGCAGTCCAGCAGCCAGGCGATCTGCCGGTCGCTGAAGCCCCACTGCTTGGCCTTGCGCAGCAGGGGCTCCACGATGGAGTCCACGCCCCCGGCCGCGCGTATCTCGTCCTCGAAGTCCACCAGATCCTTGAAGTTGCGCAGGAACCAGCGGTCCATGTGGGTCAGCTCGTGGACGCGCTCGACGTCGAAACCCGCCTGGAAGGCGTAGCGGATGAAGAAGAAGCGCTCGTCGTTGGGGACGGACAGCTTGCGGATTATCTCCGCCTCCTCGGGCAGTTCGGCGGGGTCCTTGCCGTCGGCTCCGAAGCCGTGACGCGCTATCTCCAGCGAGCGGAGCCCCTTCTGGAAGGCTTCCTTGAAGCTGCGCCCGATGGACATGGACTCCCCCACGCTCTTCATGCTGGTGTTGATGACGCGCTCGGCCTGGGGAAACTTCTCGAACGTGAACCGCGCCGTCTTGTAAACCACGTAGTCCACGGTGGGTTCCTGGAGGGTGTAGGTGTTGCCGGTGACGTTGTTGAGGACCTCGTCCAGGGTATAGCCGACGGCGAGCTTGGTGGCCACGCGCGCGATGGGAAAGCCTGTGGCCTTGCTGGCCAGGGCGCTGGAGCGGGACAGGCGGGGGTTGACCTCGATGACCACGATCTCGTCGCTGTGCGGGTCGCCGGCGTACTGCACGTTCACGCCGCCGCCCTTGACGCCTATGCGCCGGATGATGCGCTTGCAGAAGTCCACGTAGCGGCTGTAGTCGTCGGCGGTCAGCGTCTGGGCGGGGGCGACCACGGAGCTGTCACCGGTGTGGACGCCCATGGGGTCCACGTTCTCCATGCTGGTGACCATGATGACGTTGTCGGCGCTGTCGCGCATCACCTCGAACTCGATCTCCTTCCAGCCGATGACGCTCTCGTCAACCAGCACCTGCCCGACGGGGCTGCTGTCAATGGCCTCGCGCAGCAGCTCCGGGGCCTCGTCCAGGTTGTAGGCGATGCTGCCGCCCGTGCCGCCCATGGTGAAGGCGGGCCGGAGGATGACGGGCAGGCCGATCGCGCCGATGATCTCCATGCCCTCTTCGACGGTGCGGGCGATGCCGCTGTCGGGCACGCGGCAGCCGATCTCGGTCATGGCCGCCTTGAACAGCTCCCGGTCCTCGGCGGTGCTTATGGACTCGGGGTCGCAGCCGAGCACCTCGACGTCGAAGGCGTCGAAGACGCCCCTCTCGGCCAGGGCAACGGCCACGTTCAGCCCGGTCTGCCCGCCCAGGGTGGGCAGAACGGCCTCCGGTCTCTCGCGGGCGATGATCTTCTCGATGACCTCCGGCGTGATGGGCTCGACATAGGTCCTGTGAGCCATGACGGGGTCGGTCATGATGGTGGCGGGGTTGCTGTTGATGAGGACGACCTCGTAGCCTTCCTCCAGCAGGGCGCGGCAGGCCTGGCTGCCGCTGTAGTCGAACTCGCAGGCCTGCCCGATGATCACCGGGCCGCTGCCTATCATCAGCACTTTTTCCAGATCCGTGCGTTTGGGCATGTGGCGCACCTGTCTCCTGGCTTACTGCGTTATCCTGTCAATAAAGCGGCGTATATGCTCGTTGAGGAGCCCCGGCTGCGGCGCCGCCGGTATGAACTGCAGACCGTGGGCCGTCCCGTCCGCCGACGCGATGCCTTCCACCGTGCCGTCGTTGACGTGCTGCCACAGCAGCTCGGCCTCCGCGGCCTCCGCCACGCTGTCGTGGTCCAGCACCACGCTGTGGCGCTGCAGGGTGACGTCCGTCTCGCCTGTCTGCACGTTGCGCACAGGGCAGTTGGCGGCGTGGTGACCGCGCCTCAAGAAGGACGCCTCGCAGCCCAGGGCCAGCCCCAGGGCCACGTGGCCCAGCCCGAGCGCCAGAACGGGCACCCGCCCCACCAGCCCGCCCAGGGTCTCGACCGTCTCGGCCGGCGGCACCGTCGTGGCGGGGCCGTCGGAGACGATCACGCCGCCCGGGTGGGCTTCCAGCATGGCGTCCGCGGCGGCGTCATAGGGGAACCTGGTGGGTCGGCAGCAGAGGGCAAGCTGGTCCAGCAGCGACCGACGCGCGCCCAGGTCCAGCACGGCGACCTCCGGGCCGCTGACGCCTTCGGGGAACCGGGCCGTCTCGGCCGGTTTGAAGACGGTCCTTTCGAACGCCTCCAGGGCTTCGCGCAGCTCGTCGGGTTCGGTTTCGGCGGGAGCGATGGCGGCGGCCATCTCGCCCTCGTCGCGCAGGTGGACAGCCAGTCCGCGGGTGTCCACGCCGCACAGGCAGGGCACGCCGGCCTCGCCGAGCATGGCGTCGAAAGCCTGCTCGGAGAGGTAGTGGCTGGGGTGTTCGCTCAGACCCTTGATCAGCAGACCGGCGGCCTGCACACGGGGGGACTCGGCGGACCTGTCGGTCGCGCCCACGTTGCCCACCTCCGGATAGGTGAAGGCGAGCAGGGTGTCTCGATAGGCCGGGTCAGTGGCCATCTCCTGGAATCCCACCACGCCGGTGTTGGCCACCAGCCAGCCGATGGCGGTCTTCGGGGCCCCCTTCAGTGTGCCGTCCAGTCGCATTCCGTCGGCAAGCAGCAGATAACCTTCCATACGTTTCCTCTGTTGCGCTGGGGTCGCGCGCCGGGGCGCGCCTCATACATATTCGATGGTGGCCGGTGGTTTCGGCGTCAGGTCATAGAGGCAGCGGCAGACGTCCGCGATGGCCGTGATGCGCTCGCAGATGGCTTCCAGCTTCTCCCACGACAGGTGGGTGGGCGTGGCAGCGCGGGCGTCAACGCTCTCAACGCAGCGGACGACCACAATCTGGCCGAACTCCCGTCTTCCGTCCCGGATGCCGGTGGCGCGGTCGTTCAGCAACACGGCCATGTACTGGAAGGCGCCGGTCTCGGCCAGTTCCTCCTCGACGATGGCGGTCGCCTCCCGCACGGTCTGGAGCCGCTCTTCGGTGACTTCGCCCACAATGCGCGTGGCCAGGGCGGGGCCGGGGAACGGTATGCGTTCGGCCATCTCCGGCGCCATGCCCAGCAGGCGGGCCACCTCCCGCACGTCGTCCTTGCGCAGGGTCTTCAGCGGCTCCAGCACGCGGTATCCGTAGTCCTTCTCCGGGTCAATGCCCAGTTGCTCCAGGATGTTGTGCTGACGCTTGATGCCCGCCACCGTCTCCTCGATGTCGGTCAGGATGGTGCCGTGCAGCAGGTAGCGGGCGCCGGTGCGGCGCACCAGGTCGGCAAAGACGTCGCGGTAGAAGGTATCTGTGACGGCCTGCCGCTTCTGCTCGGGGTCGCTCAGGCCTTCCAGCGCACCCAGGAACTCCTCTCGCGCATCCACCAGCTCGACGGGGATGCCCAGGGCGGCGAAGTCCCGGACCACGCGCTCGGGCTCGCCCTTGCGCATCAGGGCGTTGTCCACGAAAAAGGTCTTCAACTGGTCGCCCAGGGCGCGGTGGCCCAGCACGGTGACCACGGCGCTGTCCACGCCGCCGCTGAGGGCGTTGATGGCGACGCCGTCGCCGACGGTCTCCCTCAGCCGTTCGACTTCGTCTTCGATGAACCGCTTATAGTCCATCCCTGTTCCCCTGAGGGTGATTCCGTGGCGAAAGAGCCGTGCGCCCTCGCGCGGGGCCGGGCGGATGCCCGGGAGGGTACAGTCCGGGCCGCCGGGCATGGCGGTTCAGAGGCCGGCAGCGCAACTCCCGGACCGAACCCACAAAAGGGTAACCGTTTCGCGCCGGCCCTGCAAGTTATCGCCACCCCGATCCGGAACCCCGGAACGGGGCGACTCAGGGGCCGCCGGCCTGGGTCGGCTCAAAGGCTGCCGGGTTGACTCGTCCGCCGCGCGGCGGGCTCTTGGGCTTGTTCTTGACGAAGCAGCGCCAGCAACTGCTGTCTCCGTTCCTGGCGCTGTGACCGGGCTCAGATGACGATGGGCTCGGAGGTCAGGGACTGGGGGCGGATGCGGGCGGCGCCTTGTGTGACGACGGCCGGCGGGTCCAGAAGCGGCGTCGGATAGGCCACGGCGTTAAGCTGTCGGTCGGACCGGTTCGTCAGCACCAGCGCGTGCAGGCCGGGCTCGGCAAGGGCGTCTTTCGGCAGCTCGAAACAGACCTTCGTGACGGTGCCGGTGCCGTCGGCCAGGCCGGAGGGCTCGATGGTGCGGCCCGCGCAGTCGAGCACCACCTCGCCGGTTTCCACCTCCCCGCGGAACCACCACTCGACGCGGGCCGAGGTCAGCGGGTTGTCCTCGCAGGGGCCGACGTAGAAGACCTTCCGCAGCCGCTCACCGGCGCCGAACAGGATGTTGACCCGCAGCCAGGATGCCTTCTCGGTGAGGGTGAGCTCCGGCTTGCCGTCCCAGGCGGGGAAAGGGTAGCTATCCCTCTCCGGATAGAGGGCGGCGGCGTGGTGGGGATCGCACGGCACGCCTATCCCGTAGCCGTCCATCACGTCGGTACGGATGCCGCGGTCCTTGCCCATGCCCCACGCCCAGTGCCAGTAGAGCATGCCGGAGTAGTGCCAGGGGCTGCGCGCCCAGCAGCGGCGGTGGGAAAGGTAGCGCCTCTGCCTGTCGCTGAACTCCTCGTAGCTGTCGCAGTTGAGGGTGACGTCCACGTAGTCGGAGCCCGGCACGAAAGGCTCGGTGTGGACATGGTTGTCCACAAACTGCCAGCGCCCGTCCACGTACACCTCCGTCATCGTATGGTTGGAGATGCAGCAGTGACGGGCCGGTATGCCGTGCACGTTGGCCAGCGTGGCCTGCACGTTGGCCGCGCCCGTGCAATAGCTGCTGTGCAGCAGGACGTCCACGGGGTGAAAGGAGGCGTAGGTGGGCCCGGTCTTGAACTTGAGGCCGTAGCGGGCGAAGGCGCCGACCTTTTCCGCATCGGGGGCGTTGGCGCCGACGCCGGCCTCCGCCAGGGCCTTCTCCGCGTGTTCCAGCAGGAAGTCCCACTCCCGGGCGTGGGGCGGCTCCTGGGCGTTGGGGTCGTACATCTCGCCCCCCACCGGTTCGCCCTCGGGGTCGGGCCTCTGGACCGCCAGGGACAGGTAGGGCCCGTGCCGGCGCACGTCTTCGCCGGGGGTCTCGCGGGTGACCAGGACGCCGCGAGGGAGCCGGGTCTGGGGATTGACGTGGCGGTCCACCAGCAGGCCCAGGTCGCCGCCGCGGACGCTCTCGTCCAGGCGCTCGTGCGTTACGATGACCTCCGCTGCGACGTCCAGCGGTTGCCTGTCGAAGGGGCCGCCCAGGTAGGTAACCAGGGGCAGGAAGTCGTCATGTTTCGTCTCGTCGGTCCGGTCCGCCGTCATGTTGCGCCTCCGCAGAGTCCTGTGCATCGTCGTGAGCAGCCCCGGAAGCTGGTTCGTCCCGGTCCGGGGCCTGTCCTTCTCGGTGACACGTCGCCAGCCACAGCCCCAGCCCGGCGCCGCCCACTCCGTAGGTCACCAGAAAACCGACCAGCAGCCGCCCCGCCTCGACCTGCTCCACATCGACTTGCCGGGCGATGATCTGCCCCCCCAGGGCCCCCCCGAGAGCGAAGCTGACGAGCGCCGCCGCGGCGGCCTGCCAGGAGAAGATGCCCGCCCCGAACATGCCCGCCGCGCCGAAGCCCACGGCGAAGCCGATGGAGGTGGCGGCACCGGTGAGGATGCCGGCTTCCTGCAGGAATGCGGCCAGCGGCATGGAACCGGCCGCCACCAGGAAACCCACGCCGAAGCTGCAGGCCGCCCCGGCCGGCAGGGGCCGCCCCGGCACGGCGCCGGCCAGCACGGCGCCGGCCAGCGCGCCCGTGGCCGGGAACAGAACGAGCAACCGCAGGAATTCGCCTGTAGGCCCGGGGGGCAGGTAGTACACACCCAGGAACGCCAGCAGGCCACCCAGCGTGAAACCGCCCAACCCGCGCAGCACAGGGTTGCCCCCGCGGGACTTCGCCAGAGAACCCTGCCGGTGACCTCCATTCATATCGCGCCCCTTGCCTCGGGATGCCGTGCCCGTGCCGAAACATGAGTGGACGGTACCGGCGGCGCTTTGTCAAGGCCGCGCGCGCCCGGCCGTTCCCTGATGCGGACTCAGGCCCCCCTCGACAGGGAGCGCATCAGACCGCCCGGGAGACATTGTGCGCGCGGGCGCTGCCCTGGACGACGGGCAAATTCCGCTGGCAAAGACGGTGCGTGGCTGGGTAAAATGGCCGCCGCAGGGCAATGCTTCGCGCAACAGACGGAATCGTGCAACAGGAAGGACCGGACAATGCAGCAGCAGACCGAGTTCTCCACCGCCATCAGGCGGAAGTATCCCGAGCAGGTTGTGATCGCCATCGCACGGGACAGCGACGGCAAGTGCAACCCCATTACCCTCGGCTGGACCATGATCACCTCCGGCAAGCCGCCGATGATGGCCATCTCCGTCGGGCTGCCGCGCTACAGCCTGGGCGTCATCCGCCAGGCGGGCGAGTTCGTCATCGCCTTTCCCTCGGCGCAGATGGCTGAAGAGGCGCTCTTTTTCGGGACGCATTCCGGGCGCGACATGGACAAACTGGCCGAACGCAACACGCCCACCCGGCCGGCCGCCGAGATAGACTGCGTCCTGCTGAGCGAGGCGGTGGCCAACTTCGAGTGCGTGCTCGAAAGCGAACTGAAAACGGGCGACCACGTCATCTTCGCCGGACGCGTCGTCGCCGCCCACGTGAACGAACAGGAGGGGTTGCAGCGGCTGTACACCCTGGGGCCGGGCTACCAGATGGGGGCCGTGAGCCCGCAGCCCGCCGAAGGAGAGGACTGACTGATGGTGTTCGGCCCCGACGTTGAGGTGACCCGGGACGTGCCCGTTTCCGGTTCGGACCGGGAGCCGACCCTCGACATCTACCGTCCGGGTACGCTGTTTCTGACGGCGCCGGCCGTGCTCGTCATCCACGGGGGCGGCTTCTGCGTCGGGGACAAGGCGGACGAACGCGAAGCCGCCATCGCGCTGGCGCTGGCCGAACAGGGCTACGTCTGCGCCTGCCTCAACTACACCCTCTCCGCCGAGGAAGACCCCTGGTCGGCCTGGCCACGGAACCTGCACGACTGCCGCGACGCGGTCCGATTCCTGCGCCTCAATGCCGACCTCTACGGGGTGGACACCGAGAGCATCGGCGCCATCGGCGCCTCAGCCGGCGGTTACCTGGCCCTGATGCTGGCCCACAGCCGGCCCGGAGACGGCCTGGATGCCGCCCCGGAGGGAACGGAGATGCCGGCTGGCGTTCAGGCCGTCGTCAGCATGTATGGCCCCGTCCTTTTCGACGGAGCCGATTCACCGGCCCTGGCCCCCCCCGCGGCACTCGACACGGAGGTCCTGTCCCCCCTGACGCATCTGGCTGCGGCGGGCCCTCCCACCCTCCTTCTGCACGGCACCGAAGACGACGTGGTGCCGCTGGCGCAGTCCTGCCGTTTCGCCGCGGCCGCCCGCGAAGCCGGGGTCGAGTGCAGCCTCATCCTCGTGGACGGCGCCCCCCACAGCTTTGACCTGGAACCGGCCCAGCTTGACCTGCGACCGATGGTGCTCAACTTCTTCAACAAGCACCTGCGCGCCGGATGAGCCCCGGCGGGACGGTTCGTGGTGGAGTAAAGTCCTCGCCTGCCTGCTCGTTTGACTTTCCCGGCCGCGCCCTTGCCGCGCATTGCATATTTATGTATAGTATAGGGGCGTAAAACGGGATTTCTCCAGACGGGCGGGACGGCGAGCACATGGGCTTCACGCACCTTCACGTTCACTCGAACTACAGCCTGCTGCAGGGGGCATTCTCCGTGCAGGAGCTGGTGGGGCAGGCGGCCGCGCGGGGCATGCCGGCCGTGGCGCTGACCGACACCAACGGGCTCTACGGCGCCATGTTTTTTTACCACGCCGCGCGGGAGGCCGGCATACGGCCCATCATCGGCGCGGAGATCGTCCACGGCGCCGAGCAGTGCGTCTGCCTCGCGGCCGACCGCCGGGGCTACGCCAACCTGTGCCGCATTGTCAGCGAGCGCAAGCTGGTCGGCACCCCGCATTACGCGGAGTTCATGGCGGGCACCGGCCGGGCACGGGAGCCTTTCGACGTCGCCGCCGCGCTGGCCGGGCACGGGGAGGGGCTGTTCGTGCTGACGGCCACCCCCTCCCTGCTGCGCCGCCTCAAGGGCGTCGTGCCCGAGGGCCGCCTGTACGTGGAACTGCGCGCCGACGGGCCGCACTCGTTCGAGACCCGCTGCCCCGCTCTGCGCGCTGAGAGCGGCCCCACCGCCCGCAGCAACGAGATAGCGGCGGACGTGGCCGAGCGGCTGGGCATACCCCCGGCGGCCACCGTCAACGTCAACTTCCTGCGGCCCGAGGGCCGCCGCGTCCACGCCGTGCTGAGCGCCATCCGCGAGAACATCACCCTGAAGGACCTGCTCAAGCGGGAGCGCCTGGCGGCGCAGGAGCGGAGCTTCTTCATGCCGCCGCAGCAGGTGGCCGCCCGGCTGCCGGCCGAGTTGCGGGATGAGGCCATGCGCAACACCGCGCGCATCGCCGAGGCATGCCGACTGGAGCCGGACACGGAGAGCCTCCACTTCCCCCGCGCCGACCTGCCGGAGGGCATAGACGCCTGCCGCCGGCTGCGGCAGGTGGCCTTCGACGGCGCACGACAGCGCTACGGCGACCTCGCGAACGAGGCCAGGGCCCGGCTGGAGCGGGAGCTTGACGTCATCGGCAAGCTCGATTTCTGCCACTACTTCCTGGTGGTGCGGGACATCGTGGCGTTCGCCGAGCGGGAGGGCATACCCCACGTCGGGCGCGGTTCGGCGGCCAACAGCATCGTCTCCTACTGCCTCGGCATCAGCGCGGTGGACCCGCTGAAGTTCGGCCTGCCCTTCGAGCGGTTCCTCAACGAGTTCCGCACCGACGTGCCGGACATCGACATAGACTTCTGCTGGCGCGGCCGCGACGAGGTCATCAACTACGTATATGAGAAGCACGGCAAGGAGCGCGTGGCGATGGTCTCCACGCACTGCACGCTGCGGGCGCGCTCGGCCTTCCGCGACGTGGCGCGGGTGATGGGCCTGCCGCTGGATGAGATAGACGCCTACAGCAAGCGGCTGCCCCACTACGGCGCCGAAGCCATCGAAGAAGCGATGGAGACGTTCCCCGAGATGGCCGGCTTCCCCATAGACACCGAGCCGTGGCGGAGCGTTGTGCGCATCGCGCGGCGCATTGACGGCTACGTGCGCCACGTGGGCATCCACCTGGGCGGGCTGGTCATCAGCGACCGCCCCCTCACCCATTACACCCCCGTGGAGAACAGCACCAAGGGCATCGTGGTGACGCAGTACGAGATGGATGAGATCGAGCTGACCGGACTGGTGAAGATGGACCTGCTGGGGCAGCGGTCACTGTCCATCGTGGCCGAAGCCGCCGAGAACGTCCGGGAACGGCACGGCGTGGAGATCGACCTGGAGAACCTGCCCGACCCCGACCCGAAGACCGCCACCTTGCTCCGGCACGGCCGCACGATGGGTTGCTTCCAGATCGAGTCGCCCGGCATGCGGCAGCTTCTGCAGATGCTGCGTGCCGAGACGATCATGGACCTGATCCAGGCGCTCTCGCTCATCCGGCCGGGCCCCTCCGGCAGCGGCATGAAGCACACCTTCATCCGGCGACGTCGCGGAGAAGAGCCGGTCAGCTACCCCACACCCCTGCTGCAGAAGGCGCTGGGCGCGACGTGGGGCGTGATGCTCTACCAGGAGGACATCCTCTGCGTGGCGAAGGAGGTGGCCGGCTTCTCCCTGGCCGAGGGGGACGAGCTGCGCAAGCACATCTCCAAAGACCGCTCGCTGGAGAAGCTGCAGCGGCTGCGTGAGCGCTTCGTGCGCGGGGCGGTCGAACGGGGTGTGGCCCGCACCGTAGCCGAGGGCATCTGGAAGCGCATCGAGGACTTCGCCGCCTACTCCTACTGCAAGGCGCACGCGACAACCTACGGCCACATCTCCTACCAGGCGTCCTACCTGAAGGCGCACTGGCCGGCCGAGTTCCTGGCGGCGGTGCTGGCCAACAAGGCCGGCTTCTACGACCCCCGCACCTACCTGAACGACGCCCGTCGGTTCAACGTCCCCGTTCTGCCGCCCTGCGTTAACCGCAGCGACGTGGAGTGCCGTCCGGAGGCCGGCGCCATCCGCCCGGGGCTGGAGTCTGTCAGGGCGCTCTCGAGGCGCACCATCCGCCGCACGCTGCAGGAGCGCCTGCGCAGGCCGTACGAGTCGCTGGAGGACTACCACGGCCGCGTCCGACCGGGCCGGGAGGAGCTGGAGAACCTGGTGCTCTGCGGCGCGCTGGACTGCTTGGGCCACTCCCGCCCCACCCTGATGATGAAGGTGGAGAGGGTGCTGAGCCGCTCGAACGCGAGGCCCGGCTCGCGCCGGCGTAAGCCGGCCCGGGAGGCCGCCCTGCTGCCGGCGGCACCGGAGGCCGGCCCGCCCGAGCCCGTCGAGGTGCCGCAGCAGCCCCCCTTCCCCCGGGCGGGGCGCGTGCTGTGGGAGCTGAAGATACTCGGCTTCAGCCACTCGGGCCATCCGCTGGACGCCTGGAACGGGCGCTTCCACCAGACGGGCGGCGTGCCGAGCTTCGAGCTGGCCCGCCGCGTTGGGGAACGCGTCGCGTTCGTCGGCTGGCTGATCACCACGCGCCGCGCCGTCACCAGGAACGGGGAGTTCATGAAGTTCGTCACGCTGGAAGACCGCCACGGCGTCGTCGAGGCCGTCCTGTTCCCGGACGCCTACCGGGCCCATGGCGCGCGGCTGGACGGCGCCGGCTGCTACCGCGTCGAGGGCCGCGTGGACGAACAGCACGGCGCCGTCACCATCGCCGCCGACAGCATCGAGCCCCTGCCCCGGCAAGGGTGAGCAAAGGCGGCCACATTCCGCCGGTTTGCACAGTGCCACACCGGTCACAGTCCGGGCCGGCCCGCACGTGCAACGCCGCTGCGGAACGCTTACGATACCCCCTCTGGCCGGCTTGGCCCCGTGGTAGAGGGCTGGCGGTCGGCATCCGGCAGCAACAGGAAAAGGTCGAGCATGAAAGCCATCCTGGTCCTTTTTGACTCGCTGAGCCCTTCCTACCTCCCCCCGTACGGGAACGAGTGGGTGCGGGCGCCGAACTTCCGGCGGCTGGCCCGCCGGTCCGTGACGTTCGACACGTGTTACCTGGGGTCGGCGCCCTGCATGCCCGCCCGCCGCGAGCTGCACACGGGGCGCTACAACTTCCTGCACCGCTCCTGGGGGCCCCTGGAGCCCTTCGACGACTCCATGCCGGAGATACTCAAGCGGCAGGGCACCTACACTCACCTGGTCAGCGACCACTTCCACTACTGGGAAGACGGCGGCTGCACCTACCACACCCGTTACTCGACCTGGGAGATCGAGCGGGGCCAGCAGGGCGACCCCTGGAAAGGCGAGGTAGCCGACCCCGACATCCCCGCCCACCTGGGCAACGCGCAGCGACAGGACTGGGTCAACCGCAAGTACATGCGCACCGAGGCCGAGATGAGCCAGACGCGCACCTTCGACCGGGCGCTGGAGTTCATCGAGACCAACCGCCAGCAGGACAACTGGTTCCTCCAGGTCGAGTGCTTCGACCCCCACCCGCCCTACTACGCGGCGGAGCGCTTCCGCCGGCTCTACCCGGACGAGCACGACGGGCCGCTGTTCGACTATCCGAACTACGCCCGTGTCCGCGAAGAGGAGACGCCGGAGGCTGTCGAGCACTGCCGCCGGCAATACGCCGCGCTGGTCAGCCAGTGCGATGACTCCCTGGGTCGCGTGCTGGACGCCATGGACGAGCACGAGCTGTGGCAGGACACTCTGCTCATCGTCACCACCGACCACGGTTTCCTGCTGGGGGAGCACGGCTGGTGGGCGTTCGTGCGGCCGCCGTTCTACGAGCCCATCGCCCGCAAGCCCCTGTTCATCTATGACCCCCGCTGCGGGCGTCGGGGGGAGCGCTGCACGCGGCTGGTGCAGACACACGACCTGCCGGCGACGCTGCTGCAGTTCTTCGGCGCCGGCCGCCCGCCCGACATGCAGGGGGTGCCTCTGGCGGACACCATCGCCCGGGACGCCCCGGCCCGCGAGGCGGGGCTGTTCGGCGTCTTCGGCGGGCACGTGAACGTCACCGACGGACGCTCCGTTTACATGCGGGCGCCGGTGAGGCCCGACAACCGCCCCCTGTTCAACTACACCCTGATGCCCACGCACATGACGCGGCGCTTCTCGGCGGATGAACTGCGCACGGGCACGCTCGCGCCGCCCTTCTCGTTCACCAAAGGCGCCCCCCTGATGCGATACTGCGGCGAGGCGATGATGCAGGACGCCTACTCGCTGGGGCACCTGCTGTTCGACGTCGAGAGCGACCCGCGCCAGGAAGAGCCGCTGGAGGACCCGGACCTCGAGGGGCGCATGCGCGCCCTGCTGGTGCGGGAGATGGAGAAGAACGACGCCCCACCGGAGCAATACGAAAGGCTCGGGCTCAGATGAGCACCTTCAACATCTGTGACTACGGCGCCGTCGGCGACGCCGAGACCAACGACGCGGCCGCCATCCAGGCGGCCGTTGACGCCTGTTCGGAAGCCGGCGGCGGGCGCGTGCTCGTGCCGGCGGGCCGCACCTGCCTGACGGGCTACTTCGAGATCAAGTCCAACGTCGAGTTTCATGTCGAGCGCGGCGCACGCATCATCGCCAGCACGGACCGCGGCCACTACCCGCGCGGGCCCGGCCGGCGACGAGCGCTCATCGGCGCGCAGGACGCCGAGAACATCAGCTTCACGGGCGGGGGCGAGATTGACGGGCGCGCCCCGCTGTTCATGGCCGAGAAGGGCCCCCACATCTACAAGCGCGACTGGGGCACCTTCATGTTCTTCCTGGTCGGCTGCCGCAACGTCACCTTTCGCGACCTGACCATCCGTGACGGCACGCTCTGGACCGTGCGGATATCCGGCTGCCGCGACGTCGTCATCTCGGGCGTCCGCATCCTGAACAACATGAAAGTGCCCAACAACGACGCCATTGACGTGGACGCCTGCCGCAACGTGCGCATCAGCGACTGCCATATCGTGGCCGGGGACGACGGCATCGTGTTGAAGGCGGTGGACTCCTTCGCGCGGGAGTGCGGCGCCTGCGAGAACGTGCTCGTCACCAACTGCACCATCCGGTCGAGTTCCTCCGCCCTCTGCATCGGCTGCGAGGCGCGGGCGCCCATTCGCAACGTCATCTTCCAGGGCTGCGTCGTGCACGACACGCACCGGGGCCTGTCCATCAACCTGAGCCACGAGGGCGACGTGGAGAACGTCCTGTTCTCCGACATCCTCGTCGAGACGCGCCTCTACCATCCGCGCTGGTGGGGCCGCGGCGAGCCCATATACGTGAAGGCCATGCCCTGGACGAAGGACGACTCGGTCGGCCGCATCCGCAACGTGCGCTTCTCCAATATACTGTGTCGCAGCGAGAACGGCGCCCTCATCTGGGGTTGGGAGCCCGACCGCATCCAGGGGCTCCTGCTGGAGAACGTGCGTGTGGAGATAGACAAGTGGACGGAGTTCCGGGCCGGTCAGCACGACATCCGCCCCTACCCGGAGGACGAAGGCCGCGGCTCGCAGGTCGGCGCCGGCGTCTACGACCACCCGACGGCCGGTTTTTTCCTGAAGAACGCCACCGACGTGACACTGCGCAACTGCGAGGTGACCTGGAACGCCGGCCGGCGACAGCAGGAGTGGCGGCATGCGCTGGAGGCGCATGGCGTGGCCGACCTGCGGTTGGAGGGTTTCCGCGGTGAAGCCGCCTGGCCGCACAGAGACGCGCCCATTCTGCAGGAGTGACGGAGGGGCGATGGCCATCTGCCCAAGAGGGAGCGACAGGATGCTCAGGGTTGTGCATGACGTGGATGTTGCGGTGGTGGGAGGGGCCACGCACGCGGTGGCGGCGGCCGTGGCGGCGGCGCAGGCGGGGGCACGCGTCTTTCTGGCGGCCCCCCGGCCCTACCTCGGCGAGGACCTCTGCGCCACGCTCCGGCTGCGGCTCGAGGACGGGCAGAGGCCGGAGACCGAGCTGGCGGGCCGGCTCTTCTCGGACGGTCCGGCCACGATGCCACTGCGGGTCAAGAAGGTCCTGGACAGGGCTCTGGTGCGGGCAGATGTCAGGTTTCTGTTCGGCTGCTACACCACCGAAGCCGTCCGCGACGGGGACGGACGGCTCTGCGGGTTCGCCATGACCAACCGCGCGGGGCGGCAGGTCGTGCTGGCACGGACGGTTATTGACGCCACCGACAGGGCGTGGTTTGCCGACCTGGCGGGCGCCCGGCGCCGCCCCTGGCCCGCCGGGCACCGGGCCTTCGAGAGGACGCTGGTACTGCCTGATGAACGCCGCGGCGCGGACGAGCCGCAGTTCGTCACCCGGCGCATCGAGATCGAGATGCCGGACCGGGGCTTCGTCCATTTCGCCGCCGCCGAGCAGACCGCCCGCGACCTGACCTATGTCGAGGGCCAGTTGAGCGCCAGCGAGCAGCTCTTCCAGGTGCCCCCCGACCGGATCGTCTGCCGGCGCGGCGAAAAGGAGTGGCAGGGACTGTCGGGGGAGTTCCTCGACCACTTCCGGGGCGCCGAACAGGAGCGACTCTACGTGCTGAGCGGTTGCGCGGACGTGCCCCGCGACGTGGCCAGGACGTTGCTGCGACCGGCAGGCCTGATGGCCGTCGGGGAGACCATGGGCAGGGCGGCGGCGCAGGAGGCGGCCGGCGCCGCCCCGCCCGCCGGGGCACACGTCTGCGCCCGGCCCGGTGAGGCCGATGTGAGCGGCCGGGTGATGGAGAACCGCGCGGGACTGAGGCCCACCGACGAGCCGAACGGTGAGGTCGAACCGGACGCGTCGCCGCCGCCCGTGCTGGGGCGCTACGACGTGGTGGTGGTCGGCGGCGGCACGGCAGGCGCGCCCGCCGCCATCGCCGCCGGCCGACAGGGGGTGCGCGTGCTGCTGGCGGAATACCAGCCCGCCCTCGGCGGCACAGGCACACTCGGCATGATCGGCAGGCCCTACCACGGGCGGTGCGCCGGCTTCAGCCGGGAGGTGCCCTTCCCGGACGAGGAGCGCAACCTGGAAGACAAGATGGAGTGGTACCGCCGGCGGGTGCACGAGGCGGGCGGCGAGGTCTGGTTCGGCGCCATGGGCTGCGGCCTGCTGGTCGAGGACGGGACCGTCAGGGGCGCCGTGCTCGCCACACCGGGCGGGCGGGGGCTGGTCATGGCGGACGTGGTGGTTGACGCGACCGGCAACGCCGACCTGGCCGCAGCGGGCGGGCTCGAGACCATGTACGGCGCCACCGAGGGCGGCCGCATCGCTATGCAGGGCGCCGGCCTGCCGGAACGTCCCCTCGGCGCCTCCTACGTCAACACCGACTACCTGCTGGTGGACGAGTGCGACATGGCAGACGTCTGGCGGGCCCTGGTGGGCGCGCGGGACGGCATGGACGCGGGGCCGTTCGACGTGAGCCCCCTGCTGCAGACCCGCGAGCGCCGCCGCGTCGTGGGCGAGCATATGCTCCGCTACCTCGACCAGGTCTGCGGGCGCACCTACCCGGACAGTATCGCGCTGTCCCGCAGCGACTACGACGCCCACGGCTATCCCAACGACCCGTATTTCGCGTTCATACCGCACACGGAGGAAAGCCGCGGGGCCAATCACCCGGCCCCCGGCGGCGCATGCTATACGCCCTACCGCTGCCTGCTGCCCAAAGGGCTGGAAGGGGTCCTGGTGGTCGGGCTGGGCATCTGCATGGAGCGGGACGCGGCGGCCCTGGTGCGCATGCAGCACGACCTGGCCAACCAGGGCTACGCGGCGGGCCTGGCGGCAGCGATGGCCGTCCGGCAGGGCTGCGGCCTGCGCGACATAGACGTGCGCCGCCTGCAGCGGCACCTGATCGAGGTGGGCAACCTACCGCCGGAGGTGCTTGAGCACGAGGACTCCTTCCCTCTGCCGGCGGAGCAGGTGGAACGGGCCGTGAAAGAGCTAACGTCTTCGGACCGCTTGCGCGCCTGCCGGGCGCTCGCCGTCGTGCTGGCGCATCGGCAGGAGGCCCTGCCTCACCTGAGGGCGGCCCGCGAAAAGGCCGATGACGAGGAGCGCATCATCCACGGCCGGCTGCTGGCGTTCCTCGGAGAGCGGGACGCCGCGGGCGACCTGGCCGCCGCGCTGCGTGAGGCGAGCTGGGACGACAAGATACTCCAGGGCCGCATGGCCGAATACGCCCACCTGCCGACGCCGGTGGACGCGCTCGTCCTGGCGTTGGGCCGCTCCCACGCTCCGGAGGCGCTGCCCGCCATCCTCGAGAAGATGGAGTCACTGGATGCCGATACGACCCTGTCCCACCACCGCGCCGTGGCGCTGGCCCTGGAGGAACTGGGCGACGCGGCGGCGGCGCGGCCGCTGGCCCGCCTGGTGAGCAAGCCCGGCATGACCGGACACGCCATGACGGGCCTTGAGACGCTGCACCGGGACTTCGAGAAGAGGCGGCGCGAAGGGGCGCTGCGCGAGATAGTGCTCGCCAGGGCCCTCTACCGCTGCGGCGACTGCGACGGGATGGGCCGGACCATCCTGCGCGAGTACTGCCGGGACCTGAGGGGCCTGTTCGCGCGCCACGCCCGTTGCGTGCTCACGGACACGCCCGAAGCCGGCTGACGATTGCGATCATCATCACGGGAAGGGAGCCGATAATCATGTTGAAGTTCGGATGGGCCTCACGCGAGTTCACTCCGCCCGGACCCGCCCTCGTGCAGGGTCAGAAGTACATACGGGTGGCCCGCTCGGCGCGCGACCCCCTGACCCTGACGGCCCTGGCCATCGAGGGACAGGACCCCGCCGACGCCGTTATCTGGATATCGTGCGACCTGTGCAACATCCCCGAGGCGCTGCATCGCGCCGTGCGGGAGCGGCTTGAGGAGCGGCTGCCGGAGGTGTCGCCCGAGGGCGTCATCTTGAGCTCCACCCACACCCACGACGGCCCGACCCTCCAGGAAGGCCCTTATCCGCACCCCGGCGGGGACGTGATGCCCATCGCGGAGGTGCGCGAGTGGGTGGCCGGCCGCGCCGTCGAGGCCGCCTCCGAGGCGTGGGAACGACGCGCCCCCCGGCTGTTCGGACGGGCCTTCGGCCACGCGGTGGTCGGCCACAACCGCCGCGCGGTCTATGCCGACGGAACGGCGCAGATGTACGGCAGCACGAACCGGCCCGACTTCATGCAC
Organism: Candidatus Brocadiaceae bacterium; assembly: GCA_003551305.1. Taxonomy (GTDB): domain Bacteria; phylum Planctomycetota; class Brocadiia; order SM23-32; family SM23-32; genus B1Sed10-231. Next base: position 19,252 of record PUMJ01000093.1, read on the forward strand.
ATCGAGGGCTACGAGGACCACAGCCTCGACGTGATGGCCATCTGGGAGCCCGACGGCAGCCTCTGCGGGCTGGTCGTGGACGTGCCCTGCCCCAGCCAGGTCGAGGAGAACCTGACCGAGTGGTCGGCCGACTACTGGCACGAGGTCCGCCTGGAGCTTCGGGACCGCTTCGGGCCGGACCTCTACGTTTTGCCGCTCTGCGGCGCGGCCGGGGACCAGTCCCCGCACTTCCTGCTCTACGGCCCCCAGGAAGAGGAGATGCGCCGGCGGCGCGGCGTGACCGAACGACAGGAGATCGCCCGGCGCATCGGCCGGGGCGTCGGGGACGCGCTGGCCTGCACCGAACCCGCCGAAGGCGACGATACGCTGGCCCACAGGGCCCGCCGGCTCGAACTGCCCGGCCGCACCGTCACCGAGGCCGAATGCGAATGGGCCCGGCGGGAGCTTGACCGCACCATCGAGGCCGGCGATGACCAGGAGCTGTGGTGGCCCCGCAGGCTGCGGCAGGTGATCGAGTGCTTCGAAGAGGACCGGCCGATGCCCGACCTGCCGGCGGACGTGCACGTGCTGCGCCTGGGCGACACCGTGGTGGCCACGAATCCGTTTGAGCTGTACCTGGACTACGGCCTGCGTATCAAGGCCCGCAGCCCGGCCGCGCAGACGATCGTCGCGCAACTGGCCGGCGTGCGCTACATGGGCGCCTACCTGCCCACGGACCGCGCGGCCCGCGGCGGCCACTACGGGGCGCATCCGGTGAGCGCACCCGCCGCCGGCGAGGGCGGCCGCATGCTGGTGGAGGAGACGCTCGAGATGATCAACGAGGTCTGGGGCGAGTGAGCGCGGGCCCGAGAACGGGCGGGGCAAACGTCCCGCTCTGCCCCGGCAGGGATCCGTCCGCCCGGCGAGAGCAGGACTGCGGCTCGCCCGACTCTCGTCCCCCCGTCGTGTCCTCGTGGTTGGTTGCGCTCTACGGCGCCGGCCGGCGCACTGCCTCGACCATCGCGCGGTAGCGGGGGAGGCACTCCTCCCCCGCCCCGCGTATGTAGGGGGAGGCCGTGGGGGAGACGATGAGCCCGCGCCGGTCGTCGAAGCATGCCTCGATGAGGGTCTCGGTCTGGCGTCGCACATCCCGGGGGGATGTCTCGTACATGTCCGCTATCTGGATGTTGCCCTCCAGGCAGATGCGGCCGCGGGCGCGCTCCTTGGCCTCGGCAGGGGTGATGTCCCCGCACGGCGGCGCCTCGAACGGGTGCAGCACGTCCGCGCCGGCCTGCAGGAACCCGTCGAAGACCCGCCGTATCGAGCCGTGGCAGTGCACGTGCACCCGCCCGCCGGCCTCGTGGACCAGGTCGAAGATGGGCCGGTCGTAGCAGACGTTGAACTCCTTGAAGTCCCGCGGGCCGTGCAGCGGCGGCGTCAGGAACTCCTGCCCCAGGATGCCGAAGTACGGCCCGACGCCCTTGCCCAGCAGGTAGCGCACCCGCCCGAGCAGCACCTCCATCCGCCGCCGGCACAGTTCGTGGAGGATGTCCCTGTCTGTGACTGAGAGCATCGCGAAACTCTCCGAGCCGCAGACGTCGTTGACCACGAAGCCGGCCGGGTTCATGCCCAGCCCGACCTGCGTGATGCCGGTTTCGCCGACGCGCCGGTCGGCGGCGAAGAATGAGTCCACCTCGTCGCTGAAGACGGGGTCCGGCAGGGAGAGGTAGGCTTCGGCGTCCTGGCGTGAGGAGACGAACCAATCCTCGTCCAGGCCCGGCTGTCCCGTCAGGCTCTCGCGCCGGGCGGCGGTCAGGTCGCCCTTCGGGGTGTGCAGCACGGTGATGCGGCGCTGCCATTCGTCGGAGATCGGCTCGACACGGTGCTCGACGGGCGGCGCATCGGCCGGGCGCAGGCCACCCCAGATCTGCTTCTGCTCCGCGTGCTCGCCCAGGTAGGCTCGCAGAGCATCGTACGTCGGGTCGTCCGGCGGGTAGTTTGCGCGGCTGTAGACGGCCGGCCGGTCAAGCTCCTGGCAATAGTAGCAGCGGCGGAGCCTCTCGCGGCGGTTCATTGCCGTGTCTCGCTCCCGGCGACCGGCGGGTTTTGCATCAGGTCCGCTGTGCGCTCCGGGGCCGGCGCCAGTTCGGGCAGGGCGTTCTCCGGCCGGTCCAGGTAGAAGTAGGCGCAGCTTGACCAGTCATCCTCCCGTTCGAACAGCCCGTAGGGTGAGACTCCGGAGTCCCGCGAGAAGTCCACCGCCTCGCGGCCGGGACCCGCCCGGTAGATGGGCCGGCCGTCGTGGTCGAACCGCGCGATGTGGTTTGGGCTCCAGCAGCCGATCTGCTGAATGGTGACCCGCGCGTCCTGGTGGAAGAAGACGGGGTCGGGGATGTGGTAGCGGTAGAAGCAATACTGCATGTTCTCGTGGTCGGCCACGTGGCAGCCCTGGTAGGCGCGCGCGTAGCGGCCCTGCCCCCAGCCGGTGCCGATGTAGTCCTCGGTGCCGGTGCCGCAGAGCGTGGGCAGGTCGGTGTCGCCGTCCAGGTAGACCTTGACTTCGCCCTCCCCCCACCAGGTGTTGAAGTAGCGGTCGGTGTCCGCGATGACGCCGATGTTGGAGCCGAGGAAGCGGCCCGTTCCCTCCACACGGGGCAGTATCTCGTAGTCCCGCTGCATCGTCGTCGGGTTCTCGCGCCGCCAGTGGGCGTGCAGGTAGAGGGCGTCGGCGGTGTCGTCCCCGATGGTGTAGTCCACGTCATAGAAGAAGGAGCCGAGGTCGCGGCCGCTCTCGTTGGTGACCGCTATCCTCATGGCGGACCGGAAAGGCATGGGAAGGCGGCAGTTGAAGCTGCGCCCCTCGGGGCTGCCGAACAGGGCGCACTCGAACCTCGCCATCCGCCCCAGCCCCGTGCCGAAGAAGTCCCCCAGCGGCGCGCTGACGGCCGGCGTTTCGGCCCCGTCCCAGAACACCTCCAGCCGCAGCCCGCGCAGCATGGCGGGAGCGCGGTCGTTGATGGTCGCCCAGATGCGCCGCACGATGCCGCTCGTGCCGCTTTCATCGGCCAGCACCAGGGTGTCTCCGTCCTTTATCGGGACGGCGGCGCGGCCCTTGCGGCCGGCGTTCGCCCCCCCGCCGGCCCCCTTCGCGCCCTCGGGGTTCTCCGGGCTCGCCCAGCGCGTCTCCACTCCGTCTGGCACCACGTAGAGCGGTCCATCGTTCATGCGGAAGACCCCCTCAAAATCGCTCACAGGCCGCCATGGTATACGCTCCCCTGCCGGGGGTCAACAGAAGTGGCCCTCGCCCCCGCCCACCGTCCTGGCGTGGTTTGAAGGTTGCAGCCCGCTGTGCTATAAAGTTGTTGTGGGCATCGAGGCCCGCGCCGCCAGACAGGAGAGCAAGAAATGGCCGTGAGGATTGGCTTCGTCGGGACGGGTTGGGTGGCCGGACAGCACTTCAAGTCGCTGGGGCAGGTGCCGGAGGCGAACATCGTGGCATGCACCGACGCGGACGAGGAGAAGGCGGTCCAGGCGGCCGCGCGCTTCGCCGGGGCGGCTGCCTACACCGACTACCGGGACATGCTCCGGGAGCAGGATCTCGACGCCGTCTACATCTGCCTTCCGCCTCACGCGCACGGGGAACTGGAGCTGGAGCTGATCGGAGCCGGCATCCCGTTTTTCGTGGAAAAGCCGCTCAGCAACGACCTGGAGACCGCCGAGCGGATCCTGGAGGCGCTCCAGAGCAATCCGGTCCTCACTTCCGTCGGGTACATGATGCGCTATTCGGACAACGCCGAGCGGGTGAAGAAGCTGCTGGCGGAGGAGACGGCCGTCGTGGCGCGCAGCATCTATGCCTGCGACGTGCCCGGGCCGCCCTGGTGGCGGCGCAAGGAGTTGAGCGGCGGGCAGGTCGTCGAGCAGACGACCCACCTGTTCGACCTGGCCCGTTACCTGCTGGGCGAGGTACGCAGCGTCTACGGCCGGGCGCGACGGGGCCTGATAGCCGAGATGGAGGATTACGATACTGACGATGCCAGCGCCTGCACGCTCGTTTTTCAGAGCGGGTTGCTGTGCGACGTCATCAGCACCTGCGCGGTCAAAGTCGGGGAGAGGTCGCTGGAGGTCTTCACGCCGGACGCACGGGCGAAGCTCAGCGACGGCACCGGCCGATTGACCGTCGAGCGGGCGAACACGAAATGCACATATGATGGCGAGGACGACCTGTTTGTGAGGGAGGACCGCGCGTTCGTGGAGGCCGTGAGCGGGGGGGAGGGCTGCGGGATACTCAGCGACTACCGGGACGCCTTCCTGACGCACCGGCTCACGTGCGCGGTCAACGAATCTATGGCGTCCGGCCGGCCGGTTGATATCTGACGTTAGGGAGGGGCGGATGGAGAGCAGAGCTGAGGCGGCAAGCGAAGGTGGCCGCACCCCGTGGAAGGATTACATCCTGGGGCTGGCGGCGGGTGTGCCCCTGGCACTTTACGGGCTCTACGCACTGATGAGCGGCAGCACCTACCTGCCGGGGCTGCGCGGCGGGACGGGCACCATCCCGGGTTCGCACGGCGTGGGGGCGGCGATCATGTACGTGGGTGGGGGGCTGTATCTGCTGGTGCGGTTCTTCGTGCATCCGCGCGTCAAGACCGAGGCCACGGCCAGCCAGATATATCTGCTCGAGATAGTGCTGCTGACCACGTTCATCGTCTCAGCCTTCTACGTGCTCTGGAACGTGGGCACGGTGGCGGGCTGAGAGGTCAACCCTCGCGCAATATCCTTTCCAGGTAGTCGACGACCCGCCTGCCGCGGGGGGCGCTTTCAACGAGCTGGCCCTCCTGGTGCCTGTCCAGGTCCGGTACCTGGATGGTATAACGGAACCCGGGCCGGTAGAAGCGCATCCGGCCCCGTCGGTCCACCAGGAAGATGGCGGGCACCGCGGTGGGTGTGCTGGAGTCGGCCCGACCCGCCATGCGCCGAAGGGCCGACCAGCGGGTGTCGTCCCAGTAGACGGGCATCCGCACGCCGGCGCTTTCCAGGAACTCGGGGGCTCTCTCGGCGCCCCGGGTCCGGCCCACGATCGCTATGGCCCTGACGCCGAAGCGCCGGTAGGTGTGGACCAGTTCGTTGACGTGCTGGAGGGCCGCCAGGCTGTTCGGGTCGCTCATGCAGAAGACCACGATGGTGACGTAGTCGAGCTGGCCCGGAGTAAGGTCCAGCCGCCGGCCGTCCCGGTCGTGGACTCGCAACGTCGGGCATTCCGGTGCGACACCGGCGGCGAAGTAGGTCAGCGCCCCCGGCTCCTGCATGGGCATAGCCTGGTCCAGAAACGCCAGGCTGCGCTCCTCTTCCCCCTCCACGTCCTCCTCGATCAAGGGTTCCAGCTCGACCGGTTCCCTGGGGGCATCCGTCTGCCCGGAACCGTTGCAGGCCGTCAGCGCCAGCATGGCTGTCGCCGCAAAAACGAGTGCCAGTTTCTTCATGCCGTGTCCCTCCCTGTTTAACCGGCTTTACATATGATAGTACGAACTTCTCTTTGGATTTCGCGGGCGATGGCGGCCGGCGGCAGCGGGCCGCCCTGCCCGGCGCAGTTCACCACGTGCCAGCGGCCGGAACCCCGCCCGGCGATTTCCCGGTAGGCCGCCGCCGTCAGCTCCAGATAGGCGGCGTCGCGTTCATGGATATCCCCGCCGCCGCGGGGTCGCTCGTCGGCCCGCCGTCCGGCCAGCAGCTCGAGGGCCATCTCCGTGGGCAGGTCCAGCAACACGTGCAGGTCGGGCCGTGGCAGCTCGAACACCTCGTATTCGAGTTCCTGCACCCAGCGGAAGAATTCGGCGCGCTGCTCCGTATCGCTCATCTTGGCCCCCTGGTGGGCCATGTTGGCCGGCACGTAGCGATTGCATACCACCAGGCAGCCCTGCGCGAGCCAGTCGCGCAACAGGGGCGCCGCCTGCCAGCGGTCGCACGCGTAGGGCAGGGCGGCCAGGTAGGGATCAACATCCCCGGCCCGCGCCGCCATCTCCCCCCGCAGGTAGCGGCGGATCAACCCGCCGAAGAAACCCTCCTCGTAACGCGGGAAGGAGACCGTTCGGACTTCCAGGCCCTCCCCGGCGGCCCACTGCACCAGACGTTCCGTCTGGGTCGTTTTGCCCGTGCCGTCGGCGCCGCAGATGGCGACCAGCTTTCCGGATGGAGCGGCGCCCATGGCCCTATTCCTCGTCCAGGCGGAATATCCTGACAGCGTTCTCTCGCAGCATCAGCCGCGCTACCCCGGCGGCGTCGTCCTCGGTGCCGTAGCCCGGCTCCACGAACCGGCGCGCCAGCACCCGCGCCAGGGAGCGGCGGTACATGTTGAACTTGGGCAGGCCGAACTCGAGCTTGTACATGTCGCTGTAGTAACCGATCAGTTTCGTCTTCGGCACGCTCTGCAGGCGGGCCGCCAGGTCGGGTTCGATGTGGGCCGGGATGTTCAGATACCACCAGTGGCCGCTGAGCACGACGTTCTGCACGATCCAGCCGTAAGCGCCCAGCTCCTGCATCTGGCCGGCGTTGAGCACCGACAGGCAGAAGGTGACCTCGGGGAAGGCGTTCAGCAGGGGCAGCAGTCCGCGCAGGGAGTGCCCCGCCGCCGGCAGGTCCGTGCCCTGCGGCACCCCGTGGCTGTAGGCGTCGCGCACCACGCCGCACATGAGCTGGAAGGGCAGGGCGTTCTGCCGGCAGCATTCGGCCAGGTGGAACAGCACGCCGCTCTGCAGTATCTGTCGGTCACCGCCGCCGGAACCGGTCAGGGTGCGTTCGGCCTCCCTGTTGAAGTCGGCGTCGGCCACGCGGTAGGCCCTGAAGCCGGGCGGCAGCGAGATGGCGGCGCTGCGCGCCCCGTGCGCCCAGAAGTGCTCCACCACGGCGGAAAGGGCGTCCTTCAGGCTCTCCCCGCCCTTCAGCGTCACGCCGCTGACCCGCTCCAGGTTCTCCCGCACCTGTGGCTTGTGCAGGTCAAAGACCAGGGTGTCAGCGCGCAGCGACGGCACGTACAGCTCCGTGTCTATGTCATCGAGCGTCTCATCGAAGCTGTTGGTGAGGAAAACCTTCCCGATGTTCGACTGCCCCAGGATGTCGCGGGCGCGGTTCGGCTCGGAGGCGGCGTGTCGGACGGCTTCGGCGAGGGGCTCCCAGTTGCCGGGGGTCAGCCGGTCGTGCTCGAAGCCGAACAACTCCCTCGCCAGTTCGAGCATCCAGCCGTACTGGACGGTGTTGTCAATGCGCTCCATCGCTTCCAACAGCGCGGGTATCATCTGCTCGTCCGGCTCATCGAGCACGGACTTGCCCATGCCGGCGCTGTGGGCCAGCTCGGTGTAGTAGTGGTAGCCGAGCAGGTCGCGCAGGGAGCGGGCGAACGGCTCGTGCGCGGGCACGTGGGAGTGGACGTCAACGGCGTTGATGTCCATGATCAGGTCAAGCAGGCGTTGCTCAAGCTGCTGCGAAGTCGGCATGGCAAACCTCGGTGCGCAGTGCTGTCGGTTAGCTCGGCTCCTGCGTAGTCCGGTGACGTCCACTTATTTTACGGCATCGTAGGCCCGCGGCCAATGCGCCGGGCCGGCCGGAGCCTGCCCCCCCGGCAGGACATTTCAGTTGTTGAGGGCCTGGATGGGGGCGGGTATGCGGCCGCCGCGCTGCACAAAGCTCGCCCCCTCGCCCACGGGGCGGATGGGCAGGATCGCGCTGCGGCCGAACAGCCCGCCGAAGACGGCCACCTCGCCGGCCTTCTTGCCGGGCACCGGTATGATGCGCACCGACGTCGTCTTGCGGTTGACCACCCCGATGCTCATTTCGTCCGCGATGAGGGCCGCTATCGTGGCCGCGTCGGTGTCGCCGGGGACGGCCACCATGTCCAGCCCCACCGAGCAGACGCTGGTCATCGCCTCGAGCTTCTCCAGGGTGAGGTCGCCGGCCTGGACCGCGTCGCCCAGGGCGCTGTCCTCGCTGACGGGGATGAACGCACCGCTCAGCCCTCCGACGGAGGAGGAGGCGAAAACGCCGCCCTTCTTGACCGCGTCGTTCAGCAGCGCAACGGCCGCCGTCGAGCCGGGGCTGCCCAGCCTGGTCACGCCCATCGCATGCAGTATCTCCCCCACGCTGTCGCCCACGCGCGGCGTGGGGGCGAGGGAGAGGTCCACGATGCCGAACTCGACCCCCAGGCGCGCGGCCACGTCCCGGCCGATCAGCTCGCCCACGCGGGTCACGCGGAAGGACGTCTTCTTTATCTGCTCGGCGATGTCGCCCAGGTCCGCTTCCTCGTCCTGCTCCAGCAGCCTCTCGATGGCACGCTTGACGACGCCCGGCCCGCTGACGCCGATGTTCACCACGCAGTCGGCCTCGCCATAGCCCAGGTAGGCGCCCGCCATGAAGGGGTTGTCCTCGGGGATGTTGGCGAAGACGGTCATCTTGGCCGCGCCGAAGCCGCCGCGGTCGGCCGTCCGGTCGGCCGTCTCCAGTATGACCTCGGCGGCCAGGTTGATGGCGTCCACGTTGATGCCGGCCGCGGTGCTGGCCACGTTGATGCCGCAGCAGAGGCGGTCGGTGCGGCTCAGCGCGCGGGGTACGCTGCGGATGAGGGCGCGTTCGGCCGGGGTCATGCCCTTCTGCACGAGGGCGGTGAAACCGCCCACCAGGTCCACGCCCACCTCCTCGGCGGCCCGGTTGAGGGACTGCGCGATGCGGAAGAACGCCTCCTCGCCGCCGCCCGCCGACAGCGCGCTGACGGGGCTGACCGCGAGCCGCTTGTTGACCACCGGGATGCCGTAGCGGGCGCTCACCTCCTCGCAATCACGCACCATGCTGCCCGCCCGGCGGCGGATCTTCAGCTCCACCTTGCGGCAGAGCTGGGAGACGTCCGGGTCAATGCAGTCCAGCAGGTTGATCCCCAGCGTCACCGTGCGCACGTCCAGGTGCTCCTCCTGGAACATCCGCAGGGTTGACATGATGTCTTCGGTTCGCAGCATCTGTGGGCGTCCTCTTTACGCTGTGATCAGGCCGCGGCCGGTTGGCGGCCGGCTGCAAGAATGAACCCTGAATTATGAAACAAGCCTCCGGCGGCTGATGGCTCGCTGCGGGGCAGCCGCACAGCCGGGGCTTCGGCCGTGAGCTCAGCCGAACCGGGCGGCTGTGCCACCCCGGCCTGCCGGCCCTTGCCGCCGGGGCGGCAAGCGTGGTGCCCGTTGTGTCGTCGTGGTTACAGGTCCTGTCGGAAGTCCACGTGGTTCGTGGCCAGAAAAATGTTCTCGTGCTGGAGCGTCACCTGCATGCGGCCGGCCGGCCATAAGCCCTCCACGTCCATCTGGAGCCGCTCGACCTCCGGGCCGGGAGGCACCTCGAGCTGGGCCATCAAGATGAAGCCTTCAGACTCGCTGTAGGCGTAGAGGTCTTCGATGTTGATGCCGCGGCTGGCCAGGTAGGAGGTGATGCGGTGAATAATGCCCGGCCGGTCGGGCCCGGATATGGTCAGGATGAACCGATCGGCCCCGGCCGGCACCGGGGCGGTCTTGGCCCCGCGGCGCTCTTTGACGGAGACCTCCAGTTCCCCGGAGGCGCCGCTGTGCCGCACGGCGCTCGCCAGTTCATCGGCCGTTACGCCGTTCGCAAACTGCACTGTCACGATGATCGTGAAGTAGCCCTTCATGACCGTCTGGCTGATGGCGTCAATGTTGCCGCCCAGTTCCACGATGGCCTCGGTCAGGCCGGCCACAATGCCCACGCGGTCCCGCGACATCACCGTCAGCACGAAGTCAGCCGGCATCTGGTCCCTCGTCTTCAGCGCTCTAAGTCGTGTTCGGGTTTCGGCTCGCGCTCCATAAGCTCCATGCCCGCCTGGCGGGCGTTGCGGCCTTCGAACAGCACCGCGTGCACGGCCCGCGCGATGGGCATCTCGACGCCGTGGCGTTCGGCCAGGGCGCAGGCGGACCGCGTTGTGCGCACGCCCTCGGCCACCTGCTCCATGCTGGCCGATATCTGCTCCAGCGTCTCCCCGCGCCCCAACCGCACGCCGACGGAGCGGTTGCGGCCGTAAGGGCTCACGCAGGTGGTTATGAGGTCCCCCAGCCCGGTCAGGCCGGCGAACGTCTGCGGCCGGGCGCCCATGGCGACGCCCAGGCGGGTTATCTCCGCCAGCCCGCGCGTCAGCAGGGCGCTCTTGGCGTTGTCACCGAAACCCAGACCGTCGCAGACCCCCGCCGCGATGGCAATAACGTTCTTCAGCGCCGCTCCGATCTCGGCGCC
>PUMJ01000083.1 GCA_003551305.1 Candidatus Brocadiaceae bacterium
ACGTGACCCGCCGAGAGGACGTTGAAGACGCCCCCGCCGCGGCCCTCCCCTGCGGCGCTGCCGTCCACCGTGACGGTCTCGCCGGGGGCGCACATGAACGTGATCGGCGCGTCGTCCCGGCCGGAGTTCCGCACCGTCACCTGCTCGGCGTAGACCCCGTCGCGGATGCATACCACGTCGCCGGCAGCGGCCCGGCCGGCGGCGCTCCCGATGGTGCGCCACGGGCGGTCCCGGGTGCCGGGGCCGTCGTCATCGCCCTCCGGCGCCACATAGTGAACTGCTTCCTGGCCACAGACGGCCAACGTCACAAGACTGCATATCAACACAAGCAGGTAAACGAGCATCAGGTGCCTCTTCGGTTCCGGTCATGCAAAGGAGTTCAGACAGCGGTGAGTTCAGCGCTTTGCCAGGCGGGCGGCGCCTTCCTTGAAGGCGTGGAAGGCGGGCTTCGGCCGGCCCTCTCTGTCCACCAGGCCCCATGCCGTCTCGGCCGGGCAGCCGGCCTCCCCGCACTGCCAGCACTCGTCCTGGTCTTCCCAGCGGTAGAAGGAGAGCCCCAGGAGCTGGTCACGGTGCTCGGCGAAGACATCGAAGGCCTGCCGGACGAACGCCGCCTGGCCCTCCGGGTTGTGGCCGGGACCCCACGAGTTGCGCCACCGGTGCGTCTGGCAGGTGCTGAGACGCTGTTCGGCCTCCTCACCGCTCATCACGCCGCCCGCCGAACTGAACCCCCACTCGTTGATCAGCAGGGGCCTGCCGGTGAGGGCGTGAACCTCCGCGATACGCTCCGCCCAGCTCTCGGGCCCGCCCGGCTGCCACGTGCCGTAGTAGCCGTCCAGTCCGCAGTAATCGAGCAGCCCGTCCGTGCGGCCGTAGAAGTAGCCCAGGAAGTAGTAGGTCTTGCCCCGGCCGGCCGTGAGGTTGAAGCCGACCGTCAGAGAGCCGTCGGCGTCTTTCAGTCCGCGGGCGCCGGCCACTATGAGGTCGCAGGACTGCCGGGGGTTCATCTCCCACGCGAAGGGCGGGATGTCCAGTTCATTGGCCACCTGCCAGACGGGCACCTGCCCGTGCAGGTCGTCGGCCAGCCAGGCGCAGGTCTCGCCGTAGGTGCGCGCGAAGCGCTCGGTTCCCGGCGGGCCGCACCAGTCAGGGACGCGCGGGTTCCAGCGGCGCCACTCCAGCCGGCCTTCCTCGTCCCGCTCGCGCGTGGCGATGCCGGGCAGGGGCGTCACGCCCAGGATGCGGAAGCCTTCGGCGGCCAACTCCCGCACCCGCTCGCGCCGCTCCACATATTCCTCCGTCAGTTCCCCCCCGACCCGGTCCCGAAAGGGGAAGGGAAAGGACTGCCGCAGCCACCCGATGCCCGCCTCGCGCAGCAGGCCACGGTCCGCAGAAGGGTAAGCGCTGGTGCCGATCAGCAGATCTGCCATGGTCATCTCCTCGAAGTCGAGGCCCGTTCACTCCTGGTCGTCATGGATGCAGTGGGGGCCGACGGGGGCGGTGCGCAGCGTGGCGTAATGGGTGTTGAAGAGGCTCTCGTCGCCGATCTCCAGCATCTTGCGCCACATGCGCTTGCACATGTCCACCAGGCGGTCATGGTGTTCGGGCCGGGCGGCCAGGTTGTGCTCCTCGTGGGGGTCTTCAGCCAGGTTGTAGAGTTCGTCAACGCCCCCCGGAGAGAAGACGTACTTCCAGTCGCCGTGCCACACGATGCGCTGGGTATAGACAAACCGCTGACCGAAGAACTCCGCGTAGGCGTCCTGCCAGTCGCGTGGGGCCGCCGTGCCCTCCAGCACAGGGCGCAGCGAGCGGCCCTGGCAAACCTCCAGCGGGTCGAGTCCGCAGAGGTCCAGCAGCGTCGGAGCGATGTCCACGAGGCTGGTTCTGTGCGTGGTGTCCTCCCCGCCGCGCATGCCCGGGGCCTTCACGATGAGGGGGATGTTATAGACCTCCTCGTAGGCCGTGCCGACGCCCTTGGTGGCCAGGCCGTGCCCGCCGAGCATGTCCCCGTGGTCGGAGGTGACGATGATGATGGTGTCCTCGTAAAGGCCCGCCTCCTTCAGGGCATCCACGATGCGGCCGGTCTCGCTGTCCAGCCACGAGACGGTCGCCCGGTAGGCAGCGGCGGCGAACCGCCAGTCGGCATCACTCATGTCCTCCCAGGCGGCGCGCATGCGCTGGACCACCTGCGGCCTGTCATCGCCATATTCCTCCCGCAGGGTGGGGCTGACCTCGATGGAGTCCACGTTGTACATATCCATAAAGCGCCGCGGCGGGATGTAGGGGTCGTGGGGCTCCCCGGTGGAGACGAAACAGCAGAACGGGCGCTCGCCGCCAGCGTGGCGCCGGATGAAATCAACGCCCCGGTCGAAGGCGGCGTGGTTCATCTCCTCCCGCTCGTCCACGGCCGCCATCAGGTAGTCACGGTAGCCTGCGCGCCGTATGGTGAGCCTGGAGTCGTCAGTGGGCCGGGCTTTCATGTGACCTACGCCGCAGTCATACTCGCCCCAGCCGAAGCTCTCCAGCCGGTTCGTCTGCTCAACGTGCCACTTGCCGAAGTAACCCATGTGATAGCCGGCCTGGGCGAAGCGCTGCGACCAGTAGGTGAGCCGGTCGCTGACGTTGACCCACTCGCGGCGCTGGGTGTGGGTGCAGTCCCACATGCCGTGGGCCGAGGGGTAGGTGCCGGTCATCAGGGAGGCGCGGGCCGGGGAGCAGATGGCGTTCGTGGTGTAGTTGTGCGCGAAGCGGACCCCGTCGCGGGCCAGAGCGTCGAAGTTAGGCGTCAGGCACTGGCTGTCCGGCGCCAGGGCCTCGCGGTTGGTGTGGTCGGACATCAGGATGAGCACGTTCGGTCTGTCGGCCATCGGGCAAGAAGCTCCAAGTCTTGGGGATGGTGCCATTGTCGCACCGGGCGGGTCGGGCGGTCAACCGCGGTTCGTATCCTCTGTGTCCGTCCGGCGCGACACGGAGGCCGGGCGCTCACCGGTCCCCTTCGTCCTCCGGGACGGCGATGACCTCCGCTATGGCTGCCGCGTCGGCGCCGATGCTCACCGCCGCATCTTCCGTGCGGGGCAGCAGGTCCGGATCCACGTCCTCGGGCACGTCGAGCGAGCCTGCGCCCAGGGCGGGGGAGCCTTCCTGCAGCCGGAAGTCGCCCGCCTCGGGGTCCACGAAAAGGGGGTCGCCCACGACAGCCGCCTCACCCACCGGCTCGCCTTCGCCGAAAAACAAGTTGTGGGAGATGGTGATGCTGATGGGCGGCCTGCGGACTATGACGTGAGGAGGGCCGGAACGGCTGAAGATGTTGTTGCGGATGAGGATGTTCTTCGCGTCGCGGTTCTCCACCAGTAGCGCGCCGCCCCAGCGTGTGCCGCAGTTGTGGATGATGTTGTTTACGAAGGCCACGCCGTCACTGGGATTCTCGTAACCCCGGGGGCCCCAGTCGGCGACGAACATGCCGGGGCCGGCGCAGTTGTAGATGATATTGTTGTAGAAGCGCACGTCGCGCAGCAGCCCGCCCGTCTCCGCGCAGGCGCCCATGCCGAAGCCGCTGCTGTGGACGATGTTGTTGAAGAAATGGATGTTGTATGTCTCGCGATTCCAGGCGTCGGCGTAGAGGCCCTGGCGCTCGACGTGGTGGAGGTAGTTGCCGAAGACGCGCACGTTGCGGCTGCCCTCCTTGACGTCTATCCCCTCGTGGCGGGTGTTGTGGATGTGGTTGTTGCTGACCTGCACGCGGTCCGAGCCGTACTTTACCGTCACGCTCTCCTCCCCGCCGCGCTGACAGGCGCGCTCCACCTCGTTGCCGTCCACCACCACGTCGCTGCTCTCCCACACCATGATGCCCGTGCCGGCCGTGTTGTAGGTCCGGCAGTTGCGGATTGTGACGTGCCGGGACTCGATGGCCACGATACCGCAGGTGTAGCGGGGGCCTCCGGTCACCGTCAGCCCCTCGATGACTATGTGGCTGCGGCCGCGCACCTCGAAAACGCCGTAGAAGTCGCGCCGGCCCGTGCCATCAATAACGGCCGCGCGCGCCGGCTCGCCCCGGAAGGTGATGGGGCGGTCAGGCTCGCCGGAGTTGCGCACCAGGACCGTCTCGCGGTAAACACCCTCACCGATGACGACCGTGTCCCCGGCGACGGCGGTGTCCGCCGCGTGTTGCACCGTCGCCCAGGGGCGGTCAGCGGTGCCGGGCGCTGCGTCATCGCCCTCAGGTGAGACGTAGTAGGTTGCGCCGCGGGCCGTCACCGTGAACACCAGCATTCCCAGCACTGCGATTCGTGCGATCATCCTCGACTCCTCTCAGGTACCCGTGCCTTGCTTTGCTTGGGACAGTTCAAGCGCCGACCTCCGGCTGGTAGGGCCGGTCGGTGTCGGTGCGCAGGCACCACTGTATCATGCGCTCCTGCAGGTCCGCCACCACGGGCGCCAGTTCGGGCTGGCCCCACAGGTTGCGCATCTCGTAGCGATCGTTGCGCATATCGTAGAGTTCGTTGCCGCCCACCTCCCGCATCACCAGCTTGTAGTCCTCGGTGCGCACCATCTTCGTGCGTGCCATGCTGTCGGGATAGCGGGCGTAGGTCTTCTGCTTTCCGCTGCTGTCCGGCCGGCACGCCATGCGCCGCCGCATCTCCTCCTCGTGGCCACCGTCGGCGAAGACGGCCTCCTTCCGCCGAGGCCCCTCGATGAAGGGCAACAGCGACTCGCCGTGGATGCCCCAGTCCGGCTCGATGCTGAGTAGCTCCAGCATAGTGGGCGCCAGGTCCACGTGCTCGGTCAGCCCGTCCACACTCACGCCGGCCGGCAGGTCGGGGTCCCGCACGATGCAGGGCACGTGCAGCAGGCAGTCGGCCATGCAGGTGTCCCACTTCTCGGGCAGGCCGTACTGCCCGGCGAAGTCGCCGTGGTCCACGAAAAAGACCACGACGGAATCCTCGAGCAACCCCTCCTTTTCGATGGCGTCCAGCACGCGGCCGAGGACGGCGTCCGTCTTCGTAACCATCCCGTAGTAGACGGCCTGCAGCTCGCGGAGCATGGCCTCGGGCGGGGCGGGGCCGGTGCGCACCTCACGCATACGGCGCATCGGCAGCGGAGCGTTCTCGGGGAGTTCGTGCGGCCAGGCCGCCATGGCCTCCCGGTCGTACAAGGAGAAGTAGGGCTCGGGCGCCTTGTAGCCGGGGTGGGGCCAGCTCAGGTTGAGCTGCATGTAGAACGGCCGCGAACGATCTCGCACGTTGGTCAGGTACTCGATGGCCTGCTCGGCACGGTTGTCGTCGCAGAAGCCGCTCATCGGCTCCTCGATGCGGCCGCCGTAGTGGTAGTCATATCCCTCGGGCGGCCGGGGCGGCTCGACGCTTTCGGGCCCCGGCGGCTGAACGGGCCACTCCCGCTCCACCATGTGGTGGAAGTAGCCGCGGGTGAAGGAATGGTAGTCCACGTAGGCGGCCCCGGGCTCGTTCAGCCCCTCCCCGTAGATGTTCTCCCAGACGTGGTTGAGGCCGAACAGGGCGGTCTCGTAGCCGCTCCTCTTCAGGGCCGCCAGCACGTCCGGCTGGTCGTTGGGCAGGTGCTGCTGGATGGTGCGGAAGCCGTCGGTGTGGCAGTAACGCCCGGTCATGGCGGCAATGCGCGTGGGCACGCATTTGGGGAAGACGGAGAAGTGCCTCCGAAACGCCACCCCCCGCTCGGCGAAACGGTCCAGGTTCGGCGTGCGGCAGTCGGGGTTGCCCATGTAGGAGGGGCAGTCCCCGCGCATCTCATCGGAGGACAGGACAATCAGGTTCTTGCGCCGGCCGGTCATGATCGCTCTCTGCACGTGGTGTTGATGTGCAGAGCATTATGCGGGCCCGATCGGCGGCGTCAACCGCGGGCTCCCCTTCCCGCCGCACGCGCCACTCCAACGGAGCGCCGGCCCAACGGGCCGCCATTTCACTCTTGCCCAAGCTGCCCCGGCCGCGGTTCGGTGGCCGCAGCTCCAGCCCCTTTCCGCCCGGCGCCGCGCGGCTGCAGACGATAAGCACCACATGGCGGTGGAGACCCAGTTGCACGCAGGGGCTAATCGGTCTGGTCAGCCTCCAGCACGACGATCTGCCCCCGCATGGCCTCATGCCCCGGACCGCAGTAAACACTGCACAGGAACTCGTAGGTGCCTGCCTCATCCGCCCGGAACTCGACCGTGCGCGTCTCGTCCGGCGGCACCTCCTCGTTAATGTCGTACGCCTCGATGCCTATACCGTGCATGACGTCCTCGCTTGTCACCTCCAGGCGCACGTCCTCACCCTCGTTCACCACGATGGCCTCAGGCTCGAACTCGAACTGCCGGGCCCTGACCTGCACCACCCTCACGCCGTCCACTACCTCCCCGGATGGTTCAGCCGGCACCTCCGCCTCGGGCGGGGGTTCGAACGGCTCCTGTTCCGGTTCCGGCGGGCACCCGGACAGCAGCAAGACACTCAACAGAGCCACGTTGACTGATAAGATTTTGAATGATAAGCGTTTACGCCACATTGCAGACCTCCGTTCGGTCAAACCGATGTCCTGCACCGGCCCTGGGCCGGGCTACGATTGCACGGCGTGCCGGACCGCCGGCCATCCCGACCGTTCGGTGGCTACCAGCGGATCGGCCCTCGCTCATTTTCAGATAGCGAAGCGTTCACTGTGGATGCGTCGGCGCTCGACGCCCAGGTCCCGGAGTGCCCCGATGACCATGTCCATCATCGGTGGCGGACCGCACACGTAGGCGTGCGCCTCCTCCAGCACGTCCGCCGCGTGTTCCCGGATGATGTCCGCCGTCACGTAGCCGGTCGGGCCGGCCCAGTCCTCGTCCGGCTCGGACAGCACGTGCACAACCCTGATGTTTTCCGGCAGGCCGTCCAGGAACTCGCGCCGGATGATGTCGTCCTCCGTCTTGTTGCCGTAAAGCAGGACGCCGGGGCGCTCGTCCCCGGTGTCCTGCAGGTATTCCAGCATGCTCAGGATGGGCGTTATGCCGACCCCACCGGCGATGAACAGAAACACCTCGGGGTCGTGATGCAGGAGGGAGAACCGTCCGTAGGGGGCCTCGATGCCGGCCGTGTCGCCCGGGCGCGTCCGGCCGATGGTGTTTGTGAAGTCGCCGGACTCTTTGATCGTCGCCGTCAGGGGCGGCTGGCGCGTGGGGGAGGAGGAGATAGTGAAAGGATGCTCCTCCGAGGGCCGACCCGGCCGTTTCAGCTTCAGCCACATGAACTGCCCCGGCCGGTGGGCCAGGGGCCGGCCGTCTTCCCGTTCCAGCTTGATGGTATAGGTGTCGTGCGTCTCCTGCTCGACGCCGGCCACCCGGAAACGGCGGCGCCCCCAGAGGGGCACAAAGACGTTGCGAAACACGAACAGCCCGACGGCCATGACCAACAGCAACCACCAGTAGGCCCGCATGCCGGCGTGACGCAGGTTGCTCCCGATGGCCATGCTGTGCACGAAACCGACGACCACCACCAGGATGGCCGCCTTGTGACCGACGCGCCAGACCTGGTATTCGATGCCCAGCCTCTGGAAAAACAGCGCGAACAGCACCACCAGGACCAGGAGCACCAGCGCCGCCTGACCCAGGTTCACACGCCACCCGGCCCCGAGCCTGAACAGGCCCCAGCCGTGCGCGCCGAAAGCGAGCAGCACCGGGTGGGCAAGCAGCAACACGCCGGCTACCATGGCCATCCGCTCGTGAAGCCGCATGACCACGTCCAGACCGAAGGGCGCGTCCACCACGCGGATGCGCGCGCTGAGCGCAACCTGCAGGGCCAGCAGCGCAAAGCCGAGCAGCCCGGCCAGGCGGGCCAGCTCCAGCAGAAACGGCCCGGCCGGCCTCGGGGCGAGAGCGAACGCCAGACCCACCGGCAGGAGCGCCAGCACCACGTAAAGGGCCACCAGCGCGCCGCCCCACCGTCGTCCGTCCTGCCAGCGGTCCGGCGGCAAGACGCTGTCGGCACTCCGTGCTTCCGCTGTATCGCCTCGCTGTTCTGTCAACGTTCGCGGTCCTCCTGTAGCAGCAAATGCGGCGCGCGCTGCGTTCCGATGGGCGCAGTCAGGGCGCCGGCAGTCTGTTATTCCTGCAGCTTGCGCCTGCGCCTATCGAACTCCTCGTCGTCTATCTCGCCCCGTGCGTATCGCTCCATCAGGATGTCCAGCGCTTTGCGTTCTTGCTCATCGCCCCCGTCAGCTCCCCGGCTTTCGGAGCGACCAACCAGCAGAATCACCAAAACGATGATAGCCGCTACGGCGATGGGCCAGAGCCACATGGACAAATTACCCATCCAGCGCCACATGTCATGCATAGTGCCTCCTCCGGATTGAAGAATAGAGCGGATCTTCCCTGTATGCGCTTGCGAAAGACCGACCCCCGCTACGCCCCTGCCACACCTACGACATCGCGCGGGGCGGCCCCCGGCTCACTCGTGGACGATGAAGGTGATCTTCATATCCACGCGGAACCGGATGATCTCGCCGGCCTCGATGTCCACCTTCTGCTCCTTGATCCAGGCCCCGCGGATATCGTCAACCGTCTCGGCGGTGCGGCGGATGCCCCTGCGAATCGCATCCTCGAAGCTTTCCTCCGAAGTCGCACTGATCTCGATGACTTTGGCCACGGACATGGCACGCCCCCTTTCGTCAGAATATTGCACCCCCGGCAGTCGCGGCCGGCGCCCCCGCCGACCGCTCGGGCTGCTCCTTTCCGGCTATTTTAGTGGCCCGCCCGGCGTGTGTAAATCCGCGGCCGCGCCGGTTCAAGGTCCGGCCCCCTCCTGGGAATACAGCACGTGGCGGGACTCGCGCCCTCTGCCCCTACCGGGAAATGGAAAACAACCCCATCGGTCCGCCCTCTGAACTGGAAATCCGCGCCCCGACGGGTATAATCATGGGATGTGCGGGCCAGCGTAGCTCAATGGTAGAGCACGGCTTTCGTAAAGCCGGGGTTGAGGGTTCAATCCCCTCCGCTGGCTCCACTTTCTTCGCTCGCCGGCCGCATCTTACCGCCGGCCGGCGCATTGCGAACGCCGCGCCCGCCGGGACCGGGCCTGCTGTGCCGCAACCCCCGCGATAAGGAGCTTTTCATGAAGAAGAACTACATGTTCACGCCGGGGCCGACAATGGTGCCGCACGAGGTGTTGCTGGCCGAGGCCGCCCCGATGATCCACCACCGCACGACGGCCTTCAGTGAGATGCTGGCCGAGACCTCCCGCGGCCTGCAGAAGCTGTTCGGCACCAAAGAGGACGTCTACATCATCATGGGCAGCGGCACGGCGGCCATGGAGGCGGCGATCGTCAACGTCTGCTCGCCGGGGGACAAGATTATCTGCGCCCCGGCCGGCAAGTTCGGCGAGCGCTGGGTGGAACTGGGCGAGGGCTTCGGCTGCGAGGTGGTGTCGCTCGAACTGGAATGGGGCCAGTCCCTGACGCCGGGACAGGCCCGCAAGGCCCTGGAGGAACATCCCGACGCCCGTGCCATCTACACCACCCACTCGGAGACTTCCACCGGTGCGCTGACCGACCTCGGAGCCATCGCCGCGGTAACCCGCCGGACCGACACCTTGCTGGCCGTGGACGCCATCAGCAGTATCGGCGTTCATCCCTGCAAGATGGACGAGTGGGGGGTGGACGTTATCGCTTGCGGCTCGCAGAAGGGCTGCATGATACCCCCGGGGCTGGGCTACATCGCCGTCTCGCCGCGCGCGTGGGACGTCGTCGAGGCCTGCTCCTCGCCGCGCTACTACCTGGACCTGCGCTTGATGAGGAAAAGATGGGCCGGCGGCAACCAGACCCCCTTCACCTCGGCCGTCACCCTCGTGCGCGCCCAGAAGAAGGCGCTCGACATGATGCAGGAGGAAGGGCTGGAGAACGTCTTCGCACGGCACGAGCGCCTGGCCGGGGCCGCGCGCGCGGCGGCCGCGGCCCTCGAGCTCGGGCTGGTCGCCGAGAACCCCGCAAACGGTTTAACCGCCATCCACGCCCCTGAGGGGATAGACACCGGCAAGCTCGTGGCGCACATGCGCGACAACTACGGCGTGCAGATGGCCGGCGGCCAGGGCCACCTGAAAGGGAAAATCATCCGCATCGGTCACATGGGCTACGTCTCCGAAGAAGAACTCATACTGGCCATCGCGGTGCTGGAGAAGGGTCTGCGCGACTTCGGATACGAGTTCGATCCGAGCGCCGGTGTGGACGCCGCCATGAAGGCGCTGGGCTGAGGCATTCCGGCCGCCGCGCTGCACCGGCCCGGGGAGCGTCCGGGCGCGGCCCCCCGCTCACTCCGGCGCTATCTCCAGCGACAGGTCGAGGGCGGGCGCCGAGTGGGTGAGAGCGCCGACTGATATCCGATCCGCCCCGGCCTCGGCGTAATCCCGCACGTTTTCCAGGTCTATGCCTCCGCTGGCCTCGAGTTCGGGCGGCGGGTCGGCGGCCTGCCGGGCCATACGGGCGGCCTCGCGCACCTGCTGTGGCGTCATGTTGTCCAGCAGGATGACGTCCGGGCCGGCGGCCAGGGCCTCCTCCAGTTGCTCGAAGGTCTCCACCTCTATCTCGACGGTCAGGGCGGGATGGGCTTCCCGGGCGCGGCGGACGGCCTCGCGCACGCCGCCGTCACGCATCAGCGCCAAGTGGTTGTCCTTGATGAGCACGGCTTCGGCCAGGTTCAAGCGGTGGTTGCAGGCGCCGCCGCAGCGCACGGCGTACTTGGCCAGCTCGCGCCAGCCCGGCAGCGTCTTGCGGGTGTCGTAGACCTGGGCCTTCGTGCCGACAACGCGCTCCACGTAGCGGCCGGCCAGCGTGGCCACGCCGCTCAGTTGCTGCAGCAGGTTCAGCATGGCGCGCTCGACCGAGAGTATCGGGCCGGCCGGCCCGTCCAAGCGCGCCACCAGGGTGCCCGGCCCCACAACGTTGCCGTCGTGCAGTTCCGCCTCGAAGCGGACTGCCCCCTCCATGCGCGCCACCATGCGCCGGGCGAGCGGCAACCCGGCCAGCACACCGGCCTCCCTGGCTACGAGCCGCGCCCGGGCGCGGCGTTCCGGCGGCACCAGTGCCCGCGTGGTGGCGTCCGCGGTGACGGCATCCTCTTCCAGGGCTTTCTCCAGCAGCCAGTCGAACCTCTGCCACTCCATTACAGCCTCTCCCCGGGTCAGAATCCGTATCTCGGTTCCCTGCGAATCACGTGGAAGGAGCGCGGGGCCAGCAGCCGCACCGCCCCGGGCAACACCTCGACGGTGGCCGGCAACACACCGGCGCTTTCGCCGTCCACCTGGTAGGGCACGTCATCCGCCTCGGCGGTCACCCGAAGCCGCCGCCCGCGCCCGTAGGTCACCCGTCCGTCCAGGTGCACCGTGTGCAGCACAGTACCGAACAGTTCCGCGCACAACTGGGGGAAGCTGCGCGGCCTGAGCGCCATCACGTCCAGCAGGCCGTCGTCGGGCGCAGCGGCCGGCGTCAGCTCCACCAGCCCGCCGTAGCTGTGTGTATTGCCGGCGCAGACCTGGTGGGCGTCCTCGATGAGGGCGCGTCCGTCGACGGCGGCCCGGATCCCGTACTCTCTCGCCTCCAGGACGCCGCGCAGCACATAAGGCAGGTAGTGGAACTGCGTCAGCATGCCGGGCCGGCCGTCATGGATCAGTTCGACGGCGCGCGCGTCTATGCCGGCGCCGAACATGCTGAGGAACCGGCGCCCGTTGCACAGCCCGGCGTCGAAGCGGACGGCCCGGCCACGCACAAGCTGCTCGACGGCCCGCAGCGGCCGCCGGGACATGCGCAACTCCTTGCCCAGCACATTGCCGGTGCCGGCGGGTATCACCGCCAGGGTGCAGATCTCCAGGTCGGCGCCGTTGAGCAGTTCGTTCAAAGTGCCGTCCCCGCCGAGGGCCACCGCCAGGTTGTGGCCGCCGGGCAGACCCGCAACGGCAGCGCCACCCTCCCCGGGGTTCTCCGTCATGACGAGTTCAAGCCGGGCGCCCGCCCGACGGAGGGCCGCCTCCACCCGCTCGGCCCAGCGGCCCGCTTTGCCATGCCCGCTGGTCGGGTTGGCGACGAGCAAGACGTGGTCGTATTCGCGCATCCTGCGGAATGCCTCCGGGCCGGTGCGGAGCGTGAATATAACACAACCGGAGACGTCTCGCCATACCGTGGAGACCGCTGAATGGCCGTGGCCCGCCGTCCCCGCAGCCCAACCGGCCTGCCAACCGTTCCTTTACTCGCCCGCCCTCGTGTACCTGCGGCCTCCGTGCTCTCTGTTGCAAGTGCTTCTTCCCGGTCATCTGAGGTTGAAGCACGGGCGTAGAGCTCAGAGGTCCACCGGCGATTTCTGTTCGATGGAACGGTAACCGGCCAACACCGCGGCCAGGGAGTTGCGCTCGCGTCGCCCACTGGTGTCCGGCTCCCTCCCCGTCCGGGCGGCGTCGAGGAACTCCTCCCACTCCCGCAGAAATGCAACCGGAGTGCCGCCTTCCTCCTCCGGTCCGAACTCCATCCGTTCCGGCGGGCCCTCTTCCGAGCAGACCAGCAGAGTCTCGCCCCGGCGCCAGTTGAGCCGCAGCGTGCCCCGGCTGCCGAAGACGACCATTTCGCTGAAACGCTCGTATCCGTGCAACTCGGCGCTCACCGTAACGGTGGCCACGGCCCGAGTTTCGAAATCCAGCAGCGCAACGACCGTCGCCTCTACCTCGCTGCGGAACTGCTCGGAGCGCACAGTGCGCGCATCTATGCGGACGACGTCGCCGAAGACCATCCGGGCGGCCGACATCACGTGGATGCCGTTCAGCATCCAGATGCCGCTGCCGCCCTGCTGGGGGCGCGCCAGCCAGGCCCGTCGGCCCGGGTACTCGAAGCTCTTGTGCCCGCGGGGGATGAGGTTGATGCAGCCGCTCAGCGGGCGCCCAATCCGCCCGGCCTCCAGCACCCGGCGAACGGCGCTCATGCGGGGACCGTAACGCACGGACTCGGCCACCATCAGGATGACGCCGGCCTCCTCGCAGGCCGCGATGATGGCGTCGGCGTCCTCGATGGTCAGGGCTATCGGCTTCTCCACCAGCACGTGGCATCCCGCCGCCGCCGCCAGTTCGGCCCCGGGGCGGTGGGCCCTATGGGGAGTGGCCAGGACGAGGCAGTCCGCCTCCGGGTGGGACTCCAGCGCCTCGGCAAGGTCCAGATAGGCAGCGGCAATCTCGTACTGGCGCCCCTTCCGGCGCAGGTGCCCCTCGTCCACGTCAACCAGAGCCGCCACATGCACGTTGCTCCCCGCGGCTTCCAGGGCCTGAACGGCTCTGACGTGGCGTTCCCCGGCCCATCCGACGCCGGCCACGATCACGTCCACGGCGCTCCTCCGCAGCGAAGGTTGCCGGAGCGACCAGATCAGAACGGCGAAGTCCGGCACACTCCCGGGGTCGGCAGGTCCACCAGCCCCGGGCTTCCAGTCGATGCCACGCCCTTGCCGGATGCGCTTCGGGCCCAGACAGCCCCGTCGCGGTTACTTCATCTGGCACTCGGTCAGGACGTTGCGTATCTGGTGCTCAAGCTGCGGCAGTTCCTCGTCAACGTAGCGCCAGACGCTCTCCCGTTTCACCTCCCAGGGGTCCCCTATGACGAACTTGCAGAGGTGGTCCAGCCGCTCCCAGTCCACTTCGTGGTACCTTTCCCTGAACGCCTTCGGCAAGTGCCGACTTGCGAGACTGATAAGCTCCAGGTTCCACAGAACGGCATGCTGCCGCTGGATCGAATCAGAGAACGAACCGTACCCCCGCTTGCAGTACTGCTTTATGTGGCGCACGCTCTGGTTCATGCGAACCAGCCAGTGCAGGTCCGAATCCATCTCGTAAACCTCCCTTCCCCTCATCAAATGCAGTGCTGCAGGTCTCTCCTCTCAAAACTCCCCGAAACGTCACAGATCGGTTCCCGGCCAGTACTCGTCGCACAGGGTAAGGTCTCGCGCGGGCCGTGTCAACACTTTTTTCTGCGCACCACACACCGTTGAAGAGCAGAAGCTGCAACGCACCAGTAGCGTTTACACCCGATATGTTCGGAGAAGTCGCACGCATCGCAGGGCCGTCCTCCGCCACAGCTGGGCTGCCTCGCGACCTCGAAAAAGCCACGCGCGGCCACCCGGCCGCAGACGCGTCCAGCCTGTCAAGGAGCCAATGGATTCGTTTCGCAGAGGACCGCGCGCTGCGCCCAAATCCGTCAGCAAAGCCCGAATGGGACGCTTCACGCCCGCTGAGCCTTTGAGCCGCGCTATGGGTCGGTGGAGGCGTCCCGGGCGCAGAGGCCGGGCGGCTCCGCCTGTCGGGAGCGTCAATGGGCTGCGGTCATCAGCAGCTCTCGGATACACTATACGTTCAGAGGGGGTTCGTCAAGCGTTTTCCCCGCCGGAGCTCCGGAAAACCGTACTTTAGCCGCCGCAGGCGGTTTAGTCTTGTTCAGGCAACCGTTTGCTTCGAAGAACGATTCGTGGTTGCCTCCGGGCGGCAGGCGGGAAGTCCGCCGTAGTACCTGTTTAGCGTGTATTGGAACCGGCGGATTGCAGGGGCAGGGATGCCCCCGCGTGGCCGGCCCTGCTTCAGTGGAAGCAGGCGGGATGCCGGCGCTACAAACGACGGCGAACGCGGCTCCCCACGTAGCGCCACCTTCCAACCTTCGCCTCCAGCGAAGGCTGGCCACCTGCGGGCATTTTGCCCGCAGGATAGGAGCACGCTAAACACGTACGTGCCGTATGGCGAACGTGGAGTGCTTGTCCGTTTTCCGTACGGCGAAGGGCGGGCCTTGTGCGCCGTACGGAGAATGGGGCGCTGTTGGATCGCCCGCCCGGGGTCCCGGGTCCGGCGCGGGACCTCGCCCGTCCGGGCTCCCGGAGGCCGCCCCGGTCTACGTCTGAGCCGCCGCAGGCGCGCCCGCCTGCGGCGGGCCGGGCGAAAGTCCATTGCTGTTGCGGCCCGAAAAGGGGCCGCCCCGAAGGGGCGGAAGATACCAGCCGAGGGCGTTGCCCCGGGCTGGCTTGGAAGCCCTTGAGGCGCGGGCTGCGGGCGCGACCGGCACCTCGTCCGGGACGCATCACGGCCTTACCTGGTCTGACCGGGGCTGAAGCCCCGGCCTGCATCACCTGGCCCCTCACGGAGCCGAAGGCCGAACTGCCGGCCAGCCGGCAGTTCGGCGCACGGCGAAAAAGCGGTGCCGCGACGTCGGCCGTCGCAATCCAGACCCTCCCGAAGAGGTCGCATTGCGACGCCGTGACGCCGGCTCGCTCAGTGATGGTGATGGTCGTGGTCTTGGTGATCGGCCGGTTCCACCGCGTCCGGGTCTTCGTGCAACTCCCGCAGGGTGGCCATGTGCGTTTCTGGATCGGCCTGGAACGCCCCAATGCAGCCGGCGCAGCAGAAGTACACCCGCTCGCCATCATGGTCCACATAGAGGTCCCTGTTGATCTCCATGCCCGTCATGATGGGACAGTACTTCTGGTTCTCCACGGCGTCGCGCACCTCGGGCTCTTCGGCCACCTGCGGTCCCTGGCCCGCGACGGGGTCTTCAGCGCATCCGGCCAGGACGAACACCAGGCCCGCTCCCAGCACCAGTAAGACCGTTACCAACGTTCCTTTCAACACAGCGCTGCGCATGTGCAGCCTCCTTCCGATTGCGGAACGTCCTCTGTCCGGGGGGACAACCTTTGCCCCGCAGCATCCGGCTCCGAACGCTCCCACAAAAAGTTCTACCTCGATGTTACTCTTCTGTCGCCCCGCGTTCCTTCAGCATGCAGTAAAGCACCGGCACCACCAGCGTGGACAGCACGACGAGGGTCATGCCGCCAACGGCGGGGATGGCCATCGGGATCATCACGTCGGCGCCCCGGCCGGTGGAGGTCAGCACCGGCAGCAGGGCCAGTATGGTTGTGGCGGTGGTCATCAGGCACGGCCTTATCCTCTTGGTGCCGGCCTCGATGGTCGCCTCCCGCATGGCGCGGCGGGTGGTTGGTTTGTGGCGCTCGAAGAGCTGGTTCAGATACGTGGCCATCACCACGCCGTTGTCGGACGCGATGCCGAACAGCGCCAGGAACCCCACCCATACGGCCACGCTCAGGTTGAAGGTCTGCATGTTGAACAACTCCCGCATGTTGACGCCGAACAGGGAGAAGTTCATGAACCAGGACTCCCCGTAGAGCCACAGCAGCAGGAACCCGCCGCTCCAGGCCAGCAGTATCGAGAGAAAGACCAGTATCGAGACGGGGGTCGACTTGAACTGCAGGTACAGGATCATGAAGATGACGAACAGGGAGATGGGCAGTATGAGCGCCAGGGTCTGCTGGGCGTGCACCTGGTGTTCGTAGGTGCCGGCGAAACGGTAGGTGACGCCGGCCGGCAGGTTGAGCCTGCCTTCGTCCACGGCGCGCTCCAGGTGGTCACGGGCCCGCTCGACCACCTCCACTTCCGCGTGGCCCGGCTCCATGCCGAAGGTGACGTAGGCCACGAGGAAGGTGTCCTCGCTCTTTATCACCATCGGGCCGCGCTCGTAGCGTATTTCGGCCACCTCCTCGAGGGGTATCTGCTGTCCCCCGCCCATGGCCGGCAGCAGGATGCGCCCGAGGCTCTCCAGGTCGTCGCGCAGTTCCCGCTTGTAGCGCACGCGCACGCCGTATCTCTCCCGCCCCTCGACGGTGCGCGTTATGTGCTTTCCGCCCAGGGCGACCTCGATGACATTCTGCACCTGCTCGACGGGCAGCCCGTAGCGCGACATCGCCTCCCGGTCCAGGTCTATGACCACGTAGGGCTTGCCGACCACCCGGTCGGCCCGGACGGTAGGCGGTCGGATGGACGGGACATCCCGCAGCAGGCTCTCGATGTTTATGGCCACGCGTTCGAGCGTCTCCAGGTCCGGCCCGTAGACCTTCACGCCCATCGGCGCCCGCATGCCCGTCTGCAGCATGACCAGGCGGGTCTCGATGGGCTGCAGTGGCGGCGCCGAGGTGCTGCCCAGCACCTTGCCCGCCGCCTCGATCTCGTCCCATATGTCGTCGGGAGACCTGATGTGGTCACGCCACTGCCTGTAGGGCCGGCCCCGGGGGTCGGCTATCAGCTCGCCCGCTTCATTGCGCACGAACTCGCCCCTCGCCCGATCATAGCGGAAGCTCATGCGACGGCCCGCATCGTCGGTCTTGTACTCGGGCTTGTAGAAGATGACGGTCTCGACCATCGAGACAGGGGCTGGATCGAGCGGTGACTCCGCCCGCCCTATCTTGCCCGCCACGGTCTCGACTTCGGGTATTTCGCTGAAAGCGACGTCCTGTTTGGCCATCACCTCGAGCGCCTCCCCTATCGAGGCGTGGGGCGCCACGGTGGGCATCCAGAGGAAGGAGCCCTCGTCCAGAGCCGGCATGAACTCCCGTCCCAGCCCGGGGAAACGCTCGGCCCCTTCCATCCACAGCGTCGTATGTCGCAGGTCGGCCTCTTCGATCCCGACCCGCTGCGCCGCGCCCGGCACGAAGAAGAAGACCCGCTCGAAGCCGAGCCAGATGACCGCCCCCAGCAGCACGATGAGCACAGGGAAGGACAGGAACAGTGCCTTGTGCCTGAGGCACCAGCCCAGCAGGGTCGGGTAGAAGCGCCGGATGGCCTCCAGCAGCGCCAGCAGCCCGCCGATGCTCATCAGCAGGAAGATGACGTTGGCGTGCACGCCGGGCGCCGGCCCGAGGGGCTCCCAGTAGAAGGCCAGGAGGACCAGCATGAACACGGCGGCAACTATGAGCGGACCCCAGGAGACAACCTTCCTGGCCGTGCCCGTCAGGTAGTCCCTCGCCAGCCAGAAGCAGGCCGCAAGGAAGATAGCCGGCCCGGCCAGATACCAGCCCAGGGCTACCGTTACGACGGCCCCGGCCACCGCAAGTCCGGCCAGGAAAACGCGCCTGAGCGCTTTCGAATGGAACCGCCCGGTGAAGACGATGTAACCCGCTACGGGCATCACCGTCAGCGCGATGATGATGGACGCCACCAGCATGCTGGTGAAGGTGAAGGCGAGCGGCCGGAACAGCCGCCCCTCGGGGCCGGTCATGGTGAAGACGGCCATGAAGCTCATCACCGTGGTGGCCACGGCGGTCACCACAGCGCTGCCGACCTCCGAGGCCCCGCGCAGCACCACTTTCTTGCGGTCCTCGTCGGGCCCGGCCTCCTCCAGGTGCCGGAAGACGTTCTCCGAGACAATGATGGACATGTCCACGATGGCGCCGATGGAGATGGCGATGCCCGAGAGGGAGACGATGTTGGCGTCCACACCGGCGAGCTTCATGATGATGAAGCACACCAGAACCGCCAGGGGCAGCACGCTGCTGACCAGCACCGAGCTGGCCAGGTGGCCCAGCAGCACGATGATGACGATGATGGTGACCAGTATCTCCTCGCTCAGCGCGGTGCCCAGCGTGCCCAACGTCTCGTAGATCAGGTCGGTGCGGTCGTAGAAAGGCACTATCCGCACCTGGCTGGTGGTGACCCACTCGGGCCAGTCGCTGCGGGGGGTGTCGTCGAGCCACGCCAGCCACGCCTCCTCGTTCAGCTCGGCGCTGGCGTAGCCGTTGAACCCCCGGCTTTCGGCGAACGCCGCCGCCTCCGCGTGGCTGACGCGCGTGTAGTCTATGACCGGTCTTCGGGGCAGGCCGGGCTCCACCTGCTCGATGATGCTCTTGACGTTGTGGATGGCCTCCAGGGGGTTAAAGCCGTCCCTGACGGTGACGACGCCGCCGACGGCCTCGGCGCCGGCGATGTCCAGAGCGCCGCGTCTCTGGGCGGGGCCCGTGCCGACCGTCGCCACGTCCCGCACGCGCACGGGCACGTTGTCCCGCACGGTGATGACGGCATCCTCGATGTCCCCGACGTCGCGGATGAAGCCGAGGCTGCGGATGAGGTACTCGACCCGGTTTATCTCGATGTTGCGGGCGCCGACATCGAGGTTGGACCGCCTGACGGCGTGGAAGACGTCCTCGATGCTCACGCCGTGGCCGCGCAGGGCGTCGGGGTCCACGTCAACCTGGTATTCCCTCTGGAAGCCGCCCACGCTGGCCACCTCGGCGATGCCGCGCGCCCCCCACAGATAGTAGCGGACGTACCAGTCCTGGATGGTGCGCAGTTCGTCCAGGTCCCACCCGCCGGCGGGGTTGCCGTCCGGGTCGCGGCCCTGGAGGGTGTACCAGAATATCTGGCCCAGCGCCGTGGCGTCGGGGCCGAGGGTCGGCTCGACCCCGGCGGGCAGGTCGCCGGGGGGCAGGCTATCCAGTTTCTCCAGCACCCGGCTGCGCGACCAGTAGAAGTCCACGCCCTCTTCGAAGACGACGTAGATCTGCGAGAAGCCGAAGTAGGAGAAGCTGCGCACCTCCTCCACGCGCGGCATCCCCATCAGGGCGACCGTCAGGGGGTAAGTTATCTGGTCCTCGACATCCTGGGGCGAACGGCCCATCCACTCCGTGAACACAATCTGCTGGTTCTCGCCGATGTCGGGGATGGCGTCCACGGGCACCGGCCGGCGGGGCAGGAAGCCGAGGTCCCAATCGAACGGCGCCACCATCAGCCCGAACAGGACGACGACAATCACCAGGAGGCCGACGATGACGGGGTTGTCCAGGCAGAACCCCATCAGGCGCCCGACCCATGATCGCTCTTCCTTGAGCTGGGGGGCCTCACGCTCTGCGTGCTGTTCTCTTTCGTCTGCCATGTCTCAGTTCTCCGGCGCCTCGTGGTGTTCGTGGGGCTCGGGAGTTTGCTCGGGCGCCGGGTAGATGATGTCCCGCACCTCGCCACAGGCGAACATGGCTGCCCCGAAGTAGGGGTTTTCGACGGCGTCGTGCCACTGCAGCCAGTCGGCGCCGCGGTTGTCGAACGCCATCGGACAGTGCAGCACGTGCGCCGCCTTCTCCCCGGCGAGGCCGAAGCGTCGCAGCGCCGCGATGAGCGCCTCGGACAGGGGCTCGAAGTCCACGCGCGCGGTCTCGAGGTCCTCCGCCTGGCGGATGCTTTCGAGGGCGCTGCCCATCGTGCCCAGGTGCTCCATCCAGGCCATATGCGGCTCGTGGTCCAGCAGCGCCATGTCCACCCCCTCGAGGGCGGCCTCGACCCTCCCGACGGCTTCGCCGGTCGCTTCCAGCTCGTCATGCGCCAGGGCATGCTGCAGTTCCATGTAGGCGTCGGCAACGGCGGCCAGTTGCCGGCGGAACTCAACGGGCGCCAACGGGTCCTCGGCCGGGGGGTCGCCCACCAGGCCGAAGTCGCCGCGCAGATCACCCAGGTGCCCCCGCAGGGAGCGGGCCACGCCGCGCAGTTCCCTCATGCTTCCGGTCCAGCGGCCCTCGACGCCGTCGTTACGCAGGAACATGGCGTGCTCGTTCCAGACGGCGACGGTGCGTTCGTCCAGCAGGTCGGCGGGCACCTCGGCGACGGCCTGCTCGATGTCGGCAAAGGCCTGTTGTGCGGTTTCGAGGTCTTCGCCCTCCGCTGCCCGGAGGGCCTCCTCTGCGGCCGCCACCACGCGCCAGGCCCGCCGCAGGAAGGCGTCCGGCAGGTCGGCGACCTCCTCGTCGGGCTCGGCGTGGTCATGATCGTGGTCGTCGTCATGGGCGGGCTCAGGGTCGTGGTCGTGGTCGCCGTGGTCGTGAACTGCCGGCGCGACGCCGGCCCTCGGGGTCATCATGCTGGGGCGGGCGTCAATCTGCAGCTCGCTGTCAATCTTGAAGGCGCCGCGTGCAACGACCAGCTCGCCCTCCTCCAGGCCGCTTCGGACCAGGTAGTGCTCGCCCGCGCGCGGGCCGAGCACGACCTCGCGTCCCTCGTAGGTCGGGCGCTCCTGATCGGGCACCTTGACGTAAACGACGGCGCGGCGGCCGGTCAGCAGCGGGGCAGTGGCCGGTATCACCAGCGGCTCGTCTGCCCCCTCCGCCCCTGCCGGGGCAAAGCCCAGGTCCTCCGCCCTTACCAACTCGATGCCGCAGATGGGGCAGTTGCCGGGTTCGTCGGAGACGATCTCCGGGTGGTGAGGGCTGACCCACTTGCCGGCGAGTTCGGTCGGTTTTCGGGCTGTGCCCTCGGCCGTGAGTTCAGAGCGCAGGACGGCGTTGAGGAACATGCCGGGCCGCAGTTCACCCCGCGGATTGGGCACGCTGGCCCGCAGGCGCACCGTGCGCCGGCCGCGGTCGAGCGTGGGGTCAACGAACGATATGAGCCCCTCGAAGCTGCGGCCCGGCAGCGCGTCCGGGGCGGTGAACGTCAAGCTCTGCCCGTAGTTTATCCAGGGCAGGTCGGATTCGTAGGCTTCCAGCTTGACCCAGACGTGGCTCAGATCGGCCACGCGGTAGACCGCCTGGCCGGCGTTCACGTGGTCGCCCTGGTCAACAAGCCTCTCGGCGACTATGCCCTCGATGGGACTCTTGATGGTGAGGCGGTCAATGACCTGGCGGGTCGTCTCGATCTCCTCTATCTGCTCATCTGTGACGCCCCACCACCTGAGCCTCTGGCGTGCGGCCTCGGCCAGGGAGCGGGCGGAGGCGGCCCGGCGGCCGCCTTCGTCGGCGTCTTCGATGGAGCGCAGGGTCCTGACGGCCTGCAGGAGTTCCTCCTGGGCGCTGATGAGACGGGGGCTGTAGATCTGGAACAGGTGGTCGCCTTTCCTGACGCGCGCCCCGGTGAAGTCGATCATCAACCGCTCGATGCGGCCCTCGGTGTCGGCGCTGACCCGCCGCAGCCGGGTCTCGTCATAGTCCACCTGCCCGAAGAGCCGCACGGTTCTTTCAACGTTCATACGTCGGACGGGCTGGACCCGGATGCCGGCCAGCGCCCGGGCCGTCTCCTCCATGGAGAGCCGGCGCGGGTAGAGCTCGGCGGTCAGGTCGACCTCCCTCGGTATGAGGGCCATATCGCAGTACGGGCAGTCCCCGGGCTCGGGCTCTTGCACCTCGGGGTGCATCGAGCACGTCCAGACGATATCGGCGTCCTCGGCGATGTCCGCCTCTTCTTCCGGGGGCGCCGCGACCGATGGGTGCTCGGCCACCAGACCGCGGCCGAAGAAGACGACCGCGGCCAGCGCCACCACAGCGGCGCCAATGCGCCAGTGACTCAACATGGCTTTCAATATTCTTTTCATCGCTCAGTTTTCCCGTTGGGTGGGTGTCTCAGGCCCGAGTTCGGCCGGTTCCGCGGTTTCGCGGACGGATCCCCCGAGGAGCCTCTCGATATCGCCGATTGACGTAAACCATTCTATGTGGGCACGTTCCAGCTCCAGTTCCAGGTTCAACAGTTCGCGCTGCGCGTCCAGCAGTTCGATCACATCGACCTGGCCCGCGCGATAGGCGGTCTCGGAGACGGCCAGCGACTCCTCGGCCCTGGGCAGCAGGTAGGTCTCGAACAACTCGCTCCTACGCCGGGCGTCCCGATGCCTGAACAGGGCGTTCTCCAGCTGGACCTGGACCATGTACTCGGCGTCGGCCAGGCTGCGGCGGCCGGCGCGCAGGCGGGCCCGGGCCTCCCGAACCCCGGCGTCGTAACTGCCGCGCCACAGGGGGATGTTCAGCGAGACCATGGCCGCGTTAATGTCAGGGCCCATGCCGCCCATGCCCTCCTCCATGCGCATCACGCCGACGGTGATGTCCGGGTAGTAGGCCTTGCCTGCCAGGGCCTTCATGTCGCCGGCCCTGTCTATCTCGTGCCGCCGGGCCAGTAGCTGCGGGCTGTGCTCGAGGGCGAGCTCGAACAGCTCCGCCTCCTCAAGGGGGAGCTCGATTCGCGGCGGGCCGGCCGGCCGGGGCAGCGGGGCGTCGTGCGGGCGGCCCAGCACCTGGTTGAGCGCGGCGCGGCGGGGCCGGCGCCGCTGGCGCAGTTCTTCCAGCCGGTCGCGAAGCTTCTCGGTCTCGACCTCGATGCGCACCAGGTCCGCGTGCGGGACGGCGCCCGCCTCGAAACGCGTCCTGACCACCTCCTGGAAGTGCTCCATCAACTCCAGGTTTTCGTCGGTAATCTCGATGGTGCGTTCGAGGTAGTAGTACTCCGCGTAAGCGTTGCGCACGTCGCGCAGCACCTCCCACTGGCGGGCCTGGTAGCGGGCATACTCGGCCAGCGCGGCGCGCTCCTCGGCGCTGCCCCGCAAGGCGCGCGTGCCGTACCAGGGGAAGGTCTGCATCAGGGCGATCTCGCGGGACTCGAAGGAGGTGTCGGCCTGGAAAGAGATGCGCGGGTCGGGCAGGGTGCGGGCCTGCAACGGACGCTCGGCCGCC
The DNA here is from genome assembly GCA_003551305.1 of Candidatus Brocadiaceae bacterium. Taxonomy (GTDB): domain Bacteria; phylum Planctomycetota; class Brocadiia; order SM23-32; family SM23-32; genus B1Sed10-231. Next base: position 23,243 of record PUMJ01000083.1, read on the forward strand.
GCCTCCCAGCGCAGCTGGGCGGCGCGCAGGTCCTCGTTGCTCAGCAGCGCGTACTCGAAATAGTCTTCGATCGGGCTGTCCTCGGTCAGCTCCGGGCCGTCCTCAGGGCGGCCCGCCTCGATGCGACGTGCTTCCCACCGGCGAGCGGGCCCGGCCGAGGGCCGCACGGCGGACGGGTTTCTCCGGAACGCCGCGTCCCCAGCTCCAGCGGCGCAGCCGGCCAGTGTGAGCAAGACGCCGACCATGCCGACCACCACCGGCCCTCTCCGGCACAAGTGCAATTTTTTTTCCATCTATCTCTCACTCTCTCGTAGTTTGCTTCGACCCGGCGCGCCGGCCACCTACCATCCATCCGGCTTCCCCCCTCTCGGGAGACCTCTGCGGCGGGTCTCAGGCAGAATATCAATGAAGTCTATCCACTTAGTGTGGCTTTGGGGCGACAGGTTCAATCGGATGCCGTCATCCGTGTGGCCGCTGCTCGGCGAGGGGACCCCCGCCCGAACCCCGCCCATGCTTGCGGCCAACGCCCCCCGAGCTTGATTCTGGGGCGCGCCCCTTGCTGCGGCGCCGCCCGCGCGGCTATAGTACGGCTGTAGAGCCAATGGGCTTTGCCGACGAGGCTTCGCGATGGCGGCCATGGAAACCGAGATGCTCTCGACGGGCATAGTGAGCCTGGACAGCATCCTGGAAAGGGTGCTGCCGGGGGACAACATCGTCTGGCTGGTCTCCGCGCCGGAGCAGTACGACTACTTTGCGGCCCGCTTTGTGTCCCACTGCGCGCGGGCGCGCCTGGGGCTCACCTACGTGCACTTCGAGGAGCGGACAGATCTGGGGCAACTGCCCGGGGCGCGCGCCCGGACCGTCTGCCGCCTTGAGCCGGAGCAAGGGCCCGAAGGCGCCGAAAGACGGGTGACCGGCGTCATTCGCGAAAACGGCCCCGGCCGGCACTATGTGTTCGACAACCTGTCGGCGCTCTACCGCGCCTGGGGGGACGATGAGGCGTTCGTGCGGTTCTTCCGCGCCGTCTGCCCGCTGCTCTACGAGGTGCAGGCGGTGGCCTACTTCGCGATGACCCGCGGCGCCCAGCCCAACGGTGTCGTGGCGAAGGTGCGCGACACCACCCAGATACTCATCGAAGTCTACGAACGCGCAGGGCGCGTCTGGCTGCAGCCCATCAAGGTCTGGGACCGGTATTCGGACAGGATGTTCCAGCCGCACGTTTTGTCCGGCGAGCACCTGCTGCCGGCCGAACGCGGCGGCGAAGCGTCCGAGGTCGAACTGCTGGCCGGCTATCACGAAAGGGCCGGCGAGGAGAGTTCCCTCTCCATCCGGGAAGAGTTGATCCGGAGCATCGTCAGCGACCGGCCCGCCTACATCCGCGTGGCGCGGGACTACCTGACCGTGGCGGACCTGATGCAGCTTCGCAGTCGCATCGTCGGCAGCGGCGTCATCGGCGGCAAGGCGGCCGGCATGCTGCTGTCGAACCGCATACTGCGGGCGGCCTGCCACCGGGAAGGCCAGGAGCGATACCTGGAGCAGATCAGCGAGCCGGTCTCGTTCTACCTCGGCTCGGACGTTTACTTCAATTTCCTGATCAACAACAACCTCATCCACTGGCTCGACCTGAAACACCGGTCGCCGGAGCAGATGCGCGACGCCTACCCGGAGCTACGGCGTGAGTTCCAGCGCAGCCGTTTCCCCCGGGCCATCCGGGACGGGCTCAGGCAGGTGGTCGTCGCCCTGCGCGGCGCGCCCGTCATCGTGCGTTCCTCCAGCCTGCTGGAGGACAGCTTCGAGACGGCCTTCGCGGGCAAGTACGAGAGCGTCTTCCTGGGCAACCAGGGCGAGCCCGACGAGTGCCTGGAGTCGCTGCTGGGGGCCGTGCGGCGGGTCTATGCCTCCTCGCTGGGGCCGGACGCGCTGACGTATCGGCGCCGCCGGGGTCTGCTGGAGTTCCAGGAACGCATGGCCGTGCTCATCCAGAGGGTGGAGGGGGAGCGCTACCGCGGCCTGCACTTCCCGACCGCCGCGGGCGTGGCGTTCAGTCGCAACCCCTACCCCTGGAGCCCGCGCATTGACCCGCGGGCCGGGCTGGTGCGGCTGGTGTTCGGCCTGGGCACGCGGGCCGTGGACCGGGTTGAGGCGGACTATCCCCGCCTCGTCGCCCTCAGCCACCCCGGGCTGCATCCCGACGGCGACTACTCCACCTCCCTGCGCCATCACCAGAGGCACATCGACGCCATTGACCTGGAGGAGAACCGGCTCAAGACGCTCCCCATTGCCGAGGCGGTGCGGGGCGACCACCCAAAGGCGTTCTACATCTTCAGCGTGTTCAAGGACGGCCTGCTGCGGGCCCCCCGCCTGGGCGACCTGCGGGCCGAGCAGGGCACGCTGACCGTGCAGTTCCAGAACCTGCTGGACCGCACCGACTTCGTCGAGCTGATGCGCTACGCGCTGGAGACGGTGGAGGCGTCCTACCGCTACCCGGTGGACATCGAGTTCACGCTGGACGTCAGCGACGACGGGCGCGTCGAGCTGTGCCTGGTGCAATGCCGCCCGCTGACCCGCCGTACGGAGTCCCGGCCCGCCGATCTGCCCGAGGGCCTGCCCCCCGAACGGGTGCTGTTCGTCACGCGCAGGGGCGTTGCTGACGGGGAGCTGCACGACCTGCGCTACATCGCCGTGATTGACCCGCGCGCCTACGACGCCGTCCCTTCGCGTGAGGGCCGAACGCGGCTGGCCCGGGCCGTCGGCGCAATGAACCACCACCCGCAGGTCGTTGAGGGCCGGTTCGCGCTGATCGGCCCCGGCCGGTGGGGGTCTGTCAACATCGAACTCGGCGTGCCGGTCACCTACGCGGAGATCAACAACACCGCCCTGCTGATGGAGATGGCGCGCCCGAAAGACGGCTACACCCCGGAGGTCTCCTACGGAACACACTTCTTCCAGGACCTGGTCGAGGACGGGATACTCTACCTGCCTCTCTACCCGGAGGAGCCGGGCTGCCGCTACAACGAGGCGTTCTTCGAGCGGGCGCGAAATCGCCTGCCCGAGCTGCTGCCGGACTACGCCGACATGGCCGCCTACCTGAAGATCGTTGACTTGCCGGCCGCCGGCGGGGGCCACTACCTGCACGTGGTCATGGACCGGGACGAGTCCGTGGCCATCGGTTATCTGGGCCCCCCGCAGGACGAGTGAGCCTGACGCGGACGCGGTCTGCCGATCACAGATCGGCCCGTCTAACGTAGTGTGACTGACAGAGCAAGGAGAAGAGTAATGGAGTACTCAACTGACCTGTTGACGCATGGTGTGTACGTCGTGACCGCCCGCCAGGAGGGCAAGACGGCCGGCCTGGCTGTCGCCTGGGCAACCCAGGTTTCCTCGGAAGAACTCCTCATCTGCGTGGGCAGCAAGAGCGCCACGCGGCCGCTGATCGAGCAGTCGGCCAGCTTCGGTCTGAGCGTGTTGCGCGCCGACCAGCTGGACATGGCCCGCACCTTCGGCTGGCACCACAGCGACGAGGTCAACAAGTTCGCCGGCATCGCCTTCCACACCCGCCAGTCTGGTGCGCCCCTGCTGAACGACTGCGTGGCCGTCTTCGACTGTCGCGTGGAGAAGACAGTTGAGCTGGAAGGCGGCCAGAAGCTGTTCCTGGCCCGCATACTGGACGGGGAGGTGTTCGAGCCGGAAGCCGAGCGCCTGATCTACCGCGCCGAGGATTACTGAGCGCAGGGCGGGTCTGCCTCCGGGGGCGCGGCGGTCACCTGGCGCGGCGCTTGCGGCGGGCGGCCCCGCTGCCGTGGCCTCCGACGTCAAAGACGATCGCCAGTATGAAGAGCGCCAGCCACCAGCCGCTCAGCGTGGCCCCGTGCAGTTGCACGGCCATGTAGGCCAGCGTGGTATAGGGCATGAACAGGAAACCCAGAACCGGCCAGATCATGGTCTCGTAGGCCACTGTGAACCAGTCGGTAAGCAACAGGATAAGTATCATCGCGATGCGCGGCGCCATAAGCGCCCCGATGAGCAGGCAGCAGCCCATCCCCCATCACCTCCCGAGCGTAGCCCAAGTGACCTCTACAGCGGATGCCCTCATCATAGCGGAGGCGCCGGCAGAGGCCAACTCCGCGCACGGTTCTTCTTACAGAAAGCCGCGGCCAGGACGAGCCGACCGGGCCGGTTGACGGTCGGCCCTCGCCCGGATATCCTCATGGTGGATGTTTTTGCCCAAGTCGCCGGGTGGCGCCCGTCAGCGGCCCCGGTCGTTGCATGAGGAGCCCGTCATGAAAAGTGTGCATGGTGTCGGTGGTCTGCTGGTCGTTGTCCTGTTGTGTGTGGCGCTCGCACCCGTGGCTTTCGCACGGGTTGACTGGGTCACCGGGGAGGGGGCCTGGGCGTTCGAGTATCCGGAGGACGAGTTCACCGAAGAGGCGTGGCTCGACCTGCGGCACCTGAACGAGGAGCAGTCCGGCCAGCACGGGTTCGTCCGCCTCAGCGAGGACGGCAACAGCTTCGTGCGGGGCGACGGCGAGCCCATCCGCTTCTGGGCGGTCACCAGCTATGCGTGGCGCAACAGCCCGGAGCACATGGACCGGCACGCCCGGTTCCTGGCCAAGATCGGCGTGAACATGGTGCGGTTGCACCTGGACATCGCCCCCACGGAGGAAGGCGAACGCATCACCGACGTTGACACGGAGACCATTGACGGGGTCTGGCGCTTCATCAAGTCCTGCAAGGACGCCGGCATCTACATGACCATCAGCCCCTACTGGTATCACCGCGGCATACCCGAAAGCTGGACCGAGGACCTGCCGGGCTACGAGGCGGGCGACAGGCCGGCGGGGGCGCTCTTTTTCAACCCGGTCTTCCGGGAAGCCTACAAGGGTTGGATCGAGTACTTCTACACCGAGACCAACCCCTACACCGGCCTGGCCATCAAAGACGACCCGACAGTCGCCATCCTGCAGGCCAAGAACGAGGACTCGCTGCTTTTCTTCACCAGTCAGCGCATCCCGCCCGAGCAGGTGGAGATACTGGGCGGCCAGTACCACGACTGGCTGGTGGAAAAATACGGCTCCATCGAACGGGCCTACGACGCATGGGACGGGCATCGCATAGACGAAGAAGGCGGCGTCATGGGCAGGCTGCTTGACGCCCCCGACGAGGGCCGCCTGGGCCTCTACATCATCTGGGAGATGACCCAGGACCACACGGGCGGCATGGCGCGGCGCCTGGACGATCAGCTCGAGTTCATGGCCTACGTGCAGTACGACTTCTACCGGGACATCGACGAGTACATCACCGAGACGCTGGGCTGTCGCCAGATCACCAACGCGATGAACTGGAAGACGGCCGACCCCGTGCGGCTCTACGACGCCGAACGATGGAGCTACACGGCGATGGACATCATGGCCGTCAACAACTACTTCGGCCCCATCCACGTCGGGGAGAACACCGGCTACCGCATAGACCCCGGCCACTTCATGGCCAACCGCTCGGTTATGCGCGAGCCGCTCAGCATGCCCACCAACCTGAAGCAGGTCGCCGGGGCGCCGATGCTCGTCACCGAGACCTCATGGGTGCGCCCGAACCTTTACCAGTCCGAGGGCGCCCTCCTGGCCGCCGCCTACAAGTCCCTGACCGGCGTGGACTCGTTCTACTGGTTCGCGCAGAGCGAGGCTGACTACCAGAGGGACCCGCGCCGCATGTTCTGGCACGTGGCCCCCGGGGATACCGGCTACGCCCTGAACATATGGACCGTTGCGTCTCCTGCCCAGCAGGGCATGTTCC
>PUMJ01000149.1 GCA_003551305.1 Candidatus Brocadiaceae bacterium
ACACGAGCGAGTTCGGCTTCCCAGAACCGGTCATCGTGGACGGCGATCCCGACGACCCGGCGGTGGACGCCGAGATACACCGCCGCCAGGCCAACGCACAGGAAGTCGTCCGACAGTGTGGGGGCTTCGAGCACGCCGACCGCGTCTACTGGGGCAACCCCGGCAGTACCGCCGATGCGCGCCTTCGGGCGCACAACCCCATGTGGCTGACCGACGGCGCGCTGGAGTTCCTTGACGCCGCCGCTGCCGACGGACGGCCCTTCTACCTGCACCTGGCCAACACCGTGCCCCACAGCCCCGACTGCACCGAGTCGCTGGGCGTGGACCACCGCTACACCTGGGGCGGCAGGCTGGACGAGGCCCCCGCTTCCCACCCCCCTGACGAAACCGTCCCGGAGCGCATGATCCGCGCCGGCCTCCAAACCCGGGGGCCCATCGCGGGCGTCAACGCCGGCATCATCATGCTGGACGACCAGGTCGGCGCCGTGCTGCGCCGGCTGGAGAAGCTGGGGCTGGCCCGGGACACTATCGTCATATACACCACGGACCACGGCATTCCCGGCAAGGGCTCGGCCCACGTGACGGGCCAGCACCTGCCGTTCGTGATGCGGTGGCCGGCCGGGCTGCCCGCCGGGCGCACCGTGCACGACATCTTCTCGTGGGTGGACCTCGTGCCCACCCTGTGCGAGGCGTGCGGAGTGCAGATGCCGCAGGAACATGCTGTGGATGGCACCAGCGTGCTGGGCGCCCTCCGGGGCGAAGCGCAGTGGCCCCGCCGGGTCGCCTACCACGAGATGGGCTGGTCCCGCTCGGTCATCAAAGGTCGCTATCACTACATCGCCACGCGCTACCCGGAGAGCGCCGTGCGCGCCATGCAGGCGGACGACCCGGACGTGAAGCCGGGCATCGGCCTGCAGTTCGACCGCCTCAACGCCCCGTTCATCCCCGGCTACTTCGAGCCGGACCAGCTCTACGACCTCAGCACCGACCCTTTCGAACGGGTCAACCTGGTCAGCGACCCGAGCCGCGCCGACGTGCTCTCCGACCTGAGGGAAGAGCTGTGGCGCATCCTCGAGACGCTGCCGCGGCCCTTCCCCCGACGCCCCGATCCCTTCCGCGACAGCGAGAAATACCAGCGCCTGCTCAACCGACGGCGCGAGGAGCTGGACGCCATCGAGCACTACCCGCCGGACAGCGACGTGCCGCGCATCTGGTTCGCCAACCTTCACGACCCCGCCGCCGGCGAGGAACCCCAAAGCTAACCACGACGGGCACAACGAACACGAGGTCCGGACGCTTCCGGCGGGAACGGCAAGGGTGGGACTCGCCCGCCTCGGGCGGGTAAGCCTTGTGGCCTCTTCGGGCACTGCGACTGATGATGGCGCCGGGCTACCATTGCAGGATCGCGTGGGGGCGATTATATTGCCGGGACGGGGTTGGAGTCCCAGGGACTGCGCTTGGAGCGGTGCGTATGGAGTTTCCGGAGCGGATCACGCCGGACCAGATCACCATGCGATTGATGGCGACCGACCGGGCGGCCGCCATCCGCGAGATGCTGGACGAGCTGGTAGAGCTGCGCAAGGTGCCCGAGGACAGGGTCGAGGAGATCATCCGGGCACTGTTCCGGCGAGAGGTGCTGGGCACCACGGCCATAGGCGGTGGCGTCGCCGTGCCGCACGCCCACCTGGACGACCTGGACGAGGTCGTGGTGGCCATCGGGCTGAGCGAGACGGGCGTGGACTTCCAGGCCGACGACGACGAGCCCGTCAAGATCGTCTTCCTGGTGCTGGGCGCCCGCGACAGACCCCACCAGTACCTGGACATCATCCAGCGCATCGGCACCCTGATGGAGAACGAGGGGTTCCTGGAGGCCATCGTCCGCGAGATAGAGGGCCAGTACTCGATCGAGCACCATGAGGCGGTCAAGCTGCCCGCCTGGGAGAAAGCCGTTCTGACGTGGGTCGTGCTGATGGCCTTCTGGATCATCGTCTCCGGCAGCCATCACTGGCAGAACCTGCTGGTCGGGGGCGGGCTGGTGGGCGTCGTCGCCGCCTACACCTACAACAACCTGACCGAGGACCTCCGCTTCCGGGGCAACGTGGTCACGCGCATACTCAGGCTGACGCTCGTGCTGCTGCCGCAGTACCTCTTTATCATGGCGTTCCAGTTGATCGAGAGCAACTTCCGCGTGGCGCGCCACGCCCTGGTGATGGACATCAAGCCGGCCATCGTGCGCATCAAAACCAACCTGCGCTCCAGCACCGCGACCACGCTGCTGGCCAACTCCATCACCCTCACGCCCGGCACCCTGACCGTTGACGTGGTCACGCAGGAGGACGGCATTTACCTTTACGTCCACTGGATTGACGTCCAGACCCTCGACATGGATCAGGCGCGCGACCACATATCTCGTGACGTGGAACAATGGTTGAAACAGATTTTCTGGTGAGCTACCTGCTCCGCCCCCTGGGGCTCACGATAGCAGTGCTGGCGGTCACGAGCCTGCTGCTGCTCTACAGGGTCGTGCGCGGACCCACTCTGGCCGACAGGATGGTCGGTCTTAACACCATCACCACCAAGATGGTCGTGCTGATAGCCCTGCTGGCGGTGCTCTCTCAGCAGTACTTCATGGTGGACGTGGCCGTGGTCTTTCTGATGGTCAACGCTGTCGGCGGCCTCATACTGGCCAAGCACTACGAGAAGGGAGACAAGACGTGATCGAGACCTTTCTGCTGCTTATGGGCAGCTTCATCATGGTGGCCGGGGCCGTGGGGGTGCTGCGCTTTCCGGACGTCTACACCCGGCTGCACGCCAGCACCAAGTGCGACACGGGCGGGGCCATGAGCATACTGCTGGGGGCCGCCCTGCAGATAGACATGCCCGTCCACGTGCGGCTCAAGCTCATAATCCTGGTGTTCCTCATCGCGCTTATCAACCCGATGGTGTCCCACGCCATCGCCCGGGGCGCCCACCGGGGCGGTGTCAAACCCGACGTCACCTTCGACATGTATGAACGCGATAGCGACTGAGATAGTGCTGTTCGTGATGCTCGTGCTGACGGTCATCGTCGTGGAAGCCCGCGACCTGATCGCCTCCGTCATCGAGCTCTCACTGGTGGGGCTGATGCTCGTGTTTTTGCTCTATCAGCTCAAGGCGCCGGACGTGGCGCTCTCGGCCGTGGTGGTCGGCGCGCTGGTGGTGGGTCTGTTCCTGTTCACCATCGAGGAGGTCTCGGAATGACGAAACGGATAGTCGCCGTCCTCCTGCTGCTGGTGCTGGCCATCTTCCTTTTCCAGACCGGCGCCGAGCGTGTCTTCGGTGCGAGCCACGAGCATTACGTTACGTACTGGGGCGAGGTGAACGTGCCGAACATCGTCGGGGCCGTGGTGGTTGACTGGCGGCTTTACGACACGCTGGGGGAGGCCACCGTGCTGTTTACCGCTGCCGCCGGCTTCTATGTCATCCTGGAGGGCAAGCACTGATGAAGATGTCCTCCATCGTCAGAACCACCTCGCGGATGATCACCCCGTTCCTGCTCGTCTACGGGTTCTACCTCATATTCTACGGGCACATCAGTCCGGGCGGGGGTTTCCAGGGCGGCGTCATCGTCTCGGTCAGCGTCATCCTGCTCATCACCGCCAACGGCTACCAGGTGGTGCGCGAGAGGGTGCGCGTGGGGCTGCTGAAGATCACCGAGAGCGGGGCGGCCCTGTTCCTGGTGCTCAGCGGGCTGGCGGGCGTGCTGGCAGGCTCGTTCATGGCCAACTACCTGCCCCGCGGCCAGTTCGGCCACCTGTTCAGCGGCGGCAACATCGCCCTCGTCAACACGGCCATCGGCCTGAAAGTCGGCGTTGCGTTTACCCTCGTCTTCTACGTGCTGCTCAGGTGGACCGAACGTGACTGAGTCGCTCACCGGCGGATACCTGACGCCCCAGACCGCAGCCATCGGCCTGCTGCTGATAGGGCTGTACGGCCTGGTGACGCAGCGGAACCTGGTCAAACAGGTCATCTGCATCAACATCCTCTCCTTCGCCGTGGTGCTCTACTTCATCGGCGTCGGCTACGTGCCTGGCGGGTTCGCGCCCATCCTGCCGGTGGGCGAGACGCTGGCGCCGGAGACGATAGTTGACCCCCTGCCGGCCACGCTGATGCTGACGGGGCTTGTGGTGGACGTGGCGGTCACGGCCGTGGCCCTGGCGCTGGTTATCCGAATCGCGGGAGGCCACCGGTGATCCCCCTGCTTGTCGCCATCCCCCTGGCCGCGGCGTTTGCGCTCTCCCTGCTGGAGGCGCTCAAGGCGCGGCGTTCGGTGCTGCGGCTGCTCTTTCTGGCCGGCATCCTCGGCCCCTGGCCGCTCTTCGCCGTGTATGCGGCGCACATGCCGTGGTCTGAGGTGGCCGGCGGGTGGGCGCGCATCTCCGGCATCGAGGTCGGCCTGGACGAAGTCAACGTCCTGCTTGTGCTGGCCGAACTGATTGTGTTCACCGCCGTGGGGCTGCACGCGCTGCGCTACTTTCATCCCACGCGGGGCCTGCTGCCGGCCTACAAGGCGGAGGGCGTGGGGGCCCCGGGCCAGGCGCCCCGCACGCCGGGCGGCGTCTACTCGCTCATCCTGCTGGCCCACGCCGGCGCTCTGGGGGCGCTCATCAGCCGGGACCTGTTCAACTTCTACGTTTACCTGGAGCTGGCCTCCGTGGCGGGCTTCATCCTGGTGGCGTCTTCCCGCGAGAAGGGCACCAAGGAAGCGGCCTACGAGTTCCTGATGATGTGGGTGACGGCGTCGTTCGTGTTCCTGTTCGCCATCGCCATCATCTACGCCCATACGGGCTATCTGAACCTGGCCCTCATCGAGGAGCACCTGGAGGTGGAGCGGGGGGTGGAGATCGCCCTCTGGGTGGCCATCGTTTCGCTGCTGGTGAAGGGGGGGGTCTTCCCGCTGCACTTCTGGGCACCGGCGGTCACGGCGAAGTCATATCCGCCGATAGCCGCCCTCATCCCGGCTGTCCTGGCCATGCTGCCCATGTACCGGTTGGCGCTGCTGAGCACGTACTTCGGGGAGGTTTTCGACGCCGACCCGCTGCTGGTCATCGGGTTCGCCTCGTTGCTGGCGGGGCTGGCTCTGGCGTTTCGCGAGCGAGACGTGCTGCGCCTGCTGGCCTTCTGCACCGTGGCGCAGATGGGAGTGGTGGTCATCGGCGTGGCGGCCGGCAACGTGCCGGACGCGCTGGGTCATCTCTTCGCCCACAGCCTGGTCAAGGGCGGCCTGGTGCTGGCAGCGGGGGCGCTCATAGTGCGCGCCGGCAGCCGCCGGTTCGACGCCATCTCCTACCGCGGCAGCCCTGCGCTGGCCGCGGCCGTGCTCGCCCTCAGCCTCTCCCTGGGGCCGGTGCAGCCCCTGGTCGGGTCGGTGGGCGTGTTCGGCATCGCGGATGCGCTCTCCGGTCCCCTGCGGCTGCTGTTCCTGGCGGGCAACGTCGGCGTGCTGGTCCTCTACCTCCGGCTCAACCATCAACTGCTGACGAAGGCGGACGGGGAGCGCGCCGACACCCGGCTCTCGATCCTTTTGTTCGTGTATGCGGCCGCGGCCGTCGGGGTTGGGCTGTACCTGACGGGCGGGCAGTTCGGCCTCCTGACGCCCGGGCTCGCGCTCCTGGCGGCGGTCGCCTACGGAATGATGCACCTGCTGGGGGCCACGCGCCTGCCGGCGGAGCGCCCGGAGAAGGTGCGGGACCCGGGCGTGGCGGTGAACGTCTTCGCCGGCGTCTACCTGGCCGTGCTCGTGCTCCTGCTGCTTCACACCCTGTAGGGCCGTCTTTACCCACATTTCAGCCATGGCCACAGGTCATGATTCGGATCTGTGCTCGCATCAACCCGGATATTTCGTGAAGATTCGTCTTCCCGGATAAGACGTTACGGCGGCGGGGCAAGCCCCGGCATGCCGGTGAACCGACAGGGGTAGAGCGGCGGCAAGTCGCGGCCGGCAGGGCAACCTGACAGGAAACCGGATTCGGCCCGGGCCCTGTTGGCCAGAGCCCCAGGCCGTTCCCGAACGGACGTGACACCGCTGAACCCGCAGCATCAACACTTCCTGCTGCGCAAAACGGCCCGGCACAGGAACCGTCGGCGCTTGCGCGCCCCGGCGGCGAACGCTTATACTGCGTGTCGCAGGGGGGACGGTAGCAGGCGTTTCTGGCCACCTCTCGTCCTCAACAGGTGCAGGCGTCTTTGACCATACACGCGAGCGCTCCGGTCGGCCCGTTGTCCCGGGCGGCTTCCCCATCTCCGCAACTCGGTTCGTCTCGTCTTGCGAGGCTGGGGCGGCGCAGGGCTGCACTCGGGGCGCGTCCTTTTCCTTTCTGAACACGGTGCTTCCATGCCTTCATGCACCCCTCATAGGACAGTGAGGGTGCCGTTCCGCATCCGTCCGGACCGGCTCTTGAACACTCGAGCGCGATCCAGGAGTTCCCGAATGGGTTTCATCATGTACGCACTGACGGTCCGGGCGGTGTGCCGTCCCGGAGGAGAGCTTGCCGACACGTTGCCGGTCCGGAGAACCGGGAGGTAGCGTCATGAGTGCACGGAACGAACGGATGAGGGACAGGGCCGTGGAGCTATACAGGGCCGTGGATGCCTCCTACTGGCCCAGCATGGTGATACTGGGGGCCATCGTGGGGGTCGTCGGCGGCCTGGGGGCGGTGGTGTTCCACTACCTGATCCTGGGATTCAAGTACGTTTTCTTCGGGGCCACCTCCACGGCGACGTTCCTGGACGCGGTGCGCGCCCTGCCCTGGTACTACCGGTTGATCGCACCGGCCATAGGCGGGCTCATCGTCGGCCCCCTGGTGACGTACTTGGTCAGGGAGGCGCGAGGCCACGGCGTGCCCGAGGTGATGGAGGCGGTGGCCCTGCGTGGAGGCGCCATCCGCTTCCGTGTGGCCCCGCTTAAGGCCGTCATCTCGGCCATCTGCATCGGTTCGGGCGGCTCGGCGGGCCGCGAGGGACCCATCGTCCAGATCGGGGCCACGTTCGGCTCCGGCATGGCCACGTATCTGAAGCTGACGCCGGACAAGGTGGAGACGCTGCTGGGGGCGGGGGCCGCGGCGGGCATTGCGGGCACTTTCAACGCCCCGCTGGCGGGCGTCATCTTCAGCCTGGAGGTCCTGGTCAGGAAAGTCCACCTGCACAGCTTCTCCCCTATCGTGGTGGCCGCCGTAGTGGGCACCGCCGTAGCGAACACCCTGTTCGACCGCACCGACGCCATCTTCGACATCCCGGTCCACCAGCTTGTCAGCTACTGGGAGCTTTTGCTCTACGTGGGACTGGGCGTGGTAGGCGCGGGCATCGCGATGCTGTATTTCAACTCACTGTACTTCGTGGAGCACCTGTTTGAAAAGATGCCCATGCCTGAAGCCTCGCGTGCGGCCCTGGGCGGACTGTTGCTGGGCGTGCTGGCCCTGGTCATCCCGCAGATCCACTCCACCGGCTATCCGGTGATGGAGGGCGCCCTGCACAGCCGCTTTCCGCTGTATCTTGTGGCGGCGCTGATGGGCGGCAAGATCCTGGCCACGGTCCTCACGCTGGGCAGCGGCGGTTCGGGCGGCATCTTCGCGCCCTCGCTTTTCATCGGCGCCATGATGGGCAGCGCCTACGGCCTGGTCATGCACTGGTTGCTGCCCGGCATAACCGCCGACGCCAGCTCCTACGCCATGGTGGGGATGGGCACCGTCTTCGCCGGTGCGACCCATGCCCCCCTGACCTCCATCATCATCCTGTTCGAGATGACCCGCGACCCGAAGGTCCTGCTGCCGATGATGCTGGCCTGCATCGTCAGCGCCGCCATCACCGCCCGCCTGCAGAAGGGCAACATCTATACCCTCAAGCTCCTGAACAGGGGTTTGGACGTTGACGCCGTGCTCGACGAGCGCTTGATGGAGGAGCTGAACAACCGCATGAAAGAACGCGAGGAGAGCGAGGACGAAAGCCGGGGGGACCTGCCGTAGCGCCCGCTGCGCAGGCAACACGGCCGCCTGCCCCGGTCTGTCCACTGCGAAGTTCACGAAAAGCACGAAGACGGCGGGAAACCACCGCTGGTCCGGAGACCTCTTCTCTTTCTTCGTGTCCCGCGTCTTTCATCCCCACCCCGGCGTCGCCTTTTCGGCGGGCACGCGGAACCGGTACGCATGCTTGCGCCTCATGGCGCGGTAGGCTGTCCTGCCGGTGCAGCAGAGGCTGGCGCCCACCGACACACACTATATCACAGCAG
>PUMJ01000103.1 GCA_003551305.1 Candidatus Brocadiaceae bacterium
AATCCACGCTGTTTTAGCTGACCCAGACGGCCCGGACAGGAAACTTATCCTACGTCTCCGTTGCCGCAACCGCCCCCGTGCCCCCTTCAGGCGATGGCGCAGTATTACGGCGCGACGAACGGAACGGCCTGCCAAGGGCCGAACGGAAGACGGGTCCCATTCCGCACGGGGGCTGCAACCCGGGGCCGCCTGATGAGCTGATAAACACGGAGGGCATATCTCATGGCCGTACCGAAAAGAAAGACCAGTAAAGCGCGAAAGCGCAAACGCCGGACTCACTGGGTCCTGACCGCGCCCAACATCCCCAAAGGACAGAAGGTTCGCGCGGAAGGCACGCGCTCGGACAAGTTCTTCTGCTCGAATTGCACCCAGGTCAAACCGCCGCATGCGGTGTGCCCCAACTGCGGTTACTACAGAGGCCGCTCCCTGATCGAAGTCGATCGATAGGCGGAACCCCTTTATGAACGCCCCCGAGCAGGACGCTTCCTCGCCCTCTGCCGGCTCCGATACCGCACGAATTGCCGTTGATGCGACCGGCGGCGACGCCCACATCAGTGAACGGGTGAAGGGTGCCCTTCAGGCAGCGGCTAAATATCCTGACATCGAAGTCATCCTGTGCGGGCCGGCCGGCGAGCTTGAGAGCACCCTGGCCACCTGCGAGGTGGGCGGGGGCAGCATCAGAATCGTTGACGCCCCCGAACGGATCGCGATGCACGAACCCCCCGTGCAGGCGTTGCGGGGCAAGCCCAACTCCTCGATCTCGGTCGGCATCGCCATGATCGCCGACGGGGAAGCGGACGCGTTCGTCAGCGCCGGCAACACCGGCGCCGTCGCCGCAGCCGCCACCCTGAAGTTGGGCCGCCCGAAGGGGGTTCACAGGCCCGGCATCGCCGCCCCCATGCAGGTGCTGGACTACCCGGTGGTCGCCATTGACGTGGGCGCCAACGTGGACTGCAAACCCGTCACCCTCCTGCAATACGGCATCATGGCAGACGTGTTCGCGCGGGAGGTCATCGGCATCGAAGACCCCCGCGTCGGCCTGCTAAACGTCGGCGAAGAAGCCAGCAAAGGGAATGAACTGACGAAGAAAGCCTACAGCCTCCTCAGCGAGGCGGACCTGAACTTCGTGGGCAACATCGAACCCCACAGTTTCTTCCATCACGGCTGCGACGTGCTCGTCTGCGACGGGTTCGCCGGCAATGTGCTGCTCAAGTTCGGCGAGAGCCTGATACTGCGACTTGTTGAGTGGATGCGTGAGCAGGTCCGGGAGCGCCTGCGCTACAAGGTCGGCATGGCCCTGTGCCAGGACATGTTCCGCCACCTGCGCCACTGCGGGGATTACTCCGAATACGGCGGCGCGCCCCTGCTCGGCGTCAATGGCGTCGTCATCGTTACACACGGCACGTCCGACGCCCGGGCCATACGGAATGCCGTCCGCGAAGCGCGCAGCTTCGTGGAGCATCATGTCAATGACCACATTGCTCGGGCTGTGCTGCAAGACGCCGCCCGCCACCGTGTCTCGGCGTGAGCCCTCCCCTCCTCTTCCATCGGAAACAGGCCGACATGCGAACCGCTCAACACCTGCCCGTCGAGGTCGCGGGGCTCGGCAGCTACCTGCCCGAGCGTATCCTGAGCAACCACGACCTGGAGGCAATAGTCGACACCTCCGATGAGTGGATCGTCCCGCGCACCGGCATCCGCGAACGTCGTATCGCCGCCGACGAACAGGCCACCAGCGACCTGGCCGTCGCTGCCGCCCGGCGCGCCTTGCAGGACGCCGCGCTGACAGCCAAAGAGCTTGACGTCATCCTGGTCGCAACCTGCACCCCGGACCACCTCTTCCCCGCCACGGCATGCCTGGTGCAGGCCGCCATCGGCCCCACCGACGCCATGGCATGCGACCTGGAGGCGGCCTGCAGCGGATTCGTCTACGGATTCGTTTACGCCTCCGGCCTCATTGCTTCCGGTATGGCCGACAACGTCCTGCTTGTCGGCGCAGAGACCCTCTCACGCGTGACCGATTACACCGACCGTCGCAGTTGCATCCTGTTCGGCGACGGCGCCGGGGCCGCCGTGCTGCGCCGCACGCGCAACGGCGGCGAACTGCTGTACGCGGAACTCGGGGCGGACGGCTCCCGGCCGGAAATCCTCGAAATACCGGCCGGCGGAACCCGCCTGCCCGCCTCCCACCAGACAGTTGACGAACGCAGACACTACATGCAGCTCCAGGGGCGGGAGGTCTTCAAGCTAGCGGTCAACAAGCTGATCGAACTGATGCAGCGCATCCCCGAGCAGACCGGCATCGGGCTGGACGAGATCAAAATGGTCCTGCCTCACCAGAGCAACGTGCGCATCATCAAAAGCGCCCTGGAACGCTCTGGCCTCGAGATGGAAAAAGCATACATGAATATTGACACCGTCGGCAACACCTCGGCCGCCTCCATTCCCCTGGCTATGGCCGAGGCCGCCGCCTGCGGCAAACTGCAACGGGGGGACCTCGCCCTGCTGCTGGCCTTCGGCGGCGGGCTCACCTGGGGATCGGCTCTGATCAGATACTAAGACCTCGACTAATGGCTGTGCCATGAAAGCTATCGCACTACTGTTCCCGGGCCAGGGCGCCCAGACCGTCGGAATGGGACACGACATCGCCGGGGCCTTCCCCGCCGCGCGAGAGACCTTCGACGAGGCCAACCGGACGCTGGATATGGAGCTCGACCGGCTCTGCTTCGAAGGTCCGCAGACCGAGCTTTCCCGCAGCGATGTGGCCCAGCCGGCCATCCTGACCGTCAGCGTGGCCACGCTGCGCGCTCTGGAGGAGACCGCCGGCGGACTGCCGCCGGTGGCGGGGACCGCCGGGCTGAGCCTGGGCGAGTACAGTGCCCTGGTGGCGGCCGGCGCCCTTGAGTTCGCCGAGGCCGTCTCCCTGGTGCGAAAACGCGGCGTGTACATGCAGGAAGCCTGCAACGCCAACCCCGGAACCATGTATTCCGTCATCGGGCTCGACGATGAAGAGGTCGAAGACGCCTGCACTCAGGCGCGTGGTCGCACGGGCGGCCTCGTCTGGCCCGCCAACTACAACTGCCCCGGCCAGGTCGTCATCAGCGGCGAACACGCAGCGGCCGCCGTGGCCGCCGAGGTCTGCCGGGAGATGGGCGCCGGCCGGGTCGTCGAACTGGACGTGGCCGGGGCGTTCCACACACGCCTCATGGAGAGCGCACGCGACAAACTGGCCCTGGAACTCGAAAACGTCCCCCTCCGGAGACCACACTGCCCGGTCGTCTCCAACGTCACGGGCAAGCCAACCCGAGACCCGGAGCGCATCAGGGAGTTGCTCGCCCTCCAGGTCACAAGCTCTATCCGATGGGGCGACAGCATGCAGTGGCTGGCCGATCAGGGAGTGGCCGACTACCTGGAAATCGGACCGGGCCGCGTGCTGAGGGGCCTGCTCAGGCGCGTTGACCGCAGCCTGAACTGCCGGTCCGTCAACACGGCGGACGACCTGACGGAGGGGGCGGCGTACCTCCAACGGAGAGACGAAAGATGAGTACACTGCAAGGCAAGACAGCCCTGGTGACGGGCGCCTCCCGCGGAATCGGCCGCGCCATCGCCCTGCGGCTGGCGCGAGACGGCGCCAACATCGCCGGCCTGGACATCAAGGACGATCTCCTCGAAGAGACCGGCGCCCTGGTCCGCGAGCAGGGAGTGGAGTTCCTACCCATCACCGCCGACGTGACCGACTTCGACAACATGAAGGCGGCGGTCGGGCAGTTCACTGAAGCTTTCGACAGCCTCGACATCATGGTCAACAATGCGGGCATCACGCGCGACAATCTGCTCATCAGGATGAGCGACGAGGACTGGCGCGCGGTGATCTCGGTGAACCTGACCGGCGTCTTCAACGGCATCAAGGCGGTGGCGCGCCCCATGATGCGGCAGCGGTCCGGGCGCATCGTCAACATCGCCAGCGTCGTGGGCATGGTCGGCAATGCCGGGCAGGCCAACTACTCGGCCAGCAAAGGCGGCGTCATCGCCCTGACCAAGACGGCGGCGCGCGAGCTGGCCGGGCGGGGCATCAACGTCAACGCCGTCGCTCCCGGCTTCATCCGCACTGCCATGACGGACGAGCTGAGCGAAGAAGCGCGCGAGAGCGCCCTGGGGCAGATACCGTTCGCCCGCTTCGGGGAGGCCCAGGACGTGGCGGCGGCGGTGGCGTTTCTGGCCGGGCCAGACTCTTCCTACCTCACCGGCCAGGTCATACGCGTGGATGGCGGTATGGTGATGTGAAGGAGCGCCGGTCGCTTGCGCACCTGGCCTTTTGACCATTACAATACTGCGGTTTCAGACAGCTTCTAATCTTGCCAGATGCGGCCGAACCTGGCGCGAAAAGGGGCCGCAATCACTTTTCTTTACAAACACCGGGAGGTACACAAGTGGCCAGCGATGTCAGAGAGCGCGTAATCAGCCTGATTGCCGAACGCATGGACGTGGACCCAGACCAGATCACCGACGATACCCACTTCGTCAACGACCTCCAGTCCGACTCGCTGGACATGGCGGAACTGGTCATTGACCTGGAGGAAGAGTTCGACCTGAGCATCAGTGACGAGGAAGCCCAGAAGATCGAGACCGTGGGGCAGGCTATCAAACACATCGAAGAAAGCCAGCAATGAATGGCAGACGGGTCGTCGTAACGGGCATCGGAGTCGTCTCTCCGGTGGGCAGCAGCAAGGACACCGCCTGGCCCGCCGTGCGCGAAGGTCGCAGCGGGATCGGCCCCATCAAAGGGTTCGACACCTCCGACTACTCGGTGCACATCGCCGGCGAAGTCAACGACTTCGACCCGCTCGACCACTTCAGTAAACGGGAGCTCAACCGGCTCGACCGCTTCGTCCAGTTCGCCCTGGTCGCCGCTGATTGCGCCCTCCAGGACGCCGCGCTCGACATCGAAGGGGAAGACCTTAGGCGTGTCGGCGCCTACATCGGCACCGGCATTGGCGGGCTGCACGAGATCGAGGCCCAGCATACCCGCCTGCTCAGGAGCGGTCCCAACCGCACAAGCCCCCTGATGATCCCGAAGCTGATGACAAACGCCGCCGCCGGACAGGTGGCCATGCGTTATGGCCTGCTCGGACCCAGCATGTCCGTCTCCAGCGCCTGCGCCTCCGCCTCCCACGCCATCGGCGAGGCGGGCGACTGCATCCGCAACGGCATGGCCGACGTGCAGATTTGCGGCGGCTCCGAAGCCGCGATCACACCCATGGGGCTGAGCGGCTTCCAGCAGATGAGAGCCCTCTCCACGCGCAACGACGACCCGAAGGCCGCCAGCCGGCCGTTCGACCTGAACCGGGACGGCTTCGTCATGGCCGAAGGCGCCGGCGTGCTCATCCTCGAGGAGCTCGAGCACGCCAGCAAGCGCGGCGCCAGCATACTTGCCGAGCTCATTGGCTATGGCGCCAGCAGTGACGCCTATCACATCACGTTGCCCGAACCGGACGGGCGCGGCGCCGCCCGCGCCATGGCCAACGCCCTGGCCGATGCCGGCGTTGAGCCGGAAGAGGTGGACTACATCAACGCCCACGGCACCAGCACCCCGGCCGGCGACGATGTCGAGGCCAAGGCCATCGTCAGCGTCTTTGGCGATGCCGCCAGGGACCTCGCCGTCAGCTCCAGCAAGAGCATCTTCGGCCACCTGCTCGGCGCATCCGGTGCTTTGGAGAGCGCCGTCTGCATCTGGGCCATTCAGGACGACATCGCGCCTCCGACCATCAACCTGACCGACCCCGACCCCGAGTGCTGCGGGCTCAACTTCGTGCCCCACCAGGCCCAAGAACGCCCCATCGAAGTGGCCATCAGCAACTCGTTCGGCTTCGGGGGGCACAACGTCTCCCTGGTGATCCGCCAGTTCGACGGCTGATCCAGGCCCGCGCGTCTTCCCTGCGCCCTTGGCCGTCAGCGCCAGAAGGTGCCATCCTGGTACCCTGGCCAGCTCCCCGGTCCCGGCGTTCGCTCCGTTCCCCCGGTCGCAACGCCCCGGCATGGCGCCTGTCGGAAAGGCACTTTCCTGTTTTCCGGCGCGCGCTCGTATTGTATGATAATAAGGCTGCCCGAACTCAGAAAAGCGCGGGGGACGAGATGAGCGCGAAACTCGAGACCAGGACGTTCGTCTTCAGCACCGAAGCCGAGATGGACATCGTGGACGTCACCAAGGATGTGGCGGACATTTTGAGCGAGGTGGACGTCTCGGACGGCTCAGTCACCGTCTTCGTGCCCGGCTCCACCGGCGCACTCACCACGATGGAGTATGAACCCGGGCTGGTGAAGGACATGAAGGAATTGTTCGAAAAACTCGCCCCCAGGGACCACTACTACCAGCACGAAGAGCGCTGGCACGACAAGAACGGCCACAGCCACGTGCGCGCCAGCCTGATAGGCCCCTCGGTGGTCATCCCCTTCCGGGACAAGCGGCTCATGCTCGGCACCTGGCAGCAGATCGTCTTCTTTGACTTCGACGTCCGCGCCCGTGAACGGGAACTGATAGTACAGATCATAGGCGAATGACCCACGGCGCCGGTCCCGTCGCGCGCTGGCCTAGGAGCCAATTCCGACCGCCGTGATTCCGCCCCGGCAGATCGGCCCTGCCCGGGCCCCCCGTCATGCCACAAGGGAGAGGACTTGAGCCGTGCCCATTATGCCCCCCAACGTCCTCTGGATCTTCTGCGATCAACTCCGCTGGCACTCCCTGTCGGCAAACGGCGAACCCAACTTGTCCACCCCCAACCTCGACCGCCTGGCTGCCGAGGGCGTCAGTTACGACACGGCCGTGACAACCTGCCCCGTCTGCACCCCGGCGCGGGGAGCCGTCATGACCGGCCGCTATGGCCACGGCACAGGCATCCTGTACCTGGGTGACCTGCTCGCGCCCTGCCAGCAGACCGTCGCCCACACCTTCCGCGACGCCGGCTACCGCACCAGCTATGTCGGCAAATGGCACCTGGCCAGCGCGCAGAACCCCTTCGGCCATAACGAAGGCGCCGAATACTGGGTGCACCCCCTCCTGCGAGGCGGATTCGAAGACTGGTTCGGCTTTGAACTGTCCAATCACTTCTGGCAGACGCGCTACAGCACCGGCGACAGCATGTGGCCCCCGAAACTGCTGGAAGGCTATCAGACCGACGGCCTGACGGACCTGTCGCTTGAGTACATGGACGGCACGGCGCAACGGCTCGACCAGCCCTGGTTCCACGTTCTCAGCGTCGAGGCCCCCCACCACGGCCGCGATGACAGGGGTGTGGCGCGTGTGCGGGTCGCAGACGCCTCGCACACGCGCCACCCCGCCCCCGAACAGTACGAAGCCCGTTTCCGGCCGCGAAGCATCCGCCTGCGCCCCAACGTGCCGGAGCAGACCCGACCCGTTGCCCGTTCGCAACAGGCGCAATACTGCGCCCAGATAGCCAACCTCGACGACAACATCGGGCGCTTGCTCGGCTGGCTCGATGAGACCGGCCTGGCCGACAGGACGCTGGTCTGCTTCTTCAGCGACCACGGCGAGATGGGCGGCAGCCATGGCCGGTTCCAGAAAGGCTCCCCCTACGACGAATCCATCCGCGTGCCGATGATCGCCCGACTCCCCGGAGTCCTCGCTCCCGGCAGGCGCATACGCTGCCCGGCCAGCCTCGTCGACGTGTTTCCCACCAGTGCAGCCCTGTGCGGCGTGGACGTTCCGGCGCGGGTGCAGGGGCACGACATCTCGCCCCTGGCCCGAACTGAGCGGACGTCGGAAACACCGTCTCGCCGGGCCAGCCTGGTGCAGTGGTTCGGCAATCCCCGTTACCACCCCGAAGGCGAGCCGGGCCCGCAGTGGCGGGCCATCCGCAGCAGCCGCCACACCTACGCTATCGGCCAGGAGGGCTGGGGCATGCTGTTCGACAACGAGGCAGACCCGTACCAGTTGACGAACCTTTACGAGGACGCCACCCACGTAGCCTTGCGTCGCCGCCTGCACGGCATTTTGCTGTCCGAACTCGAAGCAGCCGGCGAAGCGGCCCCCGAGTTCCTCCTTTGATCAAGCGGGGTCCATGGCCCGGTCGCCCCGAAGCGAGCGGTTGTGTACTTTGCCAGGACATCCTCCCCACCCTGGGTGACGATTTTACCGGCGATTTTGTCCAGCACAATCGGGGGCGGCAAAGCGAAGGAGTCGGGCAGCTTCAGGCCTTGC
>PUMJ01000169.1 GCA_003551305.1 Candidatus Brocadiaceae bacterium
CGGCTGCGGGCGAACTCGTGGGTTTCCTTCTCCTCGGGGCTCATCTCGTGGTCGTAGCCCCAGACGTCGGTGTAGTCGAAGTTCTCCCACTCGGGGGCTTCCAGCAGGTGGTTTTTGCCGACGTAACCCAGGGAGTAGCCGGCGTGCTTGAGGACGCGGAACAGGTGGATCTCGCGTCCGGCCTCCAGGAGGTTGTGGTTTTCGCGCACGCGGTGGCTGTGGGGGTAGCGGCCGGTGAACAGGGTGCAGCGGCTGGGCACGCAGACGGGGCAGTTCGTGAAGTAGTCGCGGACGTTGACGCCGGAGCGCGCGATGCGGTCCATGTTAGGGGTCCGGATGATTTCGTTGCCGTTGACACCGGCGGCGTCGTAGCGCTGCTGGTCGGTCATGATGAACAGGAGATTCGGCTTTTCCGGCATGGGGCGGGCACCTCGCGGTATCATCGGGATTCACGGGAACGGCTGCAGCGGCAGGAGAGGATACCACGGGCGCCCCTCGGGGGCAAACGCGGGAGGAAGGAGGAGGGCGGGCGCCGGTCGGCCGCAGGCGGCTACGCTTCGTCCGAAGCCGCCGCCGGGCGGGCCTTCAGGGACCTGAGCAGCCGGCGACCTTCCACCAGCGGTCCGCGCCCCAGCAGCCGCTCGGTCAGCCATGCGCCGGCGCCGCACAGCAGCAGGGCGGCCCCCGCCTGCCAGATGACCGTCACCAGGGGGGCGGGGCTGGGCAGCAGCCGGCCCAGGGAGGCCGCGGCCGCCACGCAGAGACCCAGCACGACGGCCGGTACGATGGCCTTCAGGAGGCCGACGCGGGTGACCGGCGTCTTGGCCATGGCCATCATCCAAACCGGCAGCGCCACGGCGGCGCCGACCACCGCCGACGCCGCTACGCCGTTGATGCCGTACCTGACCGTCAGCGGGTAGATGACGGCCGCCATGCCCAGCAGGTCCACCAGAGAGACCATGAATGCCAGGTGGGGCTTGCCCGTCCCCCAGAACAGCGGGCGGCCGACGGCCGCCACCGCATGCAGGCAACTGAGGACGGCCAGGATGCGGGCGGCCGGGACGGCTGCCTCCCACTGCGCCCCCAGCACCGCCGTTATGAGTTCCTGCCCGGCGAACAGGACGAACAGCGAGAGGGGGACGGTCACGCACGTTATCACCTGGAAGGCGGACAGGAACGCCCGCGTCAGCCGCTCCGGCTCCGTCTGCACCTTCGCGAAGGTCGGCATCAGCACGCGATAGGCGACCCCGACCACGGCCACCATGTGGTCGCCGGCCACCCGGCGCGCGATGCGGTAGAGGCCCAGCGGCGTCGCGCCCAGCACGCGGCCGATGATTGCGTCCGGGCCCCGCGTGTCCAGCAGGTGGAGCACGGAAGACCCGAGCATCCAGCGCCCGTAGCGGAACAGCCAGGCCAGCTTGTGCACCTCGCACCGCAGGGAGGGCCGGTAGGGGTGGAACGCGTAGGACGCGATGCAGCGTGCCGTCATCTGGGCGACCTGGGCCCCCACCAGCGCCCACACCGAGCGCGTCGCCCACGCCAGCCCCACCCCCACGAGGAACGAGGAGAGCGTGCCGGGCAGATCGTAGTAGAACTGGCGGCGGAACTGCAGCTCCTTGCGGAAGTAGAGCACGCCGATGTTGCCGAACCCCTGCAGCACCGGCGCCAGCGCGGCCACGCGCAACAGCGGCACAACCGACGGTTCGGCGAAAAAGGACGCGATCAGCGGCGCCGCCGCGAACAGCAGCCCTCCCCTCAGCAGCCCGCGCAGCACCTGCACCGTCCAGGCCGTGTCCAGGTAGTCCGCCGTGCCCTCGGGGCGCTGGATGAGGGCCGTCTCGAAGCCGGTGCGGCTGAAGGTGCTGACGGTGACCGTGGCCAGCAGGACGATGCCGAACAGGCCGAAGTCCTCCGGGGAGAGCAGCCGCGCCAGGACGATGAGCTTGACGGCGCCCAGCCCGTTGGCCAGCAGGCTGCCGGCCACCACCCACCCGGCCCCGCGCACCACGCGCTGCTGCAGCGGCATCGCTGCGGGGTCGGGGTGCGCCTTCTGGGGCGGGCCGGCCATGTCAACCCCTGGCCTGGGTGCTGCGCTTCATCCGTTCGGCCACGCACAGGGGCATGAACTTGCCCCCCGCGCTCCAGACCGGCGGCTGGCGCCTGACGCGCAGGGCGCGCGCCTGCTTCCAGAAGGCCGCCGTCAGCGCCTCCGGCAGCCTGCCACGCTCCAGTTCCTCGAGGATGGCCTTCACCGGCGCGTCGGTGTCGGGCAGGGACACGGCGGGGTCCACCAGGAGCGTCAGCCGCGTAAAGCCGTCTTCGTCCTCCTCTTCCAGGAGCTGGTAGTCCAGCGGCCCGCCGCCGAAGCGGGCGGGCAGCACCTGCTCCAGGATGCGCTCCAGGTCCGTGTCGATCAGGGTGAGGCCCTCGCCCGTCATCTTTGAGTAGCTGCGTATCTGGCGCACGTGCTCCGCGTAGCCCAGCTCCTCCAGCAGGCAGCCGCATGAGCGGGTCTCGACCACGCCGTAGTCGTCAATGCCGGTGTTCAGCATCAGCTTGGGGGCGGTGGGCGTCAGCGTGGTGATGTAGAAGGCGTCCACGGGCACGCCCCACTTCGGCACCTCCCGCCGGCGCTGTATCAGGGCCACGTTGTCCTTGACCAGGTGCAGATCGTTGCCGTCCACCGGATTCCCGCAGGGCATGCCGAGCTGCCCGGTCTCGGTAGTACTGTAACCGGGCACGTAGCGGGCGCCGGTGGACGTGATGGCGGCCACTTTGCCGGGGGTCGGCGGCTCCCCGCCCCCGCGGAAGGTGACGCCCCTCAGGTCCATGCCGCGCCGGCGGGCCGCCGCACTGATCCTGAGGGAACTGCTGACGAACGCGCTTACCATGCATGCGCCGGCCCGATCGAGGGCCCCTCGTATCCATCGGAGCACCGGGGTGGGGTCATTTAGGGGCACCGGCTCGGGCCTGGGCAGCGCATGGCCGAACAGCCGGGCCGCCGTCAGCACGTACTCGGTGGCCAGGCGGTGCTTGAGCGGCAGCCGCAGCTCGGCGCCGGCGACAGGAGTGAACCACCGCTCGGGGATATTGCCCACAACGGGCCCCCTCAGGCAGTTGGACAGGCCGGAGGTGGCCGGCAGTATCGGCCGCCAGAGGGCCCGGGGCGCCTCCTGCACGCCGTGCACCGCGCACTGCAGCACCTTGAAGGGCAACTGCGCCGCCAGGTGCTCCAGGTCGATCGAGATGCGCGTGCCCGCGCCGGTTGAGCCGCTGGTCTGCGCCCGGTAGCAGTCGCCGAGGTAGGGGTTGTCGAAGTCGCGCGGATGCACCGGTATCTCGCGCCCCCCGCGCACCAGCGGGGCGCGCCCTTTGAATTCCTCGAAGTCCACGTAGACCCCGGCGTCGAAAAGAGCCTGCAACGTGGACTCGACCCCGTCGGCACGCACCATCCTCTCGACATCCCCGAACGTGCAATCGGCGAGCTCGAACAGCGGAAGGTAGGGGCTGCGGGGGTTGCCGAAGAACCCCTTCCTGAGAATGCGCAGGAAGGTGTCCTGGCGCTCGGCCAGGCGGGCGCGCACGATGCGAACGGCCTGTGGCAGGCTCATGCGACGGGCCAGGAAGCGCCTGAGCCCGAGCGCAAAGCGACCGTACATGACGGCATCGCGCGTCAGCGCCATCTAAGGTCCCCCTGGCTTGAAGGGACGGAAACCCGGCGAGAGACACCGCATTATAGCGGGAGCCACAAGAGTCGCAACACGCACCGAGGCGGTTCGAACCCGACCACAATAGCCTCGGCGGACCTCGGCGAAGGGGCGAATGAGCCCTGACGGGCCGGCGCAAATTCGCACAGTCCTTGTCGTCACCGTGATTCCTGCGCTTGAGAGTCCGGTTTGCGCCGGCGAGGCGCCGCCCGCTTTGACATATGCCGGCCGGACGCTACAATGAAGTCCGTGTTGCGCGCCGGGCCCACCGATTTCAGCGGAGGCATCCCCGATGGCCGGTCCGTCTCCACCCGAAGACAGAACCCCGAAATCACACATCTATCTCGAGGACGCCCTCATTCTGCTGGGCATCGTGGCTCTTTTCGTGCTCACGGTTTTCTTCCGGGAGGAGACCTGGGGCCAGGTTGCGCTCGTGGTGCTGTTGCTGGTTATGGTGGTGGTTTTCGTGCGGCGACTGCGGCGCGTGCATCACGCCTTTACCGGCCAGGATGAGAACGACTGACGGGGACGCCTGAACGAGGGAACCATGCCTCCTTTGCATACGTTCGTCGTGGTGGTGTTCAGTTGCCTGGCGCTCATCATCGCGCTTTACTGCCTTTTCTTTATGGTGCCGGTCAAACGTTTCTGGGAGCGCGTGCGCACCCTGGGGGGCGGCATCAAGGGCATCGAGGCGCACGTCAACGGCGTGCGCGAGAGCATCAGCCGGCAGGTGGAAGGGCTGCGCCAGGAGAGCCGGGAGCAGGCGGAGGCCCAGCGCGCCGAGTTTGAGCAGAAGCTGGAGGAACTGGCCCGCGATGGCCGCAAGGGGCGGCGAAGGCTGGAGACGCTGGCGGACGAGATCGAAACCACGCGGCAGCAGCTCAAATCCACGGCCGGGGAACTGCGCAAAGTGATGCGCAACATGGAAGCCCTCAGCAGGAACGTGCAGCAGTTGCGCAGCGATTTCGACACCCTCGACGTGGAGGTGCGCGAGTCCGTGCGACAACAGGTGGGCAATTCCTTCTCAACCGTCGAGAGCACGGTGCTGTCGGCACTGGAGGCGGTCCAGGAGGAGATCCTCTACGGGGTCTGCGGCGACGGCTCGGGGCCGCCCCACCGTGAGCCCCCCCCAACCGGAACGGGCCCGGGCGCCCGGCGCACGCGCGACAAGATCATGAAGCTCGAACCGCTTTTCGAAGCCGGCCGCGGCGGGCGAAAGAAGGCGCGCGAGAAGACTGACGACGAGAGCGAACCGGGCCGAAAAGAGGGCGAAACCGAGCCGGACAAAGAGGGAGGGGACTGACCGGCCGGCACCGCTTCAGTCTTCCACGTAGCGGTAGAGCGTGGCGAACACAAGCGCCATGACCGAATAGGTGATCCCGCGCATGCTCCTGTAGAGATCTGCGACGTCCGGGGAGTCCAGGGCGTAGTAGAACGCCGTCAGCAGACACATGACCGTCAGGACGCCGAGTACAATTTTCCCGAGGGTCCGCGGGCGCATAGCTCGTCCTCTCTGAGTCGTGCCGGAGAATGCAAAACCCACACAGCGCCTGAGTGTAGGCTCGCGCGAGGACCTTGTCAAGCCCCTGCGTTGTTTCCCGTTCCTCCGAGCATCCATCCTCCAGACTGACCACCCTGCGCGCGGGAGTCAGGTGGGCCCTCCGGCGGGCCGGGCATCACCCCGGGGCCCCGCCGCTGAGGCGCGGCAAAACCCTGGCAACCGGATAGCTGCCCTGCCGCGGGCGGGCAGATCCGTTTTGCCGAATGCTTTTGCAAGTGAGGGGCGGGGGCGTTAGGTTATCTTGTTGGGGTGGTTCGTCTTCGCACGCTTTTTCCCCTCCCTGCCGGAAGCCTACCAGCCATGTGGAACGACCTGAAGAGGTTCCTGAAGGACTATATCTGGCCGCGCAAAGGGATGTTCGGCGTGGTGCAGATGATGCACGTCTTGGCCGTGATCATGCTGTTGATACCCCCGATGATCATCCGCCACGTACTGGACCACTCGATCCCCGAGGGCGACTACAGCAGCCTCCTTGCGGCCACGGGAGTGCTGCTGGGCCTGTACGCCGTCTGGGCCGTGCTGCACGGAGTGAAGGAATACTGGGGCCACGAGGTCGCCCAGCGGGCCACCTGGATGCTGCGCAACGACCTCTACGACCATATGCAGAAGCTCTCCATGTCCTTCCACGACGAGAAGAAGACCGGGGAGTTGCTGAGCCGCCTGGTGGACGACATGAACGTCATCCAGGAGATAACGCACCACGGCCCGGAGACGATCCTGATCGGCATTGTGACGCTGACGGGCACGGCGGGCATCATGATCTACTACCACTGGCGGCTGGCCATGCTGGCCATGCTGGTGACGCCGGCGCTGCTGATCTACGGGCGCCACGCGGCCAGCCCGATGCTGCAGCAGTTCCGCTTAGTGCGCAAGAGGATGGCGTCGCTGAGCGACGTGCTGGAGGAGAACCTGGCCGGCATGCGGGTCATCAAGGCCTTCGTCGGTGAGGAGCGCGGCGCCCAGGACGTCTCCGAGGCCAACCGCGAGCACTATACCGAGCGGATGGGGGCCATACGTTATATCGCCACGCTTTTTCCGGGGGCTGTCCTCATCAACAACGTCGCCGTGGCGGCGGTGCTGCTCTACGGCGGCCACCAGGTCATCGCCGGCCTCCTCACCATCGGCACCTTCACGGCCTTCATCTTCTACCTGCAGCGCTTTTACCAGCCCCTGCTGCGCATGGTAATGATGGTGGAGCGGGCGGGTCAGTTCTTCGCCGGCATCGAGCGCTTCTATGAGTATATGGGCATCGAGCCCGACATCCGCCCCCGCGAAGGCGCCGTCAAGCTGGAAGGGATCACGGGCGAGGTGAGCTTCGAGGACGTTTACTTCCGCTACGAGGAGCAGACCGTGCTGCACGGGGTGAACCTGACGGCGAAGCCCGGCCAGATGGTGGCGCTGGTCGGCCCCAGCGGCGCCGGCAAGACGACCATCACCCGCCTCATCCCGCGTTTCTACGACCCCTACCAGGGGCGCGTGCTGATTGACGGGCGGGACGTGCGCGACGTCACCCTTCACTCCCTGCGAGCCCACGTCGGCATCGTCATGCAGGACGACTTCTTGTTCTCCGACACCGTGGCGCAGAACATCCGCTACGGCCGCCCGGACGCCACGAACGAGGAGGTCATCCAGGCGGCCCGCATGGCCAACGCGGCCCCCTACATCCAGGAACTGCCCGACGGCTACGACACAGAGATCGGCAAGCGCGGGGTGAAACTATCCGAGGGGCAGCGCCAGCGCCTGTCCATCGCGAGGGCGCTGCTGAAGAACCCGCCCATCCTGATCCTGGACGAGGCGACCTCGTCGGTGGACTCGGAGACCGAACTGCTCATCCAGCAGGCGGTTGATCGGCTGCGCGAGGGGCGCACGACCTTCGCCATCGCCCACCGGCTCTCCACCATCCTGAGCGCCGACCAGATACTGTTCGTTGACAGCGGAAGAATCATCGAGCGCGGCACGCACGAGGAACTGATGCAGAGGAACGGTGAGTACGCCCGCTTCTACCGCATCCAGTTCGGCGAGCTGACCCTGGGCGCGGACGCGGACCGGCCGAGCTCCGTAACCTCTTAGCGGCCTGCGCGCCTGCCGCCCCCGCCCTTCCAGATGTCCGACGGAGCCTGTACGTGAAGTACGGAGCCCACATATACCTGTGGACGGACCGCTGGTCCGACGAGCGGCTGGGCCTGCTGGAGAAGGCCCACGCCCTCGGGCTCGACTGGGTGGAGATCGCCATCGGCGACGACGTCGAGTTCCGCCCCGCCCTGACCCGCCGCCGGGCCGAGGCGCTCGGCCTGGAACTCGTCGTCAGCCCCGGGGGGCTCTGGCCGGCCGACTGCGACATCGGCTCGCCGGACCCCGAGCGCCGCCGCCGGGGGCTGCGCTGGCACAGGCGGGCCGTGGACCTGGCCGCCGAACTGGGGGCCGTCGCCTACACGGGCGCCCTCTACGGCCATCCGGGCGTTCTGGAGCGACAGCAGCCGCCTGACGCGCAGTACCCGGCCATAGCCACACTGCTGAGCGAACTGGCGGAGCACGCCGCCCGGCGGGGCCTCGCCCTCGCACTGGAACCCATGAGCCGCTTCCGCACCCACCTGGTCAACACGCCGCAGCAGATCATGCGGCTCATAGCGCGGGCCGGGCACGCGAACCTGTTCGCGCTGCTGGACACCTATCACATGGTGCCGGAGCTGCGCGACTACGCGGCGGCCGTGCGCGCCTGCGGCGAACGCCTGTGGGGCGTCCACGCCTGCGAGAACGACCGCGGCGTGCCCGGCGGCGGGCTGGTGCCGTGGGATGAGCTGTTCGACGCGCTGGCCGGGACGGGTTTCGACGGCTACGTGGGGCTGGAGACCTACAACACATCGCTGGAGGGGTTCGCGCGGAGCCGCGGCATCTTCCGCGACCTCTGCCCGGACGGGGACGAGTTCGTCCGCCGGGGGC
>PUMJ01000258.1 GCA_003551305.1 Candidatus Brocadiaceae bacterium
CGGACGCTACGGCAGCGACAGAAACCGCAGAGGGCGCCGAGAAACGGCGCGGAGAGGTACAACGGCAACGGTGGGGGCACTGAGGCACGCAGAACGGCAACGGCGGGGGCTTGACATCCGGGGCGATAACGGGTAACCTTATGTATAGGCTCCCTGCGCAGCCGCGGAGCACGTGATGCGCGGGGGGGCGCGGCGTGAGACGGCGGTTTTGCGAAACGAATCCATTTTGTCGTAAGCCGTTGCCTGAAAAAGACTTGAACCGCAGAGGGCGCGGAGAGCGCCGAGGAACGGCGAGGAAGGGAAGAACGACAAACGGCCTCTACCACGAAGGGCACTAAGGACACGAAGGACGGCAAAGAAGAGTACAACGGCAACGGCAAGAGGCAAAGGCGACCAGCAACGGCAACCGCTTCTTGCGCGAAGGGCTCGCAGAACACGAAGGACGGCGGGGAAAGAACCGAACGGCAACGGCAAGCAGGAGCACGAGAGCGAGCACGAGGCGCTTACGGCGGCGCCTTTGCCGTTACCCTGTGCCGCCTTTGCCGTTATCGGCGTTTATCGGCGTTCATCTGCGGTTGCAGTCGGTTGGCTGCCGTCAGGCGTCGGCGGCGCCGTTGGACAGGCCGGCGCGCTCGATGATCTCCGGCACCAGGTGGTCCCAGCCCAGGGGCATGATGTGGACGCCCTGGCAGATGTCTTTGAAGCCCTCGATGGTCTCGACCGCTATCTCGACGGCCGTCTCGCCGCTCTTTGTCTTCTTTTTGTCGGCGGCCAGGCGCTTGATCAGGTGCTCGGGCACGTCCACGCCGCTGACGTTGGCGTTCATGAAGCGCGCCATGCCGACGGACTTCAACAGGACGATGCCGCCCAGGACGGGGACGCCGAAGCCGGCGACTTTGTCCATGAAGTTGGCGAACTGGTCCACGTCGTATACGGCCTGGGTCTGGAAGAACTGCGCGCCGGCCTCGATCTTCTTTTTCATGCGCAGTATCTGGGGCTCGACGGGGTCGGCGGCGGGCGTTACGACGGCGCCGGGGAAGAACTCGGGGGCGCCGTCCAGCTCGTTGCCGGCCATGTCCTTGCCGTCGCAGAGGGTGCGCAGGCACTGGAGCAGGCCGACGGCCTCCAGGTCGAAGACGGGCTTGGACTCGGGGTGGTCGCCCAGGACGTTGTGGTCGCCGGTCAGGCACAGCACGTTGCGGATGCCGAAGGCGTAGGCGCTGAGCAGGTCGGACTGCAGGGCCAGGCGGTTGCGGTCGCGGCAGACCATCTGGAAGACAGGCTCCAGGTCGCGGTCCACCAGCATCTTGCAGGCGGCCAGGCCGCCGAAGCGCATGACGGCGCTCTGGATGTCGGTGACGTTGATGGCGGCCACTTTGCCCCGGAGGTGTTCGGCCTCTTCGAGGCAGGGCTCGACGTTGGTGCCCTTCGGGGGGCCAATTTCACCGGTGACGACGAATTCGCCGCGTTTCAGGGCTTGGGAAAAGTTACTCATCTTGCTCTCCCTCCGCTACGGGCACGTCCACCGCCCAGTGCCGGCTGGTCATCACGTCATAGGAAGGCAGGTAGTTGCCGTATTTTTTGGCCGGCACGATCTCGGTGATCTTGTCCAGCTCGTCCAGGTCTTTGAGGCGCTCGTAGATCAGGTGCCAGCCGCAGTCGCGCTCGCGGTCCACCTCGCAGTTGCCCTGCGGGGTGGTGCCGCCGCAGGGGCCGTTGACCATGTTCTTTGAGCAGTTGGTGATGGGGCAGATGCCGCCGGTGCTGTCCAGCAGGCAGTCGCCGCATTCGGCGCAGCGTTCGGCGCCGGGCCAGGTGCCGCGGGAGCCGCCCTGGTTGATGGTGTTGCAGGCGGGTCGGACCCTTTTGAGCACGGAGTCGGCCACGCACTGCACGCCGACGCCGCAGGTGACGACCAGCACGGAGTCGCTGTCCATGATCTGAGAGGTAAAGGGGCGCAGGCGCGAACGGACCAGGGACTTGTCGCACAGGAAGTCCACGACCGTGGAGTCGGTCACGGCCTTGCCGGCCTGCTCCAGCATCCGGCGGACGGCGGGCAGGTGCTCGGCCCCGCCGGTCTCGCATGCGCTGGCGCATCCGTTGCAGCCGACAAGGAAAACCCTGGTGTCGCCCTGGAGCGACCCGATAATCTCGTCATCCGGCTTGAGTTCGCTCACCAGCATGGCGCTCTCCCCATCAGTATGCGGCCAGCCGTCGCTGGACGCCATCGATTTCGCTGACCACCGCGTCCAGGAACTCCGGCATCCTCTGCGCGCACCGGTCCGACAGGCCGATTCCGGGTCCGACGGATTCGGGCTCCATGCCCACCACCCGCACTTCCGCGAACCGGTTGCCGACCAGCGCTTCGTACTGGAGCAGGTGGAACATGGTGACCCCGTGCAGGGACAGCACGGCGTCGGCGCTTTCCACCTCCTGGAGCGACATCGTATATACACTGCCGGGCTCGTGGCCGCCGAGGACGGCATCGAGCACCAGCACAACTTCGCATTCCGCCACCCGCGCGAACGCGGCCCACGGGTCGGTGCCGCCGTCAACGTACGTCACTCCATGGCGCGGGGCGGCGTCATGCAGCCGCTTGACGGCGTGCACGCCCACGCCCTCGTCCTGGAGCAGCAGGTTGCCTATGCCGACAACGGCGACTTCACAGACAGACGGTCTACTCATCTCGGTTGCTGCATCCCTCACACAGGCAGCACGGTGTTCCAGTCGCCCTTGCGCCGGGCGACATGCACGGAGCAGGCCAGACACGGGTCGAAGGAGCGGATCGTGCGGACGACCTCCAAGGGGTTGTCCACGTCGCGGATGCTCTCGCCCTCGATGGCCTGCTCGATGGGCCCTGGCACGTCCTGCGCGTCGCGGGGCGAGCCGTTCCACGTAGTGGGCACGACGGCCTGGTAGTTGGCGACCTTGCCGTCCTCGATGGTGACCCAGTGGCCCAGGGAACCGCGCGGGGCGTCGGTCAGGCCGGCGCCGGCGCCCTCGTCGGGAACCTCGACCTTCAGCACGCAGGGCTCGCCCGGCTGCAGGGCCAGTATCCAGTCCTGCATCTTGCGGGCGATGAGTTCCGCCTCCAGGGCGCGCGCGGCGTGGCGGCCGAGGGTGGAGTTGAGCGCGGCGACCTCGATGCCGGCGCTCTCGCAGAGGCCGTCCACGGCCTGGCGGATCTCGGCGCTGCCGGCCTTGTAGCCGACGAGCATACGGGCCATGGGGCCGACCTCGCAGGGTTTGCCGTCGTAGCGCGGGGCTTTCAGCCAGGAGTATGCGCCCGGTTTGTCTTCCTGCGGCTCGGTGCGTCCCACCGCCGGGTGCAGGCCGTTGGAGTCGTCGGCGTAGTAGGAGTTCTTGACGTCCTCGGTGATGAGGTCGGCATCAATGGCCGCCGGCTCGTCCGCACCGGGCTCCAGCAGTCCGGCGGGGAAGAGGCCCTCCTCGCTGAACACACCGTAGCACAGGAAGCGGGAGCAGCCGCGGCCCCGTTCCAGGCCGTCCGCGTAAGCGCCGGCCAGCATCAGGATGTCGGGCAGGTAGCACTCGCGGATAAACGCGGCCACCTCGCGCACGTAGGAGAGCGCGGCGGCGATGTTGTCGCGCGTCACCTGCGTGGTGACCCCGCCGACGCTGACGGTGCACTGGTGGGGCATCTTGCCGCCGAACAGGGCCAGCATCTCGTGGCAGTTGCGCCGCACGCCCAGGGCGCGCACGTAGTGCTTGACGCCGGCGATATTCTGCTCCCGGCTGAGCCGGTAGTCGCCCTCGTAGCGGGGTACGAACGGCGCCAGCGCGCCGCGGTCAATGAAACCCGCCACCGACTGAAGGTCCGGGTCGGAGCCCTGGTAGCCCCGGGCGGCTGTGACGTCCACGTAGTCCAGGGCGGCCAGGTGGTAGAAGTGGAGGATGTGCGACTGCAGGAAGTTGGCCCCGAGCATGATGTCGCGCAGGAGCACGCCGTTGGGCGGTATCCGGTCGGCCAGGCCGAACGCGTCGTCCATGGCCATCGCGGCGGCGGTGGCGTGGGCCTGGGGGCAGACGCCGCAGATGCGCTGTGCCAGGATGGGTATGTCGCGGGGGTCTCTCCCGCCGAAGATCAACTCCAGTCCGCGGGCCATGGTGCCGCCGCAGGAGGCGCGGGTCACACGCCCGTCCTCCTGCTCGACCTCCACGCGCAGGTGGCCTTCGATGCGGGTAACGGGGTCTATGGTGATCTTACTCATCCGTACCTCCCACTTTGGCCTGCTCTCCGATCTTAGGCAGCCTGTCTTCGGCCAGTTCCTGGTAGATGGGTGTCGCCTCTTCGATGAACTCCGGCTGGGTGCAGCCCTGGCAGGGCCCACCTGCCTTGACACACCAGTTCAGGCCGTCGTTCCACTCCCTGAGGGGGCAGTCGGCATAGGTGATGGGCCCCTTGCAGCCGACCTTGTGGAGGCACTCGGGGTCGCCCGGTTTCTCGGCGAACTTGCCCTCGTCGAAGTAGGGTCGGCGCTGGCAGTTCTCGTGGATCAGTTGCCCGTAGATTATCTCGGGCCGCCCCAGGGGGTCCAGCGCGACGTCCCCGCCCGTGGACAGGTACTCGAGGATGGTCGTGTTGATCCAGTCCGGATGTGGCGGGCAGCCGGGCACGTGCACCAGGGGGGTCTCGATCCCGTTCTCCTCCATGACGACGCCGGCGGCTCGGTAACCGCCTGGGTTGGGGCAGCCGGCGGGAATGCCGCCGAACGCCGCGCACGTGCCGACGCCGAGCATCAGGGAGGCGCGATCGGCCAGATCGAGGAACTTCTCGGTGACGGTTATCTCCCGGCCGTTCACCTCTCCGATGGTGCAGAAGTGCTCCTTCCGGGGGATGGAGCCCTCCAGGGCGAGCACGAAGTCGCCGTCGGGAAGCTGGTCAAACACCTGGAGCGCACCCTCGCCCTGACCGGCCATGAGGGTGGGGTGGTAGCTGAGGCTCAGGTGGGTGCCGGGCAGGAACTGCTCGATAAGCAGGTCGGGCGCTGAGGGGTGTATCGCGTTGAGGAAGGAAACGGAACACCCGGTGCAGCCTCCGGCCTGCAACCAGACTATGTTGACTTCGCCCGAAGCCATGAATCATCCTCCCAATCTGGCTGGACGTGGCAAAGAACGCGTATCGTAGCCGCCGCGGCGGGCCGTGTCAAAGGGAGGGGCAAAACCGCCCCCCTCCGAATCGCATCTCAACGCCCCTGCAGTATGAGCGGCAGAGGAAAAGCGGGCTGCTGGAGCGGCAAGCTGATCTTGCTGTTCGTGCGGGCCGACTCGTAGATGGCCATGATCACCTCGGTGTCGGCGGCGGCGCTCTCCCCTATCAGC
Organism: Candidatus Brocadiaceae bacterium; assembly: GCA_003551305.1. Classification (GTDB taxonomy): domain Bacteria; phylum Planctomycetota; class Brocadiia; order SM23-32; family SM23-32; genus B1Sed10-231. Next base: position 5,344 of record PUMJ01000258.1, read on the forward strand.
GGATGCGTCCCCCCCGTGCGGATCAGGCGGGCGAAGGCGGTGTAGCTCTCGCGCATCGGCCTTCGGCGGTCCGGTTCTTCCGCATCGGCCACGGGGCGCCAACCCCCGGCCTGCTCGTCCCGGATGAGCACGGGAGGCTCGGCCCTGTCGCCCCGGCGCCACAGGCGGCCCATGGTGCCGAAGACCTCATAGTCCTGGTAGCTGCGCCCGGGGAAGCGCACCTGCCCGCAGAGTATCTCGGCCCGCACGCCGGACTCGAACTCGAAGGTCGCCATGGCGCCGGTCTCGACCGGGTGACCGTAGCGATACCCGCCGGAGGTGTGGTATCCGTCCGCCTGTTGCTCGTCCGGGTCGGGCTCCTCGCGGTAGACCTGGCCCAGGACCCACTTGACCGGTTCGTCGGCCATCAGCGATCGCAGGGAGTTGATGAGGTGGGTGCCGTCGCTCAGGACGTCGCCCGCGCAGGTGCCGCGCAGCAGGTAGAGGTCGCCGACGGCGCCTTCCTCGATAAGCCGGCGCATGCGCACCAGGGGGCGGCCCATCCGTCTCTGATGGTTCACGATGAGACGGGTTCCGCTCTCCCGGCAGGCGTTCAGCATGCGGCGGACCTCCTCCATGCAGGTGGCCATCGGCTTCTCGCAGCAGACGCCGAGCGCGCCGCTCTGCGCCGCCTTCACGGTGAGCTCGGCATGGGAGGTGTTCGGCGTGGCCACGGCGACGACCTCCGGCGACTCGGCGGCCAGCATCTCGTCGTAGTCGGTGTAGGTGCGGACGTTGCCGAGGTCGCCGGCGACCTTGCGGCTCACCTCCTCGTCCAGATCGCAGACGGCGACGACATCGTAGTCGTCCAGTGCAGCCATCACCTTCGCGTGGCCAGAGCCCATTCTCAGGCCCACGACGGCGCTCCTCAGGGGCTTCTTTGTCATCTCAACGGCGCTCCGTCAGTTGGGGGCTTGCTTGTCGTTCCTACAGACTTCGCACGAACTGAACCGCCTTGCGCAGGGTCTCCTCGGGCTCCATGCCTTCAACGGGATCAATCTCCAGGATCATGGCCAGGCGGTCCGGGTCAGGGGCATCTTCTATCAGTATGCGATATGCCTCGCGGAGTTCTACGTCGCCGGCGCCGGGCACGGCACCGCGGATCTCGAACCCGAGGGGGCTGAAGCGCGGCGCGGCGTAATGGTCCTTGAAGTGGGTGCCCAGCGTGTAGGGGGCGGCGTCCCGAACGGCCGGCAGCGGGCGCTCGCCGATCAGGAAGGTGTTGCCCGTGTCGAGGAATATGCCCAGGTGGGGCACTCTCCGGCAGAGGGCTGCCAGGTCAGAGCAGTAGTAGTCGCCGTGGTTCTCAACCGCCAGCGGGGCCCCAGCCTCCTGGGCGGCCCGCGCCACGGGCGCAAGCGCATCGGCCAGCCGGTCCATCTGCTCGGCCAGGGACGTCTCCCGCATGAAGCGGTGATACCGCCCCGCGGCGGTGGTGCAAATGGGCGCGCGCATCGGGCCGGCCAGTTGCTTGATGGCCTGCTGCGCTGCCCGGACGGCTTCGCCGACGGCCGCCCTGTCGTCGGAGAGCCAGTCGCCACGGATCCCCAACACGGCGCACATGTCCCTCTGCCTCAGCGCCTCGGCGAGCTGCCGCCGTCGCGAGGGCGCCAGGTCCATCAGGCGGGCCGCCGGCCACTGGGCGACGTCCAGCCCGTATGAGGCCAGGACCTGCAGGTCGGCGGCAAAGTAGTCCTCGGCGGGCTGCATGGCCTGCCGCAGCCAGCCGCCTGTCATCGCACCCCAATGCATGGCGTCTCCCTCAGCCAGTCACCTGAACGCGGGTGTAGCGATCCTTCAGCCCCTGCGCGAACTCGAGCGACCTCTCCAAAGCCTTCGCCTGGTCCATGCCTTGCACGGGGTCTATCTCCAGCAGCATGGGCATGCGCGCCGGGTTCGGCGCGCCGCGCATGAGCACGTCACACACCTCCTCCATCCCGACATCACCCTCTCCGACGACAGCACCGCGGACACGCAGGCACAGGGGGCGGGCTGCCTTGTCCGGCCAGACGTAGTGGTCCTTGATGTGAGTGCCCACGGTGTAGGGCGCCGCGGCCCGGGCGGCGCGCAGGGGCCGCTCTCCCACCAGGAAGGGGTTGGCGGTGTCGAACAGGATGCCCAGGTGTGGGGTCCGCTGGCAGAGCTGCGCCAGGTCGGAGCAATAGTGCGCGGCATTATGCAGCCCCAGCGGGCATCCGTGCTCGTGCGCGGCGGCCGCCAGGGGCGCCAGCACGGGGCTTAGCCGCTCGATCTGTTCGGCCACGGGCACGTCCCGGTCGAAGCTGCTGTATCGCCGGATGCCGCTGACGCAGACCGGGCTCCGGAACAGAGGGGCCAGCGTCTGGATACCCCGGATAATGGCGCGGGTCCTCTCCCGCATCTCGGCCGGGTCATCCGACAGGTAGTCGAACCCGAACGCCAGGCCGACCCGGACGTCAAGCTCACGGGCCAACGCGGCCAGTTCCTGGCGGCGGACAGGCTCCATGGCCATCAGCTCGTCAAGGCGCCAGCCAGTCGCCTGTAGGCCGTGGGAGGCCAACAGCTTGAGCTGAGACTCATGGCGCTCATCGCCCTGCGGCAGCAGGCCGCTCATCCATCCGCCACTCGTCAGTCCCCATATCATGGCCGTCCTCCCGGCGGCTTGCGCCGGCTCCTTGTTGAAGGGCGAACCGCGCATTATAGGCAGTGCAGCCCGCCGGGCAAACGCATCCGGTTACTTTGCCAGGACATGGTACCCACCCACCGGGAGGTTCTGATCGTGTGGGTTCTGTGGGGTCGCGCCCGCCCCG
>PUMJ01000002.1 GCA_003551305.1 Candidatus Brocadiaceae bacterium
CATCCTTCGCCTGGCCTGTCCGGCCAAGTCCCAGCAGGGCGTCGCCCTTGAGGCGGAAGAAGGGCGGCTGGTCGCTCCGATTGGCGATGGCCCGGTTGGCTGCCTCAAGCGCCCCGCTGTGATTCTCTTCCGTGAGCAGCTTCATCCCCCTGTCATACGGCTCAAAGGCGGCGTCCACCTCCCGCAGGCGTCGCAGCCTTCGGTTCCAACGCTCGGCAAAGACACCGTCTCCCTGCACGTGGTGCGGGCCAAGGTCCATCTCCTCGATCACGGCCTGTATCTCGTCTACCCGGTCGTCGGCCGGAGGATGCGTCGACAGAAAGTGTTCCAGTCTCGTGGGCTCACGCTCGGCGAACGAGTGCAGCAACTCCTGCATGGCAATCGCCTGTTGCGCATCCCAGCCCGCCAGGGCCATGTAATAGGTGCCGACGCGGTCCGCCTGGCGCTCCTGCTCGCGACTGTAGGACAGCCCCAGCAGGGCAACCCCAACCTGGCCCGCTCCCAGGGCCACGCGCGCCGCCATGGCGTCCCCGACAGCCATATCGGCCACCCCCGTGGCCAGCGAAACCAGTATGCTATCGCTCAGCCGGCGCGCCGAGTGCCCTGCCGTCACGTGGGCAAGCTCGTGCCCCATCACGGCAGCGAACTGGGCCTCGTTCTCCAGACGCGCTAGGAAGCCCCGCGTCGCGTACACGTGCCCTGGCGTAGCGAACGCGTTGAGAACGGACGTGTTCAGAATGGTGAACTGCATGGGGATTTGAGGCCGGTGGCTGACTTCATGCAGCCTCATCACAATGGTGCCCAGGTATCGGTGCAACTCCGGATCCCGATACTCGCCGTCGTACATGAAAACGATGTCGGGATGGACCTGGTGGCCGAGGGCGAGTTCCTGCTCCTCAGGCACGAGCATGAGTTCGCGCCCACCCGTCACAGGGTTGACCCGGCAACCCGCAGCCCCGAGCAACGCTACGGCGACGATGCCGATGATGAGTGTTCGCGCCTTCATCTGTACTCTGTCCTCCCCGATGTCGTGGCTTGGACGCACCGGGCTAAACGCCGACGCCCCCGGGCCGGGCCGCCTCGGGAGGCTCATAGTGGAGGTGTTGTTCAAGTTGCTCCAGCGGAGGTTGAGGGGGCGGTTCTATCGGCTCGATGTGCCGGGGGATGGCACATCCGACCATTGTCGTAACAGCCACAACCACCGCGATGATCCGCAACCACATGCTGGCTTCCTCCTGTGTCCCCAATATCAGCATAACCCACGACCGGCCCGAGGTGCAAGACCTGTTTGACATCGCCCCGACGGCGGCCTATCATGGGGTTCCGGTCGACGGGACCGGGGCCATGGCAGGCTTGGCCGTAAGCACCTCCTCGTACACTACTTACAGCAGATGTCTTTACTCCATCCATGCCACAGACAGACACCACCCGGGCCATCACCGAAGGGCTGACCGAATCCCAGCGCGAAGCCGTCTGCCACGGGGAAGGCCCCCTGCTGGTGGTGGCCGGCGCCGGCAGCGGTAAGACCCGCGTCATCACCCGCCGCATCGCCTATCTGCTCGCCGGGGGCGTGCCCCCCGACCGCGTGCTTGCCCTGACCTTCACCAACAAGGCCGCCGACGAAATGCGCCGCCGCGTGGAGGCCCTCGTCGGCGAAGATGTCCGTGTCAGCACCTTCCATAGCTGGTGCGCCCGCTTTCTGCGCCGCGAGATCGGCAACATCGGCCGTGACCCCTCCTTCACGATCTACGACCGCACCGACTCCCTCAGGGTCATCCGCCGCATCATCAAGCGGCGGCAGCTGGACGACTCCACGTTCAAACCGGCCGGGGTTCTCGAGTACATCGGCAGTCAAAAGGACCAGGTCATCGGCCCGGCCGATGCCGAAGACGGCGCCACGGGCATCGAACCGAGGACCCTGGCCACGCTTTACCGCGACTATGAGGAGGAGCTGGCCCGCAGCAACGCGCTGGACTTCGATGACCTGCTGCTGAAGACGCTGGACGTCTTCCGCCAGTGCCCCGGCGTGCTGGCCGAGCGCCAGGACCTGTACCTCCACGTGCTGGTGGACGAATACCAGGATACCAACCTCGTGCAGCACCTCATGGCCCGCGGCTTGCAGGGCAAGCATCGCAACATCACGGCCGTGGGCGACCCGGACCAGATGATCTATAGCTGGCGCGGCGCCCGCCTGGGCAACCTGTTGGAGTTCGAGGACGACTTTCCCGGCACGCGCATCGTCACGCTCGAACGCAACTACCGCTCCACGGGCAACATCCTGCGCGCTGCCCACGGCTGCATCCGCCACAACGTCCTCCGCCACGAGAAGGAACTCTGGACCGAACGGCAGGAGGGACCGCCCATCGTCGTGCGCGAGTTTGCCGACTCTTACGACGAGGCCCGGTGGGTGGCGGCGCGGGTGGACGAGCTGATACGCGGCGGCGTGGCTCCCTCCGGGATCGCCGTCTTCTACCGCACAAAGTACCAGTCCATGCCGCTGGAGGACGCCTTCGCCACGCTCTCCCTGCCGCACCAGGTGGTGGACAGCGTCGGGTTCTTCGACCGCAAGGAGGTCAAGGACTTGCGCGCTTACCTGCAGTTGCTGGTCAACCCGCGCGACGACGAGTCCTGCCGCCGCATCATCAACACGCCCTCGCGCGGCATCGGCAGCAAGACCCTCCAGCGCCTGGAGCAGGCCGCGCGGGCCGGCGGGCTCTCCCTGCTGGAGGCGGCCGGTCGCGCCGGGGAGATTGAGTCGCTCGGGCCGCGCGCCCGGCGCGCCGTCGAGGACTTCCACGACCTCTACCGCCGCCTGGGTCAGATCGAAGTCGAGAGCATGCGCGACCTGCTGGTCAAGCTCATAGAGATGACCGATTACGTCGAAGGCCAGCCCGACTCCCGGCAGGAGGACACCGCAGAAGTCGTGGAACTCTTCCTGGGTTACACGCAGGAGTATGACCGGCGCAACCCCGAAGGCGACCTGCTGGGCTTCCTGGAACAGGCGGCCCTGGTCAGCGACGTGGACGGGTGGAAAGCCGACGCGCCCGCCGTCCCCTTCATGACGCTTCACTCGGCCAAGGGACTGGAGTTCGACGCCGTCTTCATCATAGGCCTCGAGGAGGAGGTCCTGCCCCACCGCCGGGCCCTGGAGGAGCGTGTCAGCGGCACCGAGCAGGAGGCGCTGGAGGAAGAGCGCCGGCTCTTCTACGTCGGCATGACCCGCGCACGCGAGCGGCTTCACCTCTCCCACGCGCGCTGGCGGCGCATGCAGGGGCGCGAGGAAAGGGCGCTGCCCTCGCGCTTCCTGGACGAAGTGCCCGCCGACGTGATGGAATCCGAGAGCCCCGCTCCGCCCCCGGCAGCCGCCCCGGCCGGAAGCTTCAACGACGAGGTGCAGTACGTGCTCAAGAAGAAGAGGCAAGTCTCCCTGACCATCCTGGACGGCGGCGACGGCGACCGCCTGGCCGAAGGCGTCCGCGTCGAGCACCCACACTGGGGCGAGGGCACGATACTCGACATAACTCCCGGCGGAAGACACCACACCGTGCGCATAGACTTCTCCGGCCATGGCCCCATGGTCATGCTCCTGCCCTCCGAGGACATAACCGCCCCCTGACCGGCCGGCTCGCAGGGGAGCGTCCGATAACGACGGCTGACCAGGACGAGCGCCAGCCGCGGTGTCCGCTGGCCGGTGGGGGCGGATGCTGACCAATCGTCCTCGCTCTCGTCCTCGAACTCCATGGAGGAACCACGCCGCCAGGGAGCGCAACGCCCGCCAAAGGACCTGCGGAAAACGTCCCGCTCGTCGCGCCCGTCGTGGTCAGGCTCCTGTCATGGGGGCACGGTGACGGCCACGGTGTAGTCGCCGGTCACCGGCAGCGCGACGCCGCGCAGTATCCCGGCGCCCCCACCCGCCCGTTATCTTCGGAATCCGGGATGGCGCTGCCGATTCGGCCAGATCTCAAGCCTTCAACCGGCTGTTACGGCCACGACGCGCTGCCCTTCGCCGCGGCGGACCACCAGGTCGGCCCGCGGCCGCGTGGCCATGATCAGTTCGTAGTTGGGCCGGTCCACGCACTCGTAATAGCGCCGGGCCTCCTCAGGGCTGCGCCCGCCCCGCACGTGCCGGCGGATCATCGCGTCCCGCGCCGCCTCCAGCGACGTCTCGATAAACAGCACAAGGTCGAGCAGGCCGCGCACCGGCGCCCAGTCCCCCTCCTGCAGAAGCAGGTAGTTGCCCTCCACGATCACAACCCGATCCGAGGGCCCCACGCTGAGCGCGTCCTGCACGGGATCGTGGAGCCGGCGATCATAGACCGGCATGGTCACCGTCGGGTCGGCCCGCAGCGCGCGGAGCTTCTCGACGAACCCAGCGGCGTCGAACGTCGGAGGCGAGCCTTTGACTGTCCGCAGCGTGACCGGACGCCCGTCGGGCCCGGGGCTCTCGTGGCTGTCCAGGTAAACGTTCGGGTAGTGGAAGCCATCCAGCGGGCAGACGGCAGCCCTTCCCGCCGGCCGCCGGTTCGTCACGTTATGCACGCGCCTTAGCAGGTGCGCGAAGACGGTCTTGCCGGCGGCGCCGGGCCCTGTGACCCCCACCAGCATCCGTCCCGCTCGGTGCGCCCCCCCGGCGCGCAGCAGGGCGCAGAGGGGCAGGTAGAAGCGCCAGAGCTCGGCCCGGCTGATGCGAGCGCGGACCTCGAAGCCGGCCGCCTCCAGAACCGTGGCGGGGCACAAATGCCGCGCGGTCCGGAAGTCCTCAAGCCTCCGCGCCGGGTCGGGCTCAAAGCCCAGGCCACGCAACAGCGGGGTCACCGGGTCGGCCTCAATCCGCCGGGCCACCTCCCCCGGCGGGACCTGCCCCCGGACGGCCGCCCTCAGGAAGCTCTCCGTCGTCGCTTCGTCCGGTGCGTCCACGGCCGCCTCACCCCACCATGAGTTCGCGGGCGCGTTCGGACGAGAGCGTCTTCACCAGCGCGAGCACGAGCTTGAGGGTGGCGTCATAGTCGGCCGTGTGGATGAGCCCGGCGTGGCTGTGGATGTAGCGCGCCGGTATGCCCAGCAGCACGCTCGGCACACCCCGCGCGTGGACGTGGATGACTCGGGCGTCGGTGGCCCCGCCCTCTATCAGGCTCATCTGGTGCGGGATGTCCTCCTGCTCGGCCAGTTCCAGCACGAAATTGTTGAGCCGGTGATGGGCGATGGTGCCGGCGTCCAGGACGTAGACGATCGGCCCCTTGCCCAGTTCGGTCTTGACCTCGCCCTCCACGCCCGGCACGTCCGTGGTGGGCCCCACGTCGAGCACGACGCAGAAGTCCGGGTTGACCACGTCGGCCGCCGTCTTGGCCCCTCGCGTGCCGACTTCCTCCTGGGTGGTGCCGACGCCGAAGACGGTGTTGGGGTGGGGCTCCTTCTGCAGCTTCATCAGCAGCTCTATCATCAGGGCGCAGCCGACGCGGTCGTCCCAGGCCTTCGACATCAGGTAGTCCCCTTTGCCGAGCCGGGAGAAAGGCTGCCGCGGCACGATGGGGTCGCCGATGCGCACGCCCAGCTCCTCGGTGGCCTGTTCCTTGTCGTCGGCGCCCAAGTCAATGAACATCTTCTTGCGCTTGATGACCTTGTTCCGCTGGTCGCGGGGCATCATGTGGGGCGGGGTGCAGCCGATAACGCCCTCCAGGTCGCCCTTGCGCGTCTTGACCGTGACGACGTGGCCCAGCAGCGTCTGGTCGAGCCACCCCCCCAGGGGGGCAAACCGTATGTAGCCCTCCTCGGTGACGTCCTTGACCATAAAGCCTATCTCGTCCATGTGGGCCGGCAGCATGATGCGCGGCCGCTCGCCCTGGCCCTCTTTCTTGCAGATAATGCTGCCCAGGTTGTCGGTCTCGAACTCGGCAGAACCCTCCAGGCGGTCCCGGATGTAACTGTGGACGCTGCCCTCGAAACCGGGCACGCCCTCGAGCTGGCTCAACTCTTCCAGGAGTTTCAGCGTCTTCTTCTTCACAACGACTCCTCTCGCAGGGACAAGGTCGCAAACGGCCGTGCAGCGGGGTCCAACCGGTGCGGCGGCGGCTTTACAGAGCGCAAAGCGTGCATTATAAAGGTAAGTAGAGTGGCCGTCGCCTGAACATGTATCCCTGCCGATGCTACTAAGCAATATCAGGACAAGAGTGTCAGCGGATTTGACCTGCCCGTCGGGCAAGAGGAACGAGTTATGAAAAGACAGATGCCGTTGGTCCTGGTGGCGGCCGTTATGCTGACGCTGGGATTTGTGCTTAGCGGAGTGCTGAGAACGCCGAGTCCGTCGCCCGTGGCGGCTGAGCAAAACCCTGCTCTTGACGAACAGAACACCGAGGAGCTGGCGGAGCTGGCCGGCCAGGTCGAGAGGTTGTTCCAGCACGCCGCCGAACGGGTCAAGCCGGCCGTGGTAGCCATACACACTGAAAGAGTCGTGCGCGCAGAGCGGCCCGGGCCCAGAGATCCCTTCTTCGAGGAGTTTTTCCGCGAGTTCTTCGGCCAGACGCCCGAGCGAGAACGACGCCGCCCCGGCATCGGTTCCGGCATGATACTTGACGAGCGAGGTCACATCCTGACCAACTACCACGTCATCCGGGATGTGGATGCGCTTGTCGTACAGCTCGCCGACGGAAGAACTCACGATGCCGAGGTTGTGGGCACTGACGACAAGACCGACCTGGCCGTCATCCGGATCAAGGAAGAGGTCAGCGGTCTGCCCCACGTGGAGTTCGCCGATTCCGACGCGCTCAACATCGGGCAGTGGGTTCTGGCGGTGGGCAATCCCTTCGGCCTGGCCCACACGGTGAGCGCGGGCATCGTGAGCGCCACCGGCCGCACCGGCATGGGCGTGGCCGAGTACGAGAGCATGATCCAGACGGACGCCGCCATCAACCCCGGCAACAGCGGAGGGCCGCTGGTAAACCTGAGGGGGGAGGTCGTGGGCATCAACACCGCCATCTTCACCCGCACCGGCGGCTACATGGGCATCGGGTTCGCCATACCCAGCAACATGGCCCTGCCGATCCTGGACGACCTGATCGCCGGCCGCGAGATAGTCCGCGGCTACCTGGGCGTTTACATCACGCAGATGACCGATGAGATGGCGGATGCCTTCGGCATGGAGGAGGTCCGCGGAGTGCTCGTCCAGGAGGTGCAGCCCGACTCGCCGGCCGAACAGGCGGGACTGGAGGCCGGCGACGTCATCCTCGAATACAACGGCGAACGCGTTGACCAGCCAGGACATCTCCAGCATCTGGCCACCACCACGGACCCCGGCACCGAGGTCACGCTCATCCTCTGGCGCGACGGGGAGCGCTTGACCCTCCAGGTCGAAGTGGGGCAACTCGAAGAAGAGGTTACCACCGTGGACTGGCTCGGTATACAGGTCGAGCCCTTGACCCAGGAGCAGGCGCGCCGCCTGGGCCGCCCGGACTTGCGGGGTATGGTGATCACGGAGGTGGAACCAGACACGCCCGCCGCCAGGGCCGAGATACGCCCGGACGACGTGATCTTGAGCGTCAACCGCGCGCCCGTGAGCACAACCGAAGAGTATCGCGAGCGTATAGACGCCGCCGCCGAGACCGGACAGGTGCTGCTCAGAGTCCTGGACTCCAGGACGGGACGGGCTCGGTTCGTCCTGCTGCGGCGGCGGTGACCTGCTCTCCATGGATGAACTCAGCACCGGCCGGAGGAAGGTCGCCATGCAAAGGACACATGCTTGGGCAATCTTTGTCGCCGCGCTGTTGTGCCTCTCAGGCCCCATGGCGGGCGCAAGGGCCGCCGAGCACGATGCCGCCGTCCGCGCCGCCCGGAGCGCAAAGACTTCGGCGGTAACCATCAGGGTGCGTGGCGACCGGCAGCAACAGCCCGAGGGCCTGTTCGCCCCCGACAGACCCGGCCGCGACCCGGAGCGCATGCCCGACCTGGAGGGGATGCTGCCGCCGGAGATACTGCGTGACCTGCGCCGGCGCCAGCCGCCAGTGCGCCGCCCGACCAGGACGGCCGCCGGCATCGTGCTGGATGAAGAGGGCCACGTGCTCACCGCTGCAAACCTGGTGCAGCCCGGCGACAGGGCAGAGGTGGAGTTCCCGGATGGTCGCACCCAACCCGCAG
>PUMJ01000271.1 GCA_003551305.1 Candidatus Brocadiaceae bacterium
AGGCCTGCGCCGTGGCCTCCCCAATTAGCGTCGCGCCGTCTCGAACGGGACCGGCTCAAGCCACTCTTCCGTCCTCGTTTCCGGCCACCGGCCCACATGCTTTGCGAAGGCGCGCAGCTGCCCCAGACGCGCGAAGCTGCCGTATACCTCGTCCCGGTCGATGCCGGCATACCCGTGCAGGCGTGGCCGACATCGGACTCCCCCCACCCTGTTGGTGGAATCTGGCACCGGTATCGACCGGGCTCATTCCACCACCGCTCGGCCACGTCCGTCAACGCCGGGCGCGCTCGAACGGCTCGCCCAGCCCGTTCTGGCGGATAAAGGGCTCATCCACCTGCATCGAGGTCAGCAAACCGTAGCGGTGCGGTCGCCTGTAGGCGTTGCCCCAGAAGGTCTTGCTCCGGTGCTCGCGCAGTTCGTCCAGGTCGAACGCGGCCGTGAAGATGCCCTCCCCCTTGCCGGCCTCCACGATGAGGGCGCCCCGGGAGTCGAACGCCACCGAGTGACCGTTGCAGTAGGGGTGCGGGGAGGCGTAGTTCGTCATGGCGACCCCGACCGAATTCTCGAACGCGCGCGAGCGGAACTGCCCCAGCCGCAGACTCTGAAGGCCGCAGGCATTGGGGGTCAGGATGATCTCGGCGCCCTGCAGCATCAGCATGCGGGCACTCTCCGGATGCTCCCGGTCGTAGCAGATCATCGCGCCGAACTGCACCGGGCCGGCCGCCATCTCCAGCTCGGACACCCGGAACCCGTCTCCCGGCGTGCAGCACGACTCCATGGGGAAAAAGTCGCACGTATGCACCTTCGCGTAGGTCAACGCGACCTCGCCCCTGCGGTCTATGAGCGAGACCGTGTTGCGGGGCGGGCCTTCCCACCTCTCCAGGTAGGTCAGGGCGATGGCCATACCCAGCTCGCGGGCCAGCTTGCGGAAATGCACTACGAACGGATCGCCCTCCCCCACCGCCTGGGCCTCCCAGGCGGGGCGGGGGTCGTCGGTCTCGTCGTCGAAGCCGCACGAGTAGCCGACGTTCCACATCTCCGGGAACAGGGCGATGTCGGCGCCCGCTTCGGCGGCCCGGCGGCAGTACCGCTCGCCCTTCTCCAGGTTGGCGTCCTGGTCGTTTCCGCAGGCCGTCATCTGGAGCAACGCGACTCTCAGAATGCTCATCCTGGGGTTACCTCCTCCACAACGCCCCGGCTCAGAAGGTGACGGCGTAGTCACAACCGGGCTCTGTCTTCAGGGTGCGGACTTCGTCCCCGTAACGCAGCCGGCACTCGCCGCCCTTCTGCGAACGGACTGCGGCGCTGGTGAGCCGCCCGTCCCGCCACTCGATGTCCACCGTGAAAGCCCCGCGGGCGCAGAACCCGCGCAGCCTGCCGCTGCCCCATGCAGCGGGCAGGGCGGGCAGCAGGTGTATCTCCCCGTCGTGGCTCTGCACCAGCATCTCGGCCATCGCGGCGGGCACGCCCATCATGTCGCCAACCTGCACCCGGCCGTGCGCGTCTATGAAAAGGTTGGGGTAGAACTTGGGGAAGTAGGAGTCCTCGATCAGGCCGAGCGCCCGGTCGCCCTCCCGCAGCCGCACCAGGATGGAGATGACCCAGCCAAGGCTCCAGCCCTGCGCGTGGTAGTTGGAGGCGAGGCGCCTGTCCACGGACTTCCTCACCGCCTCCACAAGGTCCGGCGTCTTGCTCAGCGTGATCCGGTCGCCGGGCATGAAGCCGTAGAGGTGCGAGACATGGCGGTGTCCCGGCTCGGCCTCGGTGAACTCCCGCCGCCACTCCATCAGCCGGCCGTCCGAACCGACCCGCGACAGCGCCAGCCTGTCCAGGGCATTCTCCACCTCCGCCGTCAGCGCGCTCTCGATGTCCAGCAGCTCGGCCGCTTCCAGCAGGTTCGTGAACGTGTCCCGGATGATCTCCTGGTCACAGGAACAGCCCATCGTGACGCAGCAGCGGTTGCCCTCCTCGTCCAGGAACCGGTTCTCGGGCGAGGTGCTCGGGCCGGAGATCAACTCCCCGGTCTCGGGGTCCTCGACAAGCCAGTCGAGAAAGAACCGGCAGGACTCGGCCAGCAGCGGATAGGCGCGCTCCCGCAGGAACTCCTCGTCACGTGTGAAGCGGTAGTGCTCCACGAAATGCAGCAGGTTCCACCCTCCGGCCACGAACCACATGCCCCACGCCGTGACGCCCTGGGGTATGGTCGCGAGCCATGCGGTCGTGTACGCCCCGCCCGCCACCCAGCCGCCGCAGCCGAGGGCCCGGGCCGTCTCACGCCCGGACGGCAGAAGCGCCTCGTTCAGGGCGAACCACGGCTCGTGGCACTCCGACAGGTTGAGGGACTCGGCGATCCAGTAGTTCTCCTGGCTGTTGACGTTGTACTGGTAATGGCCGTGCCAGGGCGGTTCGAGCAGCGGGTTCCAGACGCCCAGCAGGTTGGAGGGCAGCGTACCCGGCCGCGATGAGGAGATCAGTATGTAGCGGCAGTAGTGGAAATCGTAGAGGAGCAACTCGGGGTCGCTCTTGCCCCCTTTGACCCGCGCCACGCGGCGGTCCATCGGCAGGTCAAGGCCGGGCGGCAGGTCGATCTCCAGCGCCACGCGGTCGAACAGCCGTCGGTGCTCCCGGACGTGGTCCTCGACCAACCGCTCACAGGGCCTGCTCGCGACAGCTTCCAGCACCTCCCGGCAGGCGGCGCCGAGGTCTTCCGACAACGGTTCGGTGGGCTCGGCCAGATTGTAATCGGTGGCGGCGGCGACAAAGAGCGTGACCGCATCCGCCCCGTCAACCCGGATGCCGGTGTCTTGCGTCCGGACGCTCCCGCCCTCCGCCAGGACCTTCAACCACGCCTCGAATCCCACGCCGCCCTCCTCGGGCCGACCCCACAACCTCAAGACGCCTTCCCCCCCGGCCCGGCATTGGAAATCCGCCGGCCGGTTGAGCGTGAACCTGCCGCTGATGCGGCCCGGCCGACCGGCGTTCAGCCGCACGACGATAACGTCGTCAACGGGGCTGACGAACGCCTCGCGCCGGTGTACGACGCCGTCCAGCTCGAACGTCACCGTGGCGAGCGCCCGGCCGATGTCCAGTTCACGCCGGTAGTTGCGGGCCTCCCCGGGCAGGTCGAAGTCCATACGCAGAGAGCCGAGCGGCTGGTAGCGCGCCTCGACCGTGTCGTCCACCATGAACTCCTCCTGGCAGTACCGCTCCGCCCGGGCGTATTCGCCGTCGAAGAGCATCTGCCGAAGCTGCTCAAGGCGCTGCACGGTGTCAGGCGGCATCTTTGGAGCCGGGCCGCCGGCCCATACCGTTTTCTCGTTCAGAAGCACCTGGTCGTGCGCGACGCCACCGAACACCATGGCGCCGAGCCGCCCGTTACCCAACGGGAGCCCGCTCTCCCAGTCCTCCCCGGGGCTGTCATACCACATGGCGCGGTATAGCCCCCGCATGGGTCTCTCAGTTTCCACGCTCTCTCCTGTCTGGATTTGCCGTCTTCCGCTTTCCCGCAAGCACGCCCGCCGCCGGCCGACCGCTCAGCCTTCGCGGTTTAGGTCCGGGTTGCCCGGGCCGAAGTGCTTGAGCATCACCAGCGGGTCAGAGCGGGACGGGTTCTCGATGGTCACACCCTCGCGCGCGGCGGCCTCGCTGACGAAGAACTCATCCGCCGTCAGTTGCCCGAAGCGAATGAGGGCGGGCGTCTCGACCTCCCACGCGCCCATCCGCCCGTGCCCCTGCATCATGATCATACCGTAGGCGGCTGCGTCCCGGATGGTCACGCTACGGCCGGGCAGTACGGTCAGCTCTTTGGCGCTGAAGGCGCTCGAGCGATAGCAGACCCAGCTCTCGCGGTAGCCTTCGGCCTCCATCTCCTCGACGAGTCGGACCGGCCGGGGACGCATGAAGTTGTGTTCGGCGAACCGCTCGTCCACGTTCGCCTCCCAGTCCAGCACCTCCAGCAGGTAGTCCACGTCGCCGACCCGGCCCTCCGGCGTGTCCTTCCACAGAAGCTCCTCGGGCACCACCTGGCGGTTCTGGATGACCGACTGGTACATCGCGAAGACGTCCGAGGCCCGCTGCGGCTCGTAGGTGCAGAGGCTGCCTGGCGCGTGCAGCACGCCCGGCGGCACGTTCCAGCCCGTGCCGGGCTCCAATTGGTAGGCGCGGGACAGGTTTGTGATGCGGTTGTCGCCCTCGGCGAACCGCTCCAGGCACCGGCGCACGTCGTCCCGCGTCGTCCCCGGCCGGAAACCGAAAAAGGTGAAAGGGAAGTCCCCGCCGTGGTTGTTGACCTGCGGGGGAAAGTAATAGGCCTCCGGCTTGCCGAGCTGCCCCACGTTAGCCGCGTGCTCGTCGCGGTGGTGGACGTGGTGCGGCAGCGGCCCCTGGTTGTCGAAGAACTTCGAGTACATCGGCCAGCGCCCGTACTCGTCCCACAGGCGGTCGCCGATGAGGTCGCCTTTCAGCTTCTGCACGGCCTCGCGCAACAACACCTTCTGGACGCGCCCGCCGTCTTCGAAGACGACCTGGCTCAGCCCCTCGTTCTCCCACGTCAGGGGGCCGTTGTCGGCGGGCGTGGTCGAGGCGAACCAGCGCTCGTCAATGCCGCCCCGCTCGGCGCCCATCGCGTAATAGTCGTCCGGGTGCAGCTTGATGCGCCGCCCCGGTATGCAGAAGGAGCGCGGCACCCAGTTCGGCGCCAGGCGCAAGATGCCCTCGCCCTGCTCGATCGCGCGTTCGACCGTCGCGTCCGTCGTCATGCTTCGCCTCCTTCGTCCGCGCCCTCCCCGAAGTAACCGGGCAGCAGCAGACTCTCCATTATGTGCAATCGCGGCACCACTATCTCCAGGTAGCCCGCCGACTCGCGGAACGGCAGCTCCCGCTCTTCCGGCACGCTCAGCACGCGCCCCACCCCGGGCGCGCACCGCACGCGCAGCCGCACGTCGTGCAGCTCCGGCATATGGTGCACCACCGAGACGTAGCCGGCGGACTTCCGTTCCCGCGCGTTGTGGTTCACCAGGTTCACCAGCAGGTCGTCCCCGCGCCGCAGCACGGCGGTCTCGACGTTCGGCGGCGCTTCCGAGCGCACTATCGGGTCCGGCAGCAGGCGGTCCACAAGCTCCAGCAGCACGGCGGCCAGGTGATGGTCGTAGTAGCGGTGGTAGCTTTCGAAGACGGGCGCGCCGACGTAGGCGACCTGCCCCTGCCCCACGTGGTTGAGCGTGACGGCCGGGAAGTCGCCCTCGGCCTCGGGCGGGGCGAAGCCGTGGCCGAACCGCGCACCCCCGCCGACCGGTCGCACGTAGCCGCGCAACGGCGCGGCCGTCCCCGGAGCGATGCGCGCGAAGGGGCTGCGCTGCAGCACCGGCGTCTCGCCCGCGAAGTAGCCGTGGTTCGCCTCGGTGAAGCCCTCGACGCTCACTCCCGCCAGTTCCAGCACCGCGGGGGCGGGCCCGGCCCCGGCCGACTGGGTCACCAGCAGCCGGCCGCCGCCCTCGACGTAGCCGCGCAGGGCGTCCGCGACGTCGTCCCTCAGGAACTCCTGCTCGGGCAGGATGATGAGCCGGTAGTCAGCGGCCCTCTCGACCAGCGCGCCCTCGCTCAGGCCTGTGAAGTGCCGACCCCGGGTCGTCAGCAGGTCGGACGCCCCGCGGTAGGGGAATGCGCGCCGCCCGCGGGCCTCGTTGTCGGGGAAGTAGCGCAGGTCCGGCCCCACCAGGTGGGTCCAGCCGTTCAACACGCCGACCTCCGGAACGTGCCGCGCCCCGCGCACGTAGTCCAGTCGCCGCCGGATGAAGTGGAACGGCGCCGCCATGGTCCGGTACGCCTCCTCCTGGAGCGAGCCGTCCGGCATCATCCGGTCTATCAGCCAGAACCCGCCGCCGTTGGCGATGCTGGCCGCCGCCGCGTAGCGATACATGGTGGGGGTGCCGCTGTTCCAGTCGCCCAGCCCCGCCAGAAACCGCCCCGTCATGTACTCGAACGGCAGCCCCTCGCCGGCCCAGTAGCGGCAGTTGTAGGAGGCGGACTCCCCGCCGTACTGGTCGTCGCCCAGCAGGCCGTCTATGCCGGCGGGGGGGCTGTTGGGGTCGCGCGCGCTCCACATCCAGTTGAAGGCGCAGGGCACGTCGCGCACGGCATGCATCTCGCGCGCCACGCGCGCGAAGAACTCCGAAAAACGCTCCCGGTACCACCGCACGTAGCGCAGCCAGTCCTCGTCCTGCGGCCCCTCGGGCACCGGCCCCCCGAACGCGCGCCGGCAGTTCTCGCAGTGGCACGGGCTGAACAGCGTCATCGTGTCGTAGAATATCTCGTCCACGTCGTACTCTTCCAGCAGCTCGCGCCCCTGCGGGATGAGCAGTTCCTCCACGTAAGGCCCGTTCACGCAGACGCGGCCGTAGTGGCCGCCCTCGGTCCGGCCTTCCCGGTCGCGCGAGGCCCAGTCCGGGTGCTGCTCCACGGCCGCTGTGTCCAGGAACGTGCTGAGGTAACCCACCACGGCCACGTCATGGGCATGGCAGCCCTCCACTATCTCCCCCACCATGTCCTTCTGAAGCTGCGGGTGCGGGGTGCCCACGCGCGTCGGGTAGTAGCTGAACCCGTAATGACACTTGGCGAAGGCGACCACGGTGTCAGCGCCGCACTCGCGCAGGCGGCGGCCGTACTCGTGGCCGTCCAGCCTGCCACCGACAGCGACGTGAGCGGGGGCGTGGAAGTCGGGATGGCTCTTGCAGAAACGGTTCAGGTGGCCCATGGACGGTTCTCCGGTCAAGTGCGCTCAGGGCCGGCCGCGCGCCGACCCGACGCCGCATTGTAGTGATGCCCCGCCCCATGCGCAACAAGCCCGCCACCCCCTGCCGTCCCCGCCATGCAACCCGCTCTTCTCGCCTCTTGCCGTTGCCGTTCCGGGTCCCCCCGCCGTTCCTTCGTCTTCTTCGAGTCCTTCCATGTAGAAACGTGTCAGGGCCGGCGCCATCTGGCAGGGGGGGAGAGCCCAGATCCCGAGCATCCTTCTCAGTCGTACCCACCCGGGCTTGGGGAGACTGCTCTATCGGTACGCCGGGAACAGACCATGCCTTTGTGACGGGCCTTGAGCCCAACGCACGATCGGTCTCGTTCCCTCCGTTCTCTGCTTCGGGCGCGTCGCTTTCATCCCTGGCCGGCTCAGTACGAGTTCTCCATGGTGAACGCCATGATGTCTTCCAGTGGGGCGCAGGCCACGCAGACGTAGGTGTCGGCCCCGCCGTAGTAGAGGGTCAGCATGCCGTCATCGTCCACGGTGGCGGCGCAGGGGAATACCACGTTAGGCACGTCGCCGACGCGCTCGTAGTCCTCCTCCGGGCTCAGGATGTATGGGACGGTGCGGTAGCGGACCTTCCAGGGCTCTTCAAGGTCCAGCAGGGCGGCGCCGACCGAGTATATGAACCCGTTGCACTTGGTGATGACGCCGTGGTAGATCATCAGCCAGCCCTCGTCGGTCTCGATGGGGACGGGCCCTGCCCCTATCTTGGTGGCCTGCCAGCGCTCGGTCGGCCCCATCACGTAACGGTGTCGCCCCCAGTGGACCAGGTCTTCGCTCGAGCAGACGAATATGTCCCCGAACGGCGTGTGGCCGCGGTCGCTCGGGCGATGCAGCAGGTAGTACTTGCCGTTTATGCGGCGCGGAAAGAGCACGCCGTTGCGGTTGTACGGCGGGACGGGGTTGCAGATGAACTCGAAATGCTCGAAGTCCGCCGTCTTCGCCAGCGCCAGAGTCGGCCCGTGGTAGGGCGCGCACCAACAGACGTAATAGGTGCCCTCTATCTCGATGACGCGCGGGTCGTAGCCGCCCGGTCGCATCTCGATGTCCATGTCGGCGAAGTCCAGCCTGAACGGCTCGGGGTCAAGCTCCCAGTCCAGTCCATCGTCGCTGAACCCCACGTGCAGCCACTGCATCAGGCTCTCGTCGTCCACGCGGAACACGCCCGCGTAGCCGTCCCGGAAAGGGACGACGGCGCTGTTGTAGATGCTGTTGGCGCACGGGATGTGGCCGGGTCCGA
>PUMJ01000078.1 GCA_003551305.1 Candidatus Brocadiaceae bacterium
CCGCCGTCGGCCTTTCCGCCGCACTTCCCCACCCAGAAGCAACATAAGCAGCCATGAAGGATAGAGTCACCATAGTGGATTACCGCGCCGGCAACCTGACCAGTGTTCAGCTTGCCGTGGAGAAGACAGGCCGGCGCGTGCTGGTCACCGACGAGCCCGAGCGCGTGCGCGTGGCCCCGCGCGTGATCTTCCCCGGCGTGGGGGCAGCGCCGGCGGCCATGGGCGAGCTGCGACGGGCAGGGCTCCACGAAGCCCTGGCCGACTACGCCGCCACCGGCCGCCCCCTGCTCGGCATATGCCTGGGGGCGCAGATCATTTTGGAGCACAGCGAGGAGGGCGACGTCCCCTGTCTGCGGCTGCTGAAGGGAGAGGTCAGGCGGCTTGAGGTGCCGGCCGAAGCCAAAGTCCCGCACATGGGCTGGAACGCGGTGCGCTTCGTGCGGCCCCACCCGGTCTGGGACGGCATCGAGTCGGGCTCCCAGTTCTACTTCGTCCACAGCTACGCCCCGGTTCCGGCGGGCGACGAGGCGCCCATGGGCGTCACCGACTATCATGGAGAGTTTGTGAGCGCCCTGGGCCGCGCCAACATAGTCGCCTGCCAGTTCCACCCGGAACGCAGCGGGCGCATCGGACTGAGGCTGTTGGACAACTTCCTCTCGTGGAACCCCTGAGATGCTCAGCAAACGGATCATCGTCTGCCTGGACGTGCGCGAAGGCCGCACCACGAAAGGCGTTCGGTTCCAGAACAACGTGGACGTCGGCGACCCGGTCGAGATGGCACAGCAGTATTACGAAGAAGGGACCGACGAACTGGTCTTTTACGACATCGGCGCCTCCCCCACGCACAAGGACATCATGATTGACGTGGTGCGGTCGGTCGCGCGCAAGATTTTCATCCCTTTCGCCGTCGGAGGCGGCCTGCGCAGCGTTGAGGACATGCGCCGCGTGCTGCTGGCCGGGGCGGACAAAGTCAGCATCGACACGGCCGCCGTGCGCAACCCGGACCTCATAACCGAGGGGGCCAGGCGCTTCGGCAGCCAGTGCGTCGTGCTCGGTATGCAGGCCCGTCGGGTCGGCCCCAGCGCAGACATCCCCAGCGGCTACGAGGTCTTCATCGAAGCGGCCGCCACGGCCACGGGCCTGGACGCCGTCCGATGGGCCAGGCAGGCCGAAGAACTCGGCGCCGGCGAGATATGCCTCAACTCCATTGATGCCGACGGCACCGAGGACGGCTACGAACTTGCCGTCACCCGTATGGTCAGCGAGGCTGTCTCAATCCCCGTCATAGCCAGCGGCGGCGCCGGAACCCCGGAGCACCTCCGGGAGGTCCTGACGGAGGGCAAGGCGGATGCGGCGCTGATAGCCTCGATGGTCCATTACGGCAAATACTCGATCGCCGAGATGAAAAACCACCTGGCCGAGCACGGCTTGCCCGTGCGCACAGACTGGTAGCGCCGGTTACTTGCGGCTCCTCACGGCCGCCCGTAGAATTGCCCGCAGAACCCGCGACTTCCTGGGGCTACCTTTCCATGACGAAACATATCTTCGTGACCGGCGGCGTCTGCTCTTCGCTCGGCAAGGGCCTCAACTGCGCTGCCATCGGCCTGCTGCTCGAAAGCCGGGGCCTGAAGGTAAGGCTTCAAAAGCTCGACCCCTACGTCAACGTTGACCCCGGCACCATGAACCCCTACGAGCACGGCGAAGTCTACGTCACCGAAGACGGCGCCGAGACCGACCTCGACCTGGGCCACTACACGCGCTTCACCAATGCCGTGGTGGACCGGGACTGCAACATAACCACCGGCGGCATCTATAGAAATGTGCTGGCCAAAGAGAGGCGCGGCGACTTCCTGGGCAAGACGGTCCAGATGATACCCCACGTGACCGACGAGATCATTGCCGCCATCCACAAGCTGGACGCGCCGGACGTGGACGTGGCCATCACGGAGATCGGCGGAACCGTCGGCGACATCGAGGCCCTCGTCTTCCTGGAGGCCATACGCCAGTTCGGGCAGGAATACCGTCGCGAGAACGTCCTTTTCATCCACCTGACGTTGGTGCCCTACCTGCGGGCGGCGCGCGAGCTGAAGACAAAACCCACCCAGCACAGCGTGGCCACGCTGCGCGAGATAGGCATCTTCCCCGATATCCTCATCTGCCGAACCGAGAAACCGATCGGGGAGGACCACATCAAAAAGATCGCCCTGTTTTGCAACGTTGACCCCGAGTGTGTCATCGAGGAGCTGGACGCCAAACCCAACATTTACCGCATCCCGGTTATGCTCCACAACCAGGGTCTGGACACGCTCATCTGCCGGCGGCTCGGCCTCGATACGCCGGAGGCGGACCTGTCCGAGTGGCACCGGATGCTGAGCCGCCTTGAGAACCCGGAAGCGAACGTCGAGGTGGCGGTCGTGGGCAAGTACATAAGCCGCCAGTCCGCTTACGAGTCCATCTACGAGGCACTGCAGCACGGCGGCCTGGCCAACAGGACCAGCGTGCAGGTGCGCCGCACCGAGGCAGAGGAGATCGAAGCCGACGGCGTCGAGAAAGCCCTGGCGGGCGTAGACGGGATACTGGTGCCCGGGGGATTCGGCACGCGGGGCGTGGAGGGCAAGATCGCGGCCGCCCGCTACGCCCGCCGCAACGGCATCCCCTACTTCGGCATCTGCCTGGGCATGCAGGCGGCGGTCATAGAGTTCGGCCGCAACGCATGCGGGCTCAAGAACGCCAATTCGACGGAGCTGGAACGGGGCACCCCCCACCCCGTCATAAGCCTGCTGGAAGAGCAGCGCGACGTGGACGACAAGGGCGGCACCATGCGGCTCGGCGCCCAGCCCTGCGCGCTGGCCGAGGGCTCGAAGGCACGGCTCGCCTACGGGCAAGAAGTGGTCCAGGAGCGACACCGTCACCGCTACGAGTTCAACAACGCCTACCGCGAGAAGTTAGCCGATTGCGGAATGCTGTGCACCGGCGTCCATGCGGAACGCAACCTGGTGGAAGTGGTCGAGATCGCCGAACACCCCTGGTTCATGGGCGTACAGTTCCACCCCGAATTCAAGAGCAAACCCACGGCGCCCCACCCCCTTTTCGCCGCCTTCATCGAAGCCGCCCGCCGGCGACGCGGGAACGGAACCGAGGGCTGACCCGTTGATCAGGTGAGCAGGTGACCGCAGGCGAGCCGGCCCCTTGCTCATCATGGCGGGGGACGTGAGAACTCCTGCCGTTCTCTCCTGTTCCCCTGTTCTCCTGCTCGCCTGCTCTACCACAAAAGCCCCGCAGAGCGCGGGGCTTTTGTGGTACGCCCGGAAGGATTCGAACCCTCAACCTACGGCTCCGTAGGCCGTCGCTCTGTCCAATTGAGCTACGGGCGCTTCGTGATTAACAGCCTATATCAACCCCTTGCAACTGTCAAGAGCCGGGCGTTGCATCTCCCTCGTTCGGCTCCAGCGCCACGGGGAATATCTCGTCCACTTTGTCCACCGTGACGAACTCGAGCTGCTCCCTGGCATACTCGGGCACGTCCGGCAGGTCTTTCTCGTTCCGGCCCGGTAGGATGACTTTCGTGATGCCGGCACGGGAGGCCGCCAGGACCTTCTCCTTGACGCCACCCACGGGGAGCACCTTGCCCCGGAGGGTTATCTCGCCGGTCATCGCGACATCGTGCTTGACCC
This sequence comes from Candidatus Brocadiaceae bacterium, assembly GCA_003551305.1. Taxonomy (GTDB): domain Bacteria; phylum Planctomycetota; class Brocadiia; order SM23-32; family SM23-32; genus B1Sed10-231. The sequence continues at coordinate 3,675 of PUMJ01000078.1, forward strand.
TCCGCCCGCTGACCAGGGACGCCAGCGCCACGGCCATGGTCACGCCGGCGCTGGGCCCGTCCTTGGGTATGGCCCCGGCCGGCACGTGGATGTGGAAGTCACGCTTCCGGTAAAGCTCCGGGTCCATGCGGAGCTGCTCAGCATGGGCACGCACGTAGGTCAGGGCAGCCTGGGCGCTTTCCTTCATCACGTCGCCCAGCATGCCGGTCAGCGTCAGCCTGCCCTCCCCCGGCGTCATGGTGGCCTCCACGAAAATGATGTCGCCGCCGGTGGGCGTCCAGGCGAGCCCGGCCGCCACGCCCGGCTCGTCCACCCTCTCGGCCACCTCGGGCAGGAACTTCTCGGGGCCGAGCAGGTCCGTCAGCGCCTCGACACCGATGGTCCGGTCCCCGGTCTCCTCGAGGGCTATCCGTTTGGCAACTTTTCGGCACAGGGAGGCTATCTGGCGCTCCAGGTTCCGCACGCCGGCCTCGCGGGTGTAGCGGCTGATGAGCGTGCGCAGAGCCTCGTCGGTGATGTCGAACTGATCCTCGGTCAGGCCGTTGGCCTCCACCTGCTGCGGCACCAGGTATCGGCGGGCGATGTGCAGCTTTTCCTCCTGCGTGTAGCCGGGGAACTCGAGCACCTCCATACGGTCTTTGAGCGCCGGTGGAACGGGGTCCAGCACGTTGGCGGTGCAGATAAAGAAGACCTTTGAGAGATCGAACGGCACCTCCAGGTAATGGTCGGTGTAGGTGGAGTTCTGCTCGGGGTCGAGCACCTCCAGCAGCGCGCTGGCCGGGTCGCCGCGGAAGTCGGCCCCCAGCTTGTCCACCTCGTCCAGCATGAAGACGGGGTTGTTGGAGCCGGCCTTGCGTATGGCGCTTATGATGCGCCCGGGCAGCGATCCGATGTATGTGCGGCGATGGCCCCGAATCTCCGCCTCGTCCCGGATGCCGCCCAGGGCGGCACGGATGTACTCGCGCCCCAGCGCCCTGGCGATGGAGCGGCCGATGGACGTCTTGCCCGTGCCCGGCGGGCCGACGAAACAGAGGATCGAGCCGGTCATCTCCCCGCGCAGCCGCCGCACGGCCAAAAACTCCAGCACCCGCTCCTTGATGTCCTCCAGGCCGTAGTGGTCTTCGTCCAGGATGCGCTGGGCCTCCTCCAGGTCCAGGTTGTCGGGGGTGCTCTTGTTCCAGGGCAGCGCGATGATCCAGTCCAGGTAGGTGCGCGCCACGGTGTATTCGGGGCTGGCGGGGTTTATCCGCTCCAGCCGCCCAAGTTCCCTTTCGGCCTCTTTGAGGGCCTCCTCGGGCAGGTCAAGTTCCGCTATCTGCTCGCGCAGCTCCTGCACCTCGGCTTCCTGGGGGTCAACCTCGCCCAGTTCTTCCTGGATGGCTTTCAACTGCTGGCGCAGGTAGTATTCCCGCTGGCTCTTGTTGATCTCGTCCCGAGCCTCGGACTGGATGCGCCGGGCGACCTCCATGAAGTCCATCTCGCGAGCCAGCAGCCTGGTGATCTTCTCCAGGCGCTTCCTGACGTTCAAGGTCTCCAGGACATCTTGCTTCTCCTCGACTGAGAGGTTGACCTGGGCCGCCACGAAGTCGCATAGCGCGCCGGGTTCCTCGATGTTGCTGACCGTTATCTGGGCGCTCTCCCCCAGGTTTGGCGCGGCCTGCACCATCTCCAGGAACTGCTCGCGCAGGTTGCGGAACATGGCCGTAGCCTCGACGTCCTCGGCGCCCTCTTCCTCGTCCCTCAGGTGCGTGACACGGGCCTGCAGGTAGGGGTCCGCCTGCACATAGTGCTCCACGCGGCTCCGGCTGACCCCCTGGGCCAGGAAGCGGACGCTGCCGTCCGGCATGCGCAGCATCTGCAGGATGACGCAAGTGGCACCGACCTGGTAGAGGTCGTCCGGGCCGGCCTCGCCCTCGGGCTCGGCGTCGGGCCTCTCGGCGACGGCCACGAAGAGCTTGTCCCCGAGCACCACCTCCTCGACCATCTTCAGCCGCCCCTCCACCTCCACCTCGAAAGGGAGCACCATGCCGGGGAAGGCCACGTTGTCCTCAAGAGGCAGCACGGGCAGCTGGTCCGGCAGTTCGGAGCGATCGGGCGTTTCACGCTCGGGCGCGGCCGTCTGAGACGCCTGTTCGGCCCGCGGTGGAGACTCTTCCTCCGTCCCGGTCGGCTGAGCTCCTTTACTTGTGTTCTCTTTGGTCACTGTGGCAATCTCGTGAATGAGTAGCGGAGGTACTCACGCGTTCAGCCGGATGGAGATGACGTACCGAACCGGCTCCTGGGCCTTCGGCACGCGCACATAGAGAAACCCTTCCCGGTATTCGGCCCGGGCCTCACGGGGATCGAACGGCCTGTGGATGGCGACCCTTCGCTCGAAGTATCCGTTCGGGATCTCCATCTGGTGGTAGGTGCGCACGGCCTGGCGGTCGGGTCCCTGGCGCACGCCGCATATCGTTATCACCTCTCCGTTGCAGTCCACCTTGATGTGGGCAGGCTCCACCCCGGGCAGCGATGCCTTGATGACGATGTGTTCGTCGGTCTCGTAGACGTCAGTGGAGGGATGCCAGACATCCCCGCGCCGTCCCCTCAGGGCGCGCCGCATCCTGTAGAAGTCGCTCAGACACTGCTGGAAGGGGTTCCGTTCACCCGGCGGTTTTCCCTGGTTCATTCCCTGCACACTCCTTGCGCTCTGGTTGACTGGCTGCGGACGGCCGCGCGGGCATTCACCTTTTGCCGGCGGCGGGGGCGCGCTTCAGTTGCCGCAGCAGTGCCCGCTGCTCGTCGCTGAGCTTACGCGGAATTGAGACCACGACCTCGACGTAATGGTCGCCCTTGCGCCCGTCGGAAGTCTCCAGCCCGTAACCGGGGATGCGCAACTTCTGTCCCGGCTGCGTGCCCGGCGGCACCCGCACACTCACCATGCCCTGCAGCGTAGGGACGTCCACCTCCGTCCCCAGCGCCGCGTCCACCATGTCCACCCGGACCTTGCTGTGGATGTCCCGCCCCTTCCGGTCGAACTCGGGATGGGGCTCCACCTTCACCTCTATCAGCAGGTCGCCGCTGGAACCGCCCCCACCACCAGGCTCGCCCAGGCCGGCGAGGCGCAGCTTCTGGCCGTCTTTCACGCCGCGAGGTATCTTGACCTCCACGTCGGAGCTTTCCTCTATGGCGCCGCTGCCCCGGCAACGGTCGCACGGACGCTCGATAATCTTGCCGCGGCCGAAACAGGACGGACACGGACGCGCCACACTGAAACCGCCCTGTCCGGTCAGGACCTGCCCGCTGCCGCCGCAGTGCGGGCAGTCATCCAACCGGCTGCCGGGCGCCGCCCCCGAGCCGGAGCAGCCGGGGCAGGTGACCTCGCCGGGGACACGGACATTCACCTTGCCCCCGCGCACGGCGGTATCAAAGGGCACGGTGATGGATGTCTGAACGTCGCGCCCCCGCCGGGCGGCCGCCTGCCGGGTGGCGCCGGCGCCTCCCTTGGGGCGGGCGCCGCCGAAAACCCGGCTGAAGATGTCGCCAAGCCCCCCGCCCAGGTCTTCGAACTCGATGCCCTCGCCGGAACGCCAATGGCTCTCAGAGCCGCCGAAAAGGTCCTCGAACTCGCTGAAGTCCTCGAAGCGCCCGCCCCGCATGCCCGCCTGGCGCAACTGGTCGTACTGCTTGCGCTTCTCCGGGTTGCCCAGCACGTTGTAGGCATCCGAAATCCGCTTGAACTTCTCCTCGGCCTCCTTGCTGCCGCCGTGGCGGTCGGGATGGTGCTCTTTGGCCAGCTTGCGGTAGGCCTTGCGGATATCCTCCTGGGAGGCGTCCGCAGACACGCCCAGGATGCTGTAATAGTCCGGCTCCCTCATGGTCAGTCCAGGATGGTGGCAAAGTGAACCCTATGTCTTTATTGTATAGTCGCCCCGGGTACCTGCAACCATATTCGCCCGCGCCACAGCCTCTGCGATGTCCTCCTCTTGAGCAAGGCCGGCCCGGACGCTACCCTCTGCCCCGACAACCACCCGGCCAACCCGACCTGACAGAGAGCACGACGATGGAAATATCAAAGCTGCACGTGCACAATGTGGACCTGCACTACCACGCAGGGCAAGAACGCCACCATGAGACGACGCTGGAGGATTATGTCGAGCATGCCCGCCTCAGCGGACGGCGTGTGCTGGGGCTCACCGACCATCTGGGCCGGTATCTCGGGGGCAACGCCTCAGCAGGCCGGAACGACCTGCACTATCCGGCCAGCCTGGCCGGACTGGAGGAATACAGGCGAGACGTGGACCGGATGCAGCCGCTCTACCCCGAACTGCTGCTGCTTTTTGCCCCGGAGGTCCCGCCCGCAACGGCGCTCTCAGAAGTGCCCGACACGGTTACCGCCCTGGCGGATTTCTTCATCATCGAGGCGGCCTTCCCCTCGCCCTCCTCGCCAGAGCAGAACACGGAGGCCCTGGTGGCGCGGCTGCGTGAGACACGGGAGTTCACGGACCGGACAGGGCGTCCCGCGTTCATCGCCCATCCGATGCGGGCTGCGGTCAACCTGCGCCTCATCAAGCACCAGGTTCAGCCCTGGGTGACGGAGATGCCTCCGCGTCCGGGCGGTGAGTTCACCCCCGGGGAACTGAAGGAGTTCTTCCTGCTCGATTTCGAGCGCATCGGGAGAGCGGCAGCGGAGCTGGGCGTCCCCCTCGAGCTCAACGGCAACACCCAGTACCGCGTGCGCTCATCCAATCTGCCGGCCCCCCTGCAGATGCTCTGGTCGGCGCTGGGGGTGCTCAACTCGCTCGGATGTGAACTGCTGCCGGGCAGCGACCAGCACGGATTCCGGGCGGGGGTTGGGCGCATCGGCATGTACGTCGCAGCAGACTGCTTCCACGCCCTCGGCATCACCATCCGGGATATGCCGTTCCTGGAAGACCTTCTGGAGGGCACGTCGGCCGAGGATTCCGTCAGCACCCAGGCCGGCGCTCGAAGCCGCAAGGGAGGGCCCTGATGGCCTGCCAGGGGGCTCCGCCGCTTGACATCACGGCCGGAGCGTGCTAAGAAGAGGACCTTGTCTCAGGATAAGTTCCCCTTGCCCGCGAGCCATCACCCACAGGAGGAGTTCATGCCGGAAATCAAAGTCAAGGACGTGCCCGCCATGGAAGTTATGAGCCTCCCGTTCACCGGCGCCTACGAGCAGACGCAGAAGAAGCTGGACCGGCTGCTCTCCTGGCAGCTGCGGGTTGGCCATCCCCACAGTTCCGAGCCCCTGGGCCTCTATTACGACGAGCCGGGCACTGTTCCGGAAGAGGAGCAGCGCGCCGAGGTCTGCCTGCCCATCGAAGAGGAATGCGAGCCAGAAGAGGATATCGAACGCAAAGAACTCCCGGCCGTCACCGTCGCCTGCACCGTTCACAAGGGGCCCTACAGCGACATCCCGCGGGTCTACGAGGAGATATTCGACTGGATCCGCGAGAACGGTTACGAATACATCGAGGACATGCCGACCCGCGAGGTGTTCCAGGTGATGTACGGCCACACCTCCGAGCCGGAGGAATACGTCACCGAGATACAGGTCCCGGTGCGCAAGGAGGGGGAGTGACGCCCCCGGCAACGGAGGGCCGGCAATGGCTGCGCACCAACTGGCGTTCCGACATGAGCTGATGGACGGGTCGCCGCCCGGCTGCCTGCACGACGTGACACTGATAGCGGACGTCAACGGCGACGGGCGCAATGACGTCATCATCGGCTGCCGCAACGGCGAGGTGAACCTGTTCTGGTACGAGAACCCCACCTGGCAGCGGCATGACATGGCCGCCGCACCCCTGCTGGAAGCCGGCGGCGCCGTGGCCGACATCACCGGCAACGGCCGCCCGGACCTTGTGGCCGGCCAGCAGCAGCCGGAGAGGCGCCTGTGGTGGTTCGAGTGCCCCGAAGACCCCGCGGGGCCCTGGACGCGCCGCCTCATCGAAGACCGCTTCCTCAACTACCATGACCAGGCGTTCGGGGACGTGGACGGCGACGGCGACCTGGAACTCGTCTTCCCCGTGCACGGAAGCGGCATCGTCGCCTACTACGACATCCCGCCCGACCCCTGCGTCTCTCCCTGGCCGTCCGACTACTGCCACGTCATAGCGGAAGGCTACGACGAGATAGAGGGAGTCGGCGTCGCCGACATCAACGGCGACGGACGCAATGAGATCCTGTGCGGCCCCCACATCTTCCACCCGACAGAGGGCGGGGGGCCATGGCACGTCGAGCCCGTGGCGTCCGACTTCGTGATGACGCGCGTCATACCCGCGGACCTGGATGGCGACGGACGGCTGGAGGTCGTCCTCTGCGAGGGCGAAAGCGACCCCGGGCGGCTGGCCTGGTTCGCGCCGCCCGACTGGCGCACGAACGTCCTGCGAGAGGACCTTTTCCATCCCCACAGCCTCGCCGTGGCGGACTTCAACGGCGACGGGCGCCCCGACATCTTCGTCGCGGAGATGGGACTCGGCAAGAATCCCAACCCCCGCATGTTTGTCTACCTGAACCGCGGCGACGGGAGCTTCCAGGAGGTGCTCATCCAGACGGGCGTCCCGACTCACGAGGCGAAGGTCGGCGACCTGACCGGCAACGGGCTGCCGGACATAGTGGGCAAGCCTTACAGCCGCACCGACTACCAGGTGGACGTCTGGTACAACGAAACGCGTCCCGGCTGAGCAGGCCTGTTGCACCCCGGGGGGCGCGCGTTTTGCGGGCAGCGGAGAGCAGGCGGCGAACCGTTGGCGGCAACACGTTCCGAAAAGGAGAACGACGATGTTTCTTATCCCGGCCCTGATGCTGTGCGTGGTAGTCGGCCTGGCGCTGAGCGCCGCTGACACGGCGAACTGGTTTGCATTCGCGCCGGACGAGGACTTCAGCCCCAGCCCGATAGACATGGGGGACTGGCTGGACGCTCCGGCCGGCAAGCACGGGTTCGTCCGCATGCAGGACGGGCACTTCGCCTTCGAGAACGGCCGGCCCGTCAAGTTCTGGGGCGCCAACATCTGCAACGCCCGCGTGGCCTGCGAAGAGGCGACCGCCGAACGCTGGGCCCGCAAGCTGGCCAAATACGGCATCAACTGTGTCCGCTTCCACAAGTTCACCTATCGGGGGGAGGCCGGCATCGCCCTGGGCGGGGACGACTCGACCACGATGGACCCCGAGAAGCTGGACAGGATGGACTACTTCGCCAAGCAACTCAGGGACCGGGGCATCTACTACGGATGGTCGCCGATCTTCTGGCACCGCATCCGGCCAGGAGAGGCCGACAACTTGGTCGCCTACGAGGAGATCGCCTCCTGGAACGAGGCGAAAGGTTGGGGAGACCACGGCCTGGTGAACTTCGCGCGCGACCTGCAGGAGATCCACCAGCAGCTCGTGGTCAGGCTGCTGGAGCACCGCAACCCTTACACAGGCCTCTGCTACGCGGAGGACCCGGCGCTGGCTTTCGTGGAGATGCAGAACGAGGACGACATCTTCTGGGGCGCCACCGAGGCCGCCGTCGAGCACTGCCCCACCTACCGGCGCCTGATGTGCGCGATGTTCTGCGCCTGGCTCCGGAGGCGGTACGGAAACCAGGAACGCCTGGAGGAAGCCTGGGGACGGGAGGCGCTGCACGGGGAGAGCCTGGAGGAGGAGAGCATCTACCCCGCCCCCTGCCACGAGCACTATGCTCCACACGTGCTGACCGAGGACAACCCCGAGCGGGCGCGGCTGGTGGACCAGGCGCTCTTCCTTCATGAGACGCAGAACCGCTTCTACGCGCGCTTCGCCGAGTGCATCCGGGAAACCGGCTACCGCGGCCCGCTCATCGGGTCCTGCTGGCAGGCGGGCTCGGGCCTGCCCCACGTCCTGAACCTGCGCTCCGACGCGCTGGTCGGTTTCATAGACCGCCACAACTACTTCGGCGGCTCCACGGGCCACAAGCTCGTCCCGGGCAAGGTCGCCACGGGCGCCATGGTCGAGAATCCCGGCTCCGGCCTGCTCGGTTCCGGCATGCAGCAGCTCGAGGACCGCCCCTTTGCCCTCTCCGAATGGATGAGCCTGATACCCAACGAGTGGGTGGCGGAGGGGCCGCCCATCGTCGCCGTCTACGGACTCGGCCTGCAGGGATGGGACGCTTCCTACTCCTTCGCCACCAACTACGCCGACTGGACGCCCACCATAGAGGCCCCCTGGGTCTACAACGTGGACTCCCCGACCCAACTGGCACAGTACCCCGCGCTGGCGCGCATGGTGTTCCGGGGAGACGTCAGCGAAGGCAAACCCGTGGCCATACTCAAGCTCGCCCTGTCAGAGCTGGAGAAGGGCCGGACCGGCGTCGAGCAGACCGTCGAACAGCACGGCGACGTCAAGCGCTTCGGCGGCGCTGTGCCCCGAGACGCCCTGGCGGCAGGACGGGTGCTCGTGCGTTTCTGCCAGGAGCCGGAAGAGCACGAATTTGCCGAGCCCGCCTCATGGCGGGCCGCCGAGGGGCTGAGAGCCACCGCCGGCACGGGTGAACTCGTGTGGGACTGCTCGGAGCGCGGCTACTTCACAGTGGACACGGCCGGCACGCAGGCCGTTGTCGGCTTCGCGGCGGGTAAGCGACTCACGCTCAGCGACGTGATCATCGAACCTCAGACCGAGTTCGCCAGCCTGTTCGTGACGGCCCTGGAGCCGGAGCAGGGCCTCGCGGACTCCCGCTCCATCCTCGTGACCGCCGTCGCGCGGGCGCAGAACACAGGCATGGTCTACAGCGATGACCGAACCCAACTGCTGGAGGTGGGCCGGGCTCCCATCCTGCTGGAGCCGGTCGAAGCCACCATCACCCTGAAACGCGATGGCCGACCGACGGTGCGGGCGCTGGACCACGCCGGAGGCGAGACCGAAGTCCTGCTGCCTGTTGACAGGCAGCCGGAAGGGCTGCAGTTCGCCATCGGGGGCGATTACGCAACGCTTTATTATCTCATCAGGTACTGAGCTGAGCGGCCCGCCGTTGGTGCCGCCCGCGGTGTCGCCAGGGTTCGTCGCCTGCCGCCCTTGCCCGTATCGGACGGCTGTCCCGAGACGGGCACCTTCAGTCCCCGGGTCTCCGCTTCTGCACCGACTCGTAGGCGTTGATGAACGGCAGAAGGTCGGCCCAGGAGCGAATGCGGGAGATGACCACGCCGAACAGGGCCCCGCTGGTGCCCACCACGGCCGAGGCGCCGGCCCGCAGGTAGCTGGCCGTTATGTAGTCGGAGTAGGCGTCATCCACGATGGCAATAACGGGGAAGTCCTCGGGCAGCACCTCGCGCAATCTGCCCAGCAACTCCTGGGGCTGGAACACGGTGTCCAGCTCCATCTCCATGTAACCGCTTTCCAGCTCGAGCGCGCTCAGGCCGGTCAACACGGCCACGGAGTCGGCCTGCTGCAGTCCCGTAAGGATGTCGTCGCCATCCGCGTACCCACGCCGCTCCAGATTCATGCGGCGGGCACAGCGTCGCATGTACTGGCGCGCCCCGATGCTGTTGTCAACGGTCTCGTCAGGCGGACTGAACAGAATCGTTTTCGCCATATCTTCTCCGGCCTTCCTGGGGGATCAGCGGGCACGTGGAGCACCGACACTTTCCAGCCTACCCGCCCGGCGCACGGCGTTCAACCCGAGCCGAGGCCCGCGGGGTGGGACCGTGCCGCACGGCAGCCTGTGCGCCGGGCCCGCATTCCGCGCCAACCGACCGACCCAACAGGGAGAAAGGGTCGCGTGCCCGTCCGGTTCATTTGACTCCGGTTGGGCACGGGCATAACATAACCTGTTCCGTTGCGCGCCGCTGGAAGACGCCCCTCCGTGGCGGATCCAATCGCGCAGCCAGCAGAGCCGATTCCAGCGAGTGCTGATGTCAACAAAGGAGCGCCGTATGGGCATTAGGAAGCTGAGCACTGCATCCCTGCATGCCTGGGTGGACCGCATCATCGCGGGCAACCGCGTCATCGGCATCCAGGCCAAGGACGATAAGTTCGCCTTCGCTCCCCTGTCGGCTGCCGGGGACCTGCGGCTCGACCACGACGTCGCCTACACACCCCCGAAGGCCTTCTTCCAGCCCGCCATCGAGACACTGGTCCGCTACCGCGGCATCGAGCATGAGAGCGTCGTGGATGACGACCCCTTCGTGCTGTTCGGCGTCCACCCGTACGACATGGTGGCGCTGAACCAGATGGCCGAGATCTGGTCGCGCGACAACTATGACCCCCACTACATGAGCCGGTGGGAGCAGGCCACCGTGGTCGCCTGCGACGTGCAGAACGTCTCGGAGAACTGCTTCGCCGGCTGCATGGGCACGGCTCACGTCAAAGAAGGCTTCGACATCCTGCTGACCAAGGTGGGTGACAGCTACCTGGCCGACTACCGCACCGAGAAAGGCGAGAAGCTGGCCGACCTGATGGAGCAGTCCCGGGACGCCACCGACGGGGACCTGCGGGCTCGCCGCGAGGTCTGGCACGCCAACAACCGCCTGCTGCGCCGGCACGAGCTGCAGATGTTTCCCAACAACCTGCCCGAGTTGCTGGAAAAAAGCTACGACCACCCGGTCTGGGAAGAGATGGCCGAACGCTGCTTCTCCTGCGGCTCATGCAACCTCTGCTGCCCGACCTGCTACTGCTTCGACGTGCAGGACGACGTGGAGTGGGACCTGCAGAGCGGCGAGCGCAAGCGGGCATGGGACGGCTGCATGCTGGCTTCCTTCGCCGGAGTGGCCGGGGGGCACAACTTCCGCGGCGACAGGGCCGACCGCTACCGTCACCGCTACTACCGTAAGGGCAAGTACGTGCCCGAGATGATCGGTGAGTGCGCCTGCGTCGGATGCGGGCGGTGCATCTCGGCCTGCGTGGCCAACATCGCCAATCCCGTCACCGTTTACAACCGCCTTCTGGAGGACGAGTGATGAGTTGCTCGTGCAATTCCACAAGCGATAAGGACCTGTACGTGCCCGAGCCGGCCACGGTGCTGAAGTCCGAGCCCATGACCGAGCTGGAACGCTTCCTGGAGTTCAAGCTCGCCTCGGGGCGCGAACTGGGCCACATGCCCGGCCAGTTCGTCGAGCTCTCATTGCCCGCCTACGGGGAGGCACCCTTCTCCATCTCTTCGTCCCCGACAAAGAACGGCTCGTTCGAGATGGTGGTTCGGCAGGTGGGCAACGTCACCTCCGGCATCCACCGGCTCCAGGCCGGGGAGAAGGTCGGCATCCGCGGGCCCTACGGCACCAGCTTTCCCGTGGAGGACGGCCTGAGGGGCCAGGACATAATGTTCGTCTGCGGCGGCATCGGTCTGGTGCCCGTTCGCTCCGCCATCCATTACGTGCTGGACAACCGGGACGACTACGGGGACGTGAAGATCCTGTTCGGCTGCAAGTCGCCGGCTGAGCGGCTGTTCACCGATGAACTGGCGGCCTGGGAAGAGCGGGACGACGTCGAAGTCCTCCAGACGGTGGACAAAGGCGACGAGAGCTGGAGCGGCAACGTGGGCGTCATCACCACACTCCTGCCGAAAGTTCATGTCAACGCCAGCAACACGGCGGCCATCGTCTGCGGTCCGCCCGTGATGTACAAATTCGTCATCTGGGACCTCTACGAGATGGGCTTGACGGCCGACGGCATCTACGTCTCGCTGGAGCGGCGGATGAAGTGCGGGCTCGGCAAGTGCGGACACTGCCAGGTCAACAACATCTACGTCTGCCAGGACGGACCGGTGTTCAACCTGGGCGAGATCGAAGAAGTCAGGGAGGCCATCCAGTAAATGAGCAAGCCAAAAGTTGCCATTTTCGACTTTGCATGCTGCGAGGGCTGCCAGCTCCAGATAGTCAACCTGGAAGAGGAGTTGCTGGACCTCATCTCCGTCGTCCAGCCCGTCACCTGGCGGGAAGCCATGTCCGAGAAGGACGATGACTACGACATCGCGCTCATCGAAGGCTCCATCACCCGCCCTGAGGATGAAGAACGTCTACGCGCCATTCGGGACAGGGCCGACATTCTGGTGGCCCTCGGCGCCTGCGCCACGATCGGCGGGGTCAACAAGTTGAAGAACAACTTCGAGCTGGACGAGGTCAAACGCTGCGTCTACGGCGACGCCGCCGACATGCCCCACCTGGACACGGCCATGACCAAAGGGGCGGACGAGGTCGTCGAGGTGGACTGCTACGTCCACGGCTGCCCGATGGATAAGAAGGAGTTCACCCACATCGTCAAGTCGCTGGCCCTGGGCAAGGAGCCCGTCATCCCCGATTACCCGGTCTGCGTCGAGTGCAAACAGCGCGGCACCATCTGCCGTTACGAGTACGGCGAGATCTGTCTGGGCGTGGTCACACGCGCCGGCTGCAACGCGCCCTGCCCCTCCGGCGGGCTCTGGTGCTTCGGCTGCCGCGGCTATGCGCCGGAGCCGAACGTGCAGGCCGCACGGGACGTGATGGAGGAATACGACCTGACAGTCGAGGACCTTCAGAGCAAGCTCAAACTCTTCAACAGCAAACAGGAACCGACAAATGCCTGAGAGCGTTGACATCAACGTCCATCACATCACGCGTGTCGAAGGCCACGGCAACATTGTCGTCAAGGCCAATGACGGCACCATCAAGAAGGTGGAGTGGCAGGTGCCCGAGGCGCCTCGCTTCTTCGAAGCGATGGTGCGCGGCCGCAGCTTCATGGACATCCAGACGATCGCCAGCCGCATCTGCGGCATCTGTTCGGTCACCCACTCCCTGGCCGCCATCAAGGCGATCGAAAGCGCTATGGGCATTCAGGTCTCCGAGCAGACCGACCGGGTGCGCAGGCTGCTGCAGCACAGCGAGCAGCTCGAGAGCCACAGCCTGCACGTGGGCTACCTGGTGGCCCCCGACCTGCTGGGCGTGCCGTCGGTTGTGCCTCTGGTCTCCTCGCACCCCGACGTGGTCAAGACGGTCATCCGCATCCACAGGCTCGGCAACGAATGGATGGAGTTGATCGGGGGCCGGATGACCCACCCCGTCAGCATCCGCCCCGGCGGCTTCGGCATGCTGCCCACGGAGGACGATTTGCGCGGGCTGCGGGAGCGGCTGGAGGGCATCGTCCCCGACCTGAAGACCCTTGCCGAAGTGGTAGCGAGCCTTGCGGGCGAGCTTCCGGACTTCGAACGCGAAACGGAGTACATCGCTCTGGTCAACCCGCCGGAGTACGCCCTCTACCACGGCGAGATCGGCAGCACCGACACGAATAGAACCGTGCCTGTTGACCAGTTCGAATCCGTCGTCAACGAGTACGTCTCGCCGCAGTCCACCTCCAAGTGGACGCGATGGCACCGGGACTCGTTCGCCGTCGGCGCCCTGGCGCGCTTCAACCTCAACGCCGAATACCTGACGCCGCTGGCCGCCGAGACAGCGAAGACCCTGGGCCTGCAGAAGGGCTGCTGCAACCCCTACATGAACAGCGTTGCCCAGGTGGTGGAAGCCGTCCAGGCCGTCGAAGACGGCATACAGCTCTGCGACGAGCTGCTGGAAGCCGGCATCGAACCGGAGAAGCCGCAGGTCGAACCCAGGGCCGGTGAGGGCGCCGGATGCGTTGAGGCACCGCGCGGCATCCTGTTCCACCGCTACGCCTTCGACGAGAACGGGCTTTGCACCAGCGCCAACATCTGCATCCCCACCGGCCAGAACCACGGCAACATCCAGCACGACTTCGAAGCGCTGGTGCCCCAGGTGCTGCCCAGCGGGCAGGAAGAGACCGAAAGGCTGCTCAAGATGCTCGTGCGCGCCTATGACCCGTGTATCTCCTGCTCCACCCACTATCTGGACGTCCGCTTCGAGTGAGGCACAGCCGGCCGTGGGCAAGACCCTCGTTATCGGCCTGGGCAACCCCCTGATGACGGACGAGGGGGTCGGCCCCCTGCTGGTGGAACGCCTTCGTGAGCGCATGGGCGGCGCCGGCGACTGCGACTTCGTCGACATGGGCACAGCCGGGCTGCGTGTGCTGCACACCATGCCGGGCTACCAGCGCGTTATCTTCATCGACTGCGCCTTCATGGACGAGCCGCCGGGCGCGCTCCGGCGCTTCACCCCCCGGGAGGTCCGCTCGCGCAAAGAACGCTTCCGGATGACCCTGCACGGACAGGACCTGATGGAGACCCTCGAGCTGGCCCGCGAGCTGGGCGAACGGCCCGATGAGGTCATCCTCTTCGGCATCGAGCCGGAGAGCACCGAACCGGGCCTGGAGCTGTCCCCCACGCTGGCCTCGCGCACAGAGGAGTACGTGGCCGCCATCCTGCGCGAGTTCGCATGAGACGGCCCGGCGCATGCGCTCGAGTCCTGCTGCCAGTATAATGAAGTGCTTGAACCGGTGCGTCCCCGATGCATGAACTCGCCCTCTGCCAGGACATCGTCAGGACGGCGCTCGACGCCGTCGAGGTGCGCTCCTCCGCCGTCGTGAGCATCGCCCTGGAGGTCGGCGCGCTCTCCTCGGTGAACATGGAGGCGCTCGAGTTCTGCATGCGCATCGTACTCGACCAGGAGGGGCTGCCGCACACGCGGGTCGAGATGACGCCGGTGCCCGCCCGCGCCCGGTGCGGGTGCGGCGCCGAGTATGAGCCGGAGGACGTCTTCGGGCCCTGCCCCGAGTGCGAGGGATTCGACCGGGAGTTCATCGGGGGCACGGACCTGACGATCCGCCACGTGGAGGTTGCAGATGAGCAAAGTTGACCTGAACCGCTCCGTACGCGAGAGCAACGACGCCGTCGCCGCGCGGAACCGGCAGGCGTTCGCCGCACACGGCGTCTTTGCGATGAACATCATCGGCTCGCCCGGCTGCGGCAAGACGTCCATACTGGAATACACCGCCCGCCACTTCAACGGCCGCTTCGCCGCCGTCATAGGGGACGTCAAGACGGCCCTGGACGCCGAACGGATAGCCGATTGCGGTATCGCGGCACACGCCATCGAGACAGGCGGAGGCTGCCACCTGAACGCCGCCCAGGTGGCCGATGCGATCGCCGAGATGGACCTGGACGCCGTTGATTTCCTGTTCATAGAGAACGTGGGCAACCTGGTCTGCCCGTCGGCGTTCGACCTGGGGGAGAACATCAAGGTCGCGGTGCTCAGCATCCCGGAAGGGGACGAGAAGGTCCGCAAGTACCCCGCCCTGTTCGTGCGCGCCGACGCCCTGTTCATCAACAAGGTGGACCTGGCCGAGCACTGCCCCTACGACCTGGAGCGGGTCAAGGCGGACGCCCGCCACGTGCGGCCGGGCATCCGGGTCTTCGAGACCTCCGCGACCCACGGCACCGGCTTCGACCCCTGGTTCGACTTCCTCCGCTCAGTCAGCCCGGCCTGACCGCCACGCCTACCGGGTCACCTCGTAGTAGAGCACCTGCGGTGCGCCCTCCATCTGGAACTGCAGCCTGCCGCCCACGCGCCGGGCGGGCACTTGCCCCACGCGGTACCCGTTGACGTCCAGGGCATAGACCGTGTCCAGTTCGGTGTCTATGAGCACGGAACCCGTCACGGGTTCCATGAAGCAGGGGGGCACGCTCCGGTCACGCCCCTCCGCATCGGGCGGCGGAGCGGGCAGGTTGCGCGAGCGCCCCACGGCAGAAACCAGCAGGCGCTCTGAATCCGTAATGGCCGCCCCATCGAGGCTTGTGACGATGACCGCGCAGAACTCGTTGGGCGTCTCGACCTCGACGTCGGGGCAGGTAATGCGGCGGCCGGCCAGCGCCCCGAAGGCGCCCTGGGTCCGCTCGGCATCCAGACGCATCCAGTTCTCGCCGTAGCGCCATTCGAACTCGCCGGTCGACGCTGTCACTGAGCCCGCCTCGCGGTCCCAGAGCCGCTCGATCAGGTCCGAGCGGAGCAAGTCATCGGTGGGCTCGTCCACGTAACGGTTCTGCACGCGGCCGACGGCCATGGCCTCAAGCGGCGCGCCCCGCCGGTCGCTTTCGAAGCTGAACTGGGTGTCGGGGTCGCGGCGCCGCTCGAACACCAGGTCGCCGGGCCGAATGTCGCCCCGGCGGAAGATCATGGCCGCCACCGGGTAGAGCGCGTAGTGCGCCGGCACGATGCGCAGCCCGCCCAGCCAGGTCTCCCACGTGGGCGAGGTCACGCAGAATTGATACATCGCGTCCCACCCCTGGAACGCGCTCATCGTGGCCACGAGCGGTATCACCTCGGGTGAGGTGCTGCCGTCCGTGCCGGCATTCCACTCGGAAACGCCGAACGCCCGCCCGGCCACCCGGTCGAACGCCGCGCGCAGGGTGCCCTGCCCTATCCTGTCCAGCAGCATCACACCACCGGAGTAGTAGTGGCGGTCCACAATCTCGCCGAGCGCCGACGCCTGGATCACGAGCCGGGTGGTCTCCCCGGCGCCTCTCCAGTTCGACGTGATGATGGGGCACCTGACGCCCCACTCCCTCATCGCCTCGATGGTGTCGGAGTAGAACTCCGTCTCGACGTGATAGAGGAAGCGCAACTGGTCCAGGCCGCGTTTGCGCAGGTGAGGGGCGGACTGCACACCCACCTGCCCCACCTCGATGATGCCGGCGTCCAGGTCTTCCCCCGGCGAGAAAGGTGACTGCTGACCCTCGACCTGCCATGCCTGCCTTAGATACGCCTGGGAACCGTAGCGGTCACGCAGCCACTCGGTGTACAGCTCGTTCAGTATCTGGCGCGGCCGGCCTTTGTGAATGTTCGTCGTGCCCCAGAAGATGGACTGCTCGTTCTGAATGGTCAGCATGGCCATGCCCGGCTCGTCCATCCACCGGCGGCCGGTGTAGGGGTTCACCCGGTCCAGGAACTTGCGGTAGAGCTCGCGGTTCAGCTCGATGGCGCGCGGGTGGAACAGCGCGGCGCTGCCGGCCGCCCAGTTCACGTTGTAATCGTTCCGCGTCCCCGTGCCGACCAGCTCCTCGTCTATGTTGTCCCCCTCCTTGAACATGCGGTGATACATCAGGTCGAGGTTCACGTAGATGCCACGCTCGAACAGCGCCGCCGCCAGGTAGTCCAGCCTGTCGAGCCGGTCCTCGTCGAAATGCTGCGTGTCGTCGCGCGTGTCGTCAATCAGGCTGTTGGCGCTGTGCATGACGTGCAGCCGCACGGCGTTGACGCCAAGGCGGGCCATGTAGTCGGCGAACGCGTCCGCGTCTTCGTGGGTCATGTAGATGGCGCGTCCCTGGTGGTAACCGACGTTGGGACCCCAGAAGCGCACCGGTGTCCCGTCCTCGAAGTAAAGGTCGCCGTCGCGCAATTCCACGTACCCGCGCGAGCCGACCGGCTCGTTCATGTCCGAGAGGTCGAGCGCCGGCTCCTCGCCCGGGTGCCACTCGGGCTGGAATGGCCACCAAGCCGGCTCCGAGTCGGCCGCCTCGTCAGGGGCCGGGATGTCCTCGTCCGGCCGGTAGCGGCCCAGGGGCACGAAGGGGCGCTGCGCCAGGATGAAGCAATCGAAGCCCTGGTGCGCGTTTGAGCCTTCCGGGAAGCGCACCTGGAAGGTGTGCTCGCCCGCCTCCAGTTCCACCTTGCCGAATCGCGTCCAGGACGTAGGGCGCCACCGGGCGTGGTGCACCGTCTGCCAGAAGGAGTGGTCGGAGCGCGCCTCGCGCCATTCGTCCCCGTTGAAACGCCACAGGTTCCCCGTCCAGGGCCGGTAGCCGACCCGCGCCCACAGGTCGTACGTGCCGCCCTCCGGCACCTCAATGCGCCAGGTCGCCGTCAGGCCCCCTGCCGGCGCCGGCGACCGGCTGACGGCCAGCCAATCGTCGTTCGACAGGAAACCCTCCACGCCCTCCTGCATGAAATCGTCGGGCGGGCCGAAGTTGTGTTCAACAGCGTGCTCCCCTTCCCACCAGATGTAGCCGTGGCCGACCACCGTGGGCGTCATCTCGCCAGCCCGGGCGGCAGCGCCAGTCGCCAGCCCCGCAACAGCAACCGCCACAACCATCGCACACCTCGCCAGACCCTTCATGCTGTTCATCCTCCCTGCTTCTCGTGCTCTCCGCCAGCCGGAGCGGGCGTGCTGTCCCGCAGCTTCAACACCTGGGCCCTCTCCGGAAACCGCATCTCGCGTATCGTCAACTCCAGCGCCGCGCTCAGGCAGCCCTCCCGGGCGGCCCCGCGCACGACGCTCTCAACATAGCAGCCCCGGCGCAACTGCGCAACGCTCATCCGCGCCAGCAGCCCGCCCAGGAATCCCGCCGTGAACGCTTCGCCGGCGTGGTTGGCGTCCTGCACGCCGCCGGGGGGGCGGGCCGCCGGGACCTCTGTCCATCGCGGTTGCCCGGCCTCGTCCCGGAAGGAGACGGCGGCCCCCTGCTCCCCCTGCGTCACCACCACCAGCGGACAGCGCGTCCGCAATGCCTCCCCGTCCGCCCGTCTTCCCCACTCTGTACGGTTCATGCTCATCGCATCAACCGCCCCGGCCACTTCCTCCAGGCCGCCCTCCTGCACGTTGCGCAGCGACGGGGTGAACATCTTCCACCCGCTCAGGGCACGCGCCACGCGGAGGGCCGTGCCACAGGGCAGGGACGTGACGATGTGGACGTCAGCGGGCGCGGTGTGTTCCAGCAGGCGCTCCGCCGTGACCGCGTAGCAGGCGCTGCGGCGCCCCACGGGCAGCTTGTCCCCGGCCGAACTCCACAGCAGCGTGGTCAGGTCAGTGGCGGCGCCCGGCACAAACACCGGTCCGTACGCGATGCCGCACCCGTCCAGCATCTCGCACAGCGTCCGGCCGTCCTGGTCCGGGCGGTCCTCTGCGCCCCCGATGGGCAGCACCAGCCGCCCGTCCAGCGCCAGCGCGTAGCCCGCGCCCATGCCCCCGAGTTGAAGTCGCGTCCCCAGCAGGGACACCTCGGTGCGCAGCGGTGGCGCGTCTGCCCCGGCCGAAAGACCCAGAGACGTGGCGTCGAACAGCCTCTCCTCCTTGACACGCAGCAACCGTCCGCGGGTGGAGCCCGTGTCGAGCACACGGATGCAGTCCCCCCCGGGCGACTCCACCTGCAGGAAGACGCCGCGCTCCTCCAGCGGCCGCCGCGCCGCTTCCGTGCGGCTGTAATCAATGCGCGCGGGAGCGCTCCGGTGCAGCAACGCCTGCTCTACCCATTCCGGGTTGCACAGGGCCCCCTCCACCTCCACGATCTCGTCCAGGTAGGAAGGGCCGACCACCTGAACGACCGCATCGCAGCCCGGGGGAAGGAGGCTCATCGGTGGGCTCGCCCCCCGTGTGCGCGCAGAGCCGCGAGCCCCTCCCCGCAGTACCCTCGGGCGTGCCAGCGGCAGTCGGCACACAGGGTCTCCAGCGTGAGAGGGAAGATACTCTCCGCAACCTGTTCGCGCAGCGCGGAGGCGGGCAGGCGCGCCCCCGGCTCCAGGCCCAGGAGCCGCAGGACAGCTTCATCTTTGGCCCGGACGCACTCGTCTGAGGATTCGCTCAGGGCGCAACTCTCGCCCACCCGGTGCGGGCAGGCCGCGCAGATGTCGTCCGCCGACGCCACCACGCGCACCGTCGGCGAGGGCTCCCCGAAGTAAGAATCCACAATGGCGTTCATGTTGGCCACGAACCGCGGCGCGTAACCCAGCCCGCGAAACCCGAGCACGCACAACAGGTGATGGCCGCGCAGGACCAGGCCCTCCGGGCCGTCACTGCGGGGGACGTGGTTCATCATCGGCGTCCTTCGGCAACAGCGCCGTGCTGATCCCGGCGGCAAGCCACGCTTTGACCAGGTCGGAGACCACGAACGGGACGGCGCCGGCCAGGAGCGCCTGCCGCGCGCTGAAGCCCGTGAACAGCGCAAGCTGCACCACCCCGAACAGGTAGATGAGACCCACCCCCGCGCACATCACGCCGAGCTGAAGCGGAAAGCTGCGCGCCCGCGGCCGGCCTTCGGTGACACGCGCTATGAACTCGGCCGCCACCACGAAGCCCACCAGGTAGCCGCCCGTGGGGCCGACAATCACGCCCAGCCCGCCGCTCAGCCCCGCGAACCACGGCACTCCGGCCGCCCCCAGCCCGAGGTAGAACAACTGACTGAGCCCGCCGTAGAGCGGGCCACACAGCACACCCGCCAGCAGCACGGCGAAAACCTGACCCGTCACCGGCACCGGACTGAACGGCAGCGGCACGCGCAACTGCGCCGCCAGCCCCGTCAGCGCCGCCATCCCAAAAGCCAGCATCACCTTCAACAGGGCGGGCGCCTGGGCCCGCCACGCGTAAGCGTCCGACCGCAGCCTGCGAAGCCGCGGCAAGGCATATGAGTCCTGCATGACCCGCTCCGTCCGAGAAAAACAGTATGGCATGAGTGCATGAACGCGCGCGAGACCGCGCGCCACACCGCGGAAGTGAAGTATAAACAGACCGGGCCGGTGGCGTCCAACGCAGAAGCCGCCCGCAGCCCGACCGACCGCCCATGCCCACGGGCCCCACTTCCCGAACTTTGACAGAAACCACCTCCCTGGCTATAATCCGCCATATCATGAGCCGACGACAATTGCACACAGATTCCGCCCTCGTCCTCTGGTGCAGCGCCTGGCCCTGGCGCGGGCCCGCAGCCTGAGCGGGCGGAACCACGTCGTCCACACCCCTGACCTGCCTGCCTAGGAGACGGGCCCCCGATTGCGAATCCGAGGCAGCCCCTGCGCCTGCACACCATCCGGGAGCTACCAATGACTGAAACACCCACAGACGGCAAGACCAGCCACAGCAGGAAGACCGTCTTCAGCGGCATACAGCCCAGCGGCATCGTCCACATCGGCAACTACGCCGGCGCGATCCGCACCTGGGCCAACATGCTCGGCGAATACGACTGCACCTTCTGCGTCGTGGACCTGCACGCCATGACCGTCCCCTACGAGCCGGACCAGATGCGCCGACGCATCTTTGACACCTTTGTGCTGAACATGGCCGCCGGGCTCGACCCGGAGCGCTCGCGCCTTTTCGTCCAAAGCCACGTGCCCGAGGTCGCCGAACTCTGCTGGATACTGATGAACTGCGCCGCCATGGGCGACCTGAACCGCATGACACAGTTCAAGGAAAAGAGCGAACGCGTCAGCGGCCACATCAACGCCGGCCTGTTCACCTACCCCGTTCTCATGGCCGCCGACATCCTGCTCTACAAGGCCGAGGTCATCCCCGTCGGCGACGACCAGACCCAGCACCTGGAGTTCGCCCGCGAGGTCGCCCGCCGCTTCAACACCCAGTTCGGCGACACCTTCCCCGAACCCGAACCCCTCTTCAGCGACGTGCCCCGCCTGATGGGCCTGGACGCCAAGGACAAGATGAGCAAGAGCCTGGACAACTACATCTCCCTGTTGGACGATGAGGGCGAGGTATGGGAGAAGCTGCGCACCGCCGCCACGGACCCCGCGCGAGTGCGCCGCACAGACCCCGGCACCCCGGAGATATGCAACATCTTCACCATGCACCGGGTCTTCTCACCCCCGCAAGACATCGAGTGGTCCGCCGATGGATGCCGCACCGCCGACATCGGCTGCATAGACTGCAAAAAGTGCCTGGCCCGCAACATGAACGAAGAACTCGACCCCATCCGCGCCCGTTACGCCGAACTCGCCGCGCACCCCGAGCGCGTCCGGGAACTCATGGACGAAGGCGCCGCCCGCTGCCGCGCCATCGCCCGCGCAACCATGGAAGAAGTCAGGCAGAAGGTGGGCATCAGGTAACGCCCCCGGCGGCGCGAAGCGCGAAGCAAGAAAAAGGCCAGCACGCCCGCGGCGATCGCGGCCGGTAAACCTGACAGATACTCGGCCCATAACGGCAGACGTCCGAATCGATAGGCATATAGACGCAAGTCTATAACGTAGGCCGGGATAAGTCCCGCAATGTAGCCCAGGAACATGCAGGCAAGCACAAAACCCACCATCAGCGCTATTCGCACACCTTTCCGCAACATGAGCTCCGCTCCTCACATCATAACAGCGCTGTGTCAGCACCCGCCGCAGAGGCCCTTTGGAACCATTTCAGCAAACCCATCCTCTGCACAAGCGCCCCGCCTTTCCACGTTCCCGTCCGCACGTCGCACGCTGTTGATGCGGCTTCCGGCATCGTAGCTGTACTCGAAGGAGGCCAGGGGTCGTGCCGCCCGGCTCCTGGATGGCGGTGCAGTTGCCGTCGGCATCGTGAGAGAAGTAGGTGTGGGCGCCGCCGCTGAGGCTCTGGACAAGCTGGCCCGCCGCGTCGTAGTCCCACTGGAAGGCGTAGAGGGACGTCATCTGCTCATCGTACCAGTCTTCACCGGTCAGCCTGTCGACCTCATTGCAACGAGTATGTCCTTACCACGGTCCTACGAGGTAGAAAAAGACGACAGTCACAATAGACCCTGCGAAGCCCGCAACGAGAATGAGGAGCAGATACACGACAGCGAGTCTGGCCCTTTTGTGCGTAATTGAGCCTTCCATCTGACGCACCTCAGTCTTGGCCAGGAAGTCGCCCAGTCGATACCGACCATGACTGATGACGAGGGCCAGCCCTTCAACCCCAACCAGGCCGAAAAAGCCCACCATACCCCACGTATCCCATGAGCTCACCACCGGGACGTAGTGCAAGAGGGGCCAGAGTGCAAAGATTGCCGGCACGCCAAACACGCTGTTTCTGGCCAGCGACTGCGCGAGGCTAACTCCCCTCCCGGACTTCCTGTCCACCACCCACAGACCGAACAGCGCTCTGAACACTCCCCCCTTACCGAACAACCAGTCTCTCAGGAATATGTAGCCGATCATCACACAATAAAGGGTGATGGAAAGCAGACCCGCGACCCAGATAGGTGGCCAACCGGCCATAGCGAATCCGCCGAGCAGGTAAATCCAGACGAACACCGGTACCCATGCGAGCACCACCACTTCGAAAGCGCCTGAGGCAATCCTCCGAAGCAGTATCTGACGTTCGGACATCGCGGCTCTTTCGCAGGATTCGTCTTGTTCCATGGCTCTCACGCAATTCGGCGATCAGTCAAGGGATGGTTCTGCCCTCGGGCTTTTTCACAGGCGTCAACACACTCGCACCACTCCGTACTACCCAAGACGTAGAGTTTGGTACAGCACTTTTGGCAAGGCCCAATGAAATAGGCGCCGCGCCCGTGGCATTCCATGCAGTTGCCGTCGGCATCGTAAGAGAAGTAGCTCCAGCCTGCGGGGCCCTGCGTGGTGGTCAACTGGTTGCCCGCGTCGTAGGTGTAGTAAGTCTCCTGGCCGTCCCGGCTCTCGTAGGTCCGGTTTCCGGCCGCGTCGTAGTCCCACTGGAAGGCGTAGAGGGGCGTCATCTGCTCATCGTACCACTGTTCACCGGTCAGCCTGTCGGCCTCATCGTAGGCGTAGTATATCACGTCGCCGTCCTCACGTCGCACGCTGCTGATGCGGCCGGGCCGCGGGGCCCATGCAAGATCCGGATACTCCATCTGCCGCAGTGCCGGTGAGGTCTGCAAATGGCGTAAGCATCACCACCGGGCGGTGTTCTGGCCTTGTGTCTGTCACTCTTCCAATGAGTCGAGCGAAGAAGTGGCGATTTTGAGCCAGGAAGCCCGCCGGCTCTGCAGCATTTCATACGAAAGGGTTGCCCCGTACTCCCGGCTTCGATCAGTCAAAGGGAGGATCTCCTCAAAGAACATTTCTGCACGTGCATAGGCCTTCTCCGATTGACAGAACAACCCGACGCGGCGATATAGATCCCACGCGGAGGCCAAACCTGCCATCGCCAGATCAGCTTCCGCCATCATTCTGTTCTCGTCACAGAGTTCCATGAGCCGGTCGGCAGCCTGCCTCAGTTCACCCTTTACTCTCTGTCGAGCCCGAAGATCAGGATGGTCCAGTATGGCCTTATGGACATCGCCATGTACGATCCAGGTCAACGGATCATCTGGAGCCAACTTGACCGCTTGCTCTACGGCGTCCTCAGCCGCCACGAGACGTCCCTCCTCCCGGTACAGTCGAGCGAGGTTCTGCCACAGAAACACCTCATCCGGGAAATCACGCACATCTTCCTCAAGGTCGCTAATAGCCTCCTGTCGCTGGCGGCGCGCATCTTGAGCTTCGCGAGCACACCCCTGGGCAGCGCCCACAATGAACAGCACGAGGCCCAGGCACAGAGGTCCGCAAACAGTGAACGGAACGACGCCCTGACCACGGCTTTCGTGTGAGTTAAGCACTTATCTACCCTCCAACTGGTTAGACCAGCTTTTCGCTTCTTCGCTGATATCAGGGGTGAGCCCCCGCGTGTGGACAAACGTTACGGATAGATACGCCAGAAAGGGCCTATACCGTCATTCGCCCTTGCCGGCCCCGCCGACCTTCCGGTCAGAGATCCTGCAGGTCGGCCCGGCGCCGTCCGTCATGCCATTTGTGCCCTGAGGTCAGGGACGATGTCCGCGTCAGGGGACAGCCTCCGTGTGAACCTCACCTTTTTCCCAGATTCCCTCCTGGAAAGCCACTTCATGCCACTGGCCGTCTATCTGCGCAACGAAACTCTCAGCTCTTTGTCGTGCTTCAACCCACTCCCCGTCAAACCACAGATACAGACCGGCATCGATTTTCTTGTCCCATTTGCCGTCCATGTTCAAGTCGACGAACTTGATGAACTCCGTGGTGCCCATCTCGTCATCTCCGTAGACCCACATGTCCA
>PUMJ01000140.1 GCA_003551305.1 Candidatus Brocadiaceae bacterium
GGTCGAGGTCGCCGTCGACCGCGGCGTGCCGCCGGAGGCCCTCGTGCTGGACCCGGGGTTCGGCTTCGGCAAGACGCTGCAGCACAACCTGGAACTGCTGCGCCGCCTGCACGAGTTCCACAGCCTGGGCCACCCCCTGCTGGTGGGCACTTCACGCAAATCAATGCTGGGCATGATACTTGACCGGCCCGAGCCGGAGCGGCTCCACGGCACGCTGGCCACCGTGGCGACCGCGACCCTGGCGGGCTGCCACCTGGTGCGGGTACACGACGTGGAACCGGCGCTGGAGGTCGTGAAAGTCTGCGAAGCCATCCGCCGAGGGGCCGATTTCGAAAAATGATTCACATGCTCACCGATATCGCCCGCTGGTTCAGCGTCCGCTACCTGCTGCTGTTAAGGGCCGCCATTGAGATCAGCGTCATCTTCCTGTTCATCTATGCTTTCCTGCGCATCATGGAGGGGACGCGGGGGGCCGGCGTGCTCAAGGGGCTGGTCACTTTCATGGGCATCCTGGCGGTTGTGACCATCTTCTTGTCACACCGCCTGCAGATGGAGAACCTCAACTGGGTCATCACCCGGCTGGCCCCGGTGGTGCTGGTGCCGCTGTTCATCCTGTTCCAGCCGGAGATACGCCGCGCCCTGATGAAGTTGGGGCAGAACCCCATGTTCCGCATGTTCTTCCGCCCCTACCGCCGCTTCACCGACGAGCTGGTGCGCGCGACTTTCAGCCTGGCGCGTGACCGCGTCGGCGGGCTCATCGCCATCGAGCGCGAAGTCGGCCTGCGGAGCTACGTGGAAGGGGGGGTCCGCATGGACGCGGAGGCGTCAGCGGAACTGATAAAGACCATATTCTGGCCCGGCACCCCGCTGCACGACGGCGCCGTCGTCATCCGCCAGCAGCGCATTGTGGCGGCCGGGTGCCTGTTCCCCCTGACGGACAATCCGCAGTTTTCCCGCGAGCTGGGCACGCGCCACCGCGCCGGCATCGGCATCACGGAGGAGTCCGACGCAGCGGCCATTATTATCAGTGAGCAGACCGGCCAGGTGTCTCTGGCCGTCGGGGGGACCCTGCAACGAGACCTGGACGACAAGTCCCTGCGCAGAGCGCTGGATGAACTGGCCGCCGAAACCGAGGAGAAAGAGTAGGCCGCCGCTATGTTGCGCAAAATCGGCCGCATACTGTTTGGCAACTTCAAGGCCAAACTGCTCGCGCTTGTGATGGCGCTGGGCATCTGGTTCTACGCCAACGCGCGAGTAACCCGCACGATTGCCCTGGAAGCCCGGATCCAGGTCAGCCCGCCTCCGGGCTATTCTCTGGTCTACCAGGACAGAGCCACGGCGCAGCTCCGGATCGCCGGCCCGGACTTTCTGATCTCGCGTCTCGAACATGAGGCGCGCCAGGTCACTCACACCCTGCGCTATCAGCTCTCTGAGGATGAGTTGACCAATGGCCGCGCGCGCCTCACCGTACGCCCCGAGTGGCTCCAGTTCGAGATGACTCCACAGGAGATGGTCCAGCTCAGGTTCCCCGGCATTGAACCGCAGAGGGTGAGGGTTGTCGCCAGCCCCATCACCGAGGAGTTGAAGCCGGTGCGAGTCCCCCTCTCCGGCTCGCCGCCCAGAGGTTTCCGGGTCGAGGAAGACCCCGTAACTGCGCCTCGCCAGGTCCGCGTGCGCGGCCCGGCCATCGCCGTCGAGGCCATCGAGAGCATCGCCACCGAGAGGCTGCCCGTCTGGGACCTGCGCGCCGGTGAGCACCGCCGGCCCCTCGAACTGCAGGACACGGTGAGGATGCGTCTCAACGACCGCGAGGAAATCGCCGTCCCGCTCGAGCTGAGCGAGTCTCGGGTGGTGGCCCGAATCGTTGTCGTGGAGGAGGCCCGCGAGGAACGCACCATCGCCGACCAGCCGCTACGCTTCATGAAGCCTGCGGACTTCCCCTATGATTACGAAGTCCAGGACGGCCCCATCACGGTGGACATCACCGTCCGGGCCTCTCCGAGCGCTCTGGCCCGGCTGGATGCCGTTTCTGTGCGCCCCTACCTCGACCTGACGTTGCTGGCCGACGAGCAACTGGCCCCGGGTGAGAGCGGCCTTTACCGGGAGCCGGTCCACGTGGCTTTCGTCGGGGAGGTCGATTATGACAGTATACAGCTCATACCGGCCCACGTGACCTTGCTGTTGAAGAATCCCCTGCCATAGTCCACAATAGCGTTTCGTTTAGACCCTCTGCGAGATCCCCTGCCATGGCTATGCTCGGAGTCAACGTTGACCACGTGGCCACCCTCCGGGAGGCGCGCCGCACGTACGAACCGGACCCGGTCTGGGCGGCGGCCGAGGCCGAACTGGGCGGCGCTGACATCATCACCGTCCACCTGCGTCAGGACCGCAGGCACATCAACGACCGCGACCTGCGGCTGCTGCGGGAAACGGCCTCAGTGGAGCTGAATCTTGAGATGTCGCTCGAAGCCGAGATCGTTGAGATCGCCCTGCAGACCCGTCCCGACATGGTCACCCTGGTGCCGGAAAACCGCCAGGAGGTGACCACAGAAGGCGGCCTCGACGTCGTGGGACAGGCCGAGCGCACGCGGCAGACGGTCGAGCGGTTCGCAGAACTGGATGTGCCCGTGAGCCTGTTTTTGGACGCCGAACAGGACCAGGTCGCTTGCGCCGCCGAGCTCGGCGCCACTTTCGTCGAACTGCACACAGGGGTCTACGCGAATGCGGAGGACACCCGGCAGGTTGCCGACTGCCTGGAGCAACTGGCCGAAGGGGCGGCCGCCGCCCGTCGCGCCGGCCTCACGGTCAACGCCGGGCACGGGCTCACCTACCGCAACGTGAGCGACGTCGTCCGGCGGCTGCGGCCCCATGAACTGCACATCGGACACTCGATAGTGTCCCGCGCTGTGTTCGTGGGTATCCGGGAAGCCGTCCGGCAGATGAAGGACATCATACGCAGCGCCGAACAGTCCGCCTGAAATTGCCTGGCCGGCTGACCGGTCGTACCCAGATAAGCACTTCCTGCGGGAGGAAAACCCCTTTGGCCCTCGACCTGAGAAAGATAAGCGAAGGTGTGCGGCTGATCCTGGAAGGCCTGGGGGCTGACCCGGGCCAGGGCGTGCTGGCAGAGACCCCCGACCGCGTGGCCCGCGCCTACGGCGAGATATTCGGCGGCATGGACCAGGACCCCCGGGAACTGGTCAAGGCATTCCACGCGGATGACTACGACGAGATGGTGCTGGTGCGCGACATCAGCTTCTACTCGATGTGCGAGCACCACCTGCTGCCCTTCCACGGGAGGGCGCACGTGGCCTACATTCCCCGCAGTGGACGCATCACGGGCCTGAGCAAACTGGCCCGCGTTGTGGACGCCCATGCCCGCCGCCTGCAGGTCCAGGAGCGGATGACCCAGGAGATCGCCCAGAGCCTCACCGACGCGCTCAACCCGAAAGGCGTCATGGTCGTGATCGAGGCCGAACACCTGTGCATGACCATGCGCGGCATCAAGAAAGCCGGCTCCCTGAGCGTCACCAGCGTCGTAACCGGCCTTTTCCGTGAAAACTCCGCCACCCGTGCCGAAGGCATGGCCCTCATCGAGACCATGAAGTAGATCATCGTTGGTCGTTGCTGGCGTGGGCGGGCCTGTGGAAAAAGCTAAGTCACGCACCTTACGTTGAGGCCATGGAATCGGGGCGATGGCCGGGGTATGCCGCTGTTCAGCGATGTCGTGCCCTTGCGAACCTCTGTCTTTTCGTCGTGGTCGTTGTGTCTTTGTGATAGGCTTGGGCCGTGTCTCTGTATTAAAAGCCGAGGGGAACACGTCAATGCCCGAGAAGGTCGCCGAGTACATCGCCCTCCCCTCCCCCGAGAGGCGCGTGCCGGAGGTCTGCGAGCGCACGCAGCGCCTCTACGAGGAGGGCCGGACCGTCGCCATCTACGCTCCGGACGCCTCCCTGGCCGCCGAGCTTGACACGGCGCTCTGGACCTTTCAGCAACAGTCGTTCATCCCCCACGTACGGCTTGAGGAGGCCGACGAGCCCCTGCTGGAGCCCGTGGTCATCTTCAGCGACGAGCGGGGCGATCCGGCGGCCGGGGTGCTGTTCATCGTAACCGACGAGCCGTTGCCCCCCTGGTTCACCCATTTTGGCCATATCTACGACTTCGCCCCGACTTACGCGGAAGAACCCCGCCAGGCCGCCCGGGAGCGCTTCGCCGCCTGCAAAGAGGCCGGCTACCGCATGCGCTTCATCAAAGCCGACGGATGAAGACGATTCAACAGCCGGACCGTTCACTTGCCGGTATGGCGGCGGCAGGCTACTCTGGTGTGGCTGGAGTGACTGGTCGCCCTCAGACCGTTGCACCGTACTGAAACGACCCGGGCCGGGGGGCACAGGAGGCCCGTGGACGGAGAACGGCTATGGACCTCGACAGATCCCAAAAACTGATGCTGTTCCGCTTCAGCGCCTACGGGTTCCTGAAGAACCTGCGTTTCTTCGAACCCCTCATCCTCTTGTTCTTCACCGTGGAGAAGGGCCTCTCCTACACGCAGTTCGGCCTCCTGATCGGCATCCGGGAGGTCTGCGTCTGGATGTTCGAGGTCCCCAGCGGCATGCTGGCGGACGTGACCGGCCGCCGCCGCGCCATGATGATCTCGTTCAGCTCGTACATCGCCTCTTTCCTCATCTTCTCACTCGCCGACTCCTTCTGGGCTTTCGTGCCCGCCATGGTGCTGTTTGCCATGGGCGAGACGTTCCGCTCCGGCACGCACAAGTCCATGATCATGCGCCACCTGGATCTCGAAGACCTCGGCGACCTGAAGGTCCACTACTATGGGTTCACACGGTCCATGTCCCGCCTCGGCTCGGCGCTTTCGGCCCTGGCCGTGGGCGTCATGGCCTTTACCGGGGTCGGTTACGGGGTCATCTTCCCGGCCACCATCGTGCCCTACGTGCTGGGGCTGCTGCTGATGATGACCTACCCGAAAGAGCTGGACGGCGAGACCAAGAGCACCGCCATCCTGCGCAACCTGTGGCGGCACAGCATTGACAGCGCGAAGTCGCTTCTCCGCGTCCACGAGCTGGGCCGGGTGGTGGTCAACGAGTCGGTTTTCGAGTCCTTCTTCCGTGTCGCGCGGGACTACCTGCAGCCGATCGTGCAGACGGCGGCGCTCGCGCTCCCGTTCTTCGCGGCGGCCGACGAGCGGCCCCGCACCTTCCTGCTGATCGGCATCGTTTACTTCTTCGTGTACATGAACAGCTTCGTCTCCAGCCGCTACAGCGGCCACGTTGCCGACCGCGCCGGCCACCTGGGGCGGACCCTGAACTTCCTCTTCTGGGTCTTCGCCGGGGCCTTCACCCTGGTCGGGGTATTCTACCGGGCGGACTGGTACCTGCCGGCCATCCTGATGCTCTTCCTTTTCTACACGCTCTACAACATCCGCAAGCCGGTGGTCGTCGGGTTCGTCACCGACCGCATCCCCAGCCAGCAGCGGGCCACAGTGCTGTCTGTGCAAAACCAGCTCAGGGCCGTCATAGCCGCCGTCGCGGCGCCGCTGTTCGGCATGATAGCTGACCACCCGGACCTCGGCATAACCTGGGCATTTCTGCTGGGGGGTGCCGTGCTGTTCCTGCTCGGCATGCTGCTGCGACTGGAGTCGCGCCCTGCCACCCCCGAACCGAAAGAAGCCCTGCCCGTCGCGGAGGCGGAGGCCGAAGCATCCTGAAGGCCTCAGAAGCCGACGCCGTGCAGGAGTGTGCCGCCGCGCCGGCCGCGATCCCGGCGCGTCATTCCGCCTTGTCACGATTTCCGGTTTTCCTGCACCCTTGCCGGCCCGCACCGCACGACCGTTGACACCTCCGCGGCGGGCGCGTAGTACTTACCTGCGAGATGCCCGCCGGGCTGCGCAGACCGACCGAGAAGGGAGAATGCACATGCGCTTCCACAAGACGGACGAACCGGACACCCTGCAGGGGCGACGCAGCACGGCGCGCCCCCAGCTCGTGTTCGCGCTGGTGCTGTTCGGCCTGGCAGTTCTGGCGCTCCTGCCGGCCCTCGGCGTCACGCAGGCCCAGGCACCTCCGCTGGCCGGCCTGCTCATAAGCGCCCTGCTGGCGGCAGCCGGAGTCACCGTGCTGACCTACCGCAGCGGATTCACGCTGAACCAGCGGGGAGGCGTGCTGACCAGGTGGTGGAGCGTGCTGGGGCTGCGGTGGCACAGGGACGTGCTGCTGGACCAACTGGAGCGGGTGGTCCTCTCCCGCGAACGGCGGGACACCCCCCGGCCGAACCGCACTTACGTTGTTTACCCGGTGCGGCTGGAGGGCGATGTCAGCCCCGTCACCCTGGACGAGTCCATGGATGAGCGGGCGGCCCGCGCCACCGCCCGCCACGTGGCCGAAGTGCTCGGGCTCGCCATGGAAGACCGCACGTAACAGGGAATGGCTCTTGGCGCCCCTCTATAGCACCAGCAACATATACCGTTTTTACGTCACTACCTCCTTTGAAGAAACTCGGGTCCACCACGGATGTCCTGTCATAACAATAACTTACCACAAAATGGATTCGTTTCGCAAAAACAGCATTTCTCGCTACCGCTTCTCCTGCATATCCGCCGCTAACACCGCTTGTGATACGTAAGTATAGCCGCATCCCCCCCAGATGTCAACACCTCGCCCTGTTCTCAGGCGGCGCATGTCAAACAGCTTACCTTGTCCGAGCCGCTGACCCTGGAGTGCGGTGGCGTGCCGGGAGGCGCCATGCTCTGTCCGCCTCTCCTTGTGGCCGCCTACACTTTCCGCCATCCCATCCCGCAGCAACCGCAGGGGACTGAGAACGGCGCCTGGGCCCCAACTCCAGAGACTTGTCTAACCGTGGTGGAATCGACCGAACCCGATGAATCAACCATCACAGCGCGCCAGTTCCAGTGTGACGGCGAAGAGCCGGAGTTCCTCGCCCTCCAGGGCGCGGATGCGCAGCCCATCGGCCCGGGTGTCGGCCGGCACGTCGAAGTTATGCGTCTCGGCCAGGCCATACATGTGCCCGGGTTTCAGCGCGTAGCGAACGCGGTCTTCGTCCACGTGCGCCATGCCGCCCCCGGCCCAGATGTGCTCGCCCAGCGGCGCCCACCAATCGCACAGGTGCTTGATGTTCAGCAGTTGCTCCGAATGCAGCACCTCATCGCCGTCTAACAGTTCCACGACGGCCGCCGGCTCTGGCTCCTTGCCCCTCTTTTGCGCAGCGACAACCATGTGGATATCGGCGACCGCCTCCCGGGGGAAGCACAAGTCGGCCTCGGGCAATTCATCGTCCAGGCATGCGTGGGTATGCCGCTCGTCGGCGAACAAGAACGGCACCCCGTTCACCTCCCTCTCTCCGACCGGCACCCCGCCGACCGGCAGGAAGCTGCGGTTCATGCAGCCGGTCAGGTCAAGCGTCTGGAAGCCGTCCCGTCTGCCGGCCTCCGCCGGCGCCAGTTCCACAAGCTCGTCGTAGGTCGGCAGCACCTCGTCGTAGACGGCCAGGGAGACCTCGATGTTGGGCCGTTTGTTGTTGCGGAGCCAGTCGGCCTCGTAGGCGTCCCGCACCGCGAGCAGTTCCTCCCGCACTTCGTCGGCGCCGCTGCGGACCTCTTCCGCCCCGAGTCCCTCCCGGTAGCACAGTGCGAACTGGAGCCGATGAATGACGCTCCGCATGCGCAGCAGGGCCACGCGGAAATGTTCGAGGTGCTCCTCGCGCCGAACGGCTCGCTCGCGGGCCGCCCGCACCTTGCCGAGCGCGTTTTCCACAAGCGCCTCCTCCTTCTCCAGCATGGGGCCGGCGCCGGGGTTCTGCGCCGCCCAGCGCAGCATGCCGAAGGCGTTCCGGCGGAAATGGCCCCAGTAGTCGCGCTGCCCTATGGACAGCCGCCCCGGCAGGTCCGCGACCACCTCCCGCAGTCCCGGTAACTCGGTCCCGTAGAAGCTAACCTGGAAGCGCCGCTCGAAGTCCTCCCGCCGCGCCCTCGACCCCGACCAGCCCGCCTCTCCAAGGTAGGCGAACATGTTCCAGCACATGTCGCGGTGGTTCTCGTAGCCGTTGTCGCCCCACTGAGAGGAAAACAGCGCGGGCGTGTCCGTCTCCAACCCGTCGCGCCGCCAGCAGTCGATGTTGCTCTTGGCCCGCTCAAAACGAGGCAGGAAGGTCACGCAGTTGCCGTAGCCCGCCAGTCCCCAGACGGGCCGCCCCTGCGCGGCCAGCTCACGCTGGTGGGGCACCTCCTCCGTGCAACCGTAATTCCAGTTCACGGGAATGATGTTGTCTTCAAGCTGCCCGATCATATCGTAGCCGAAGTGGTTGTAGATCATGTCCACCCACATCGGCATCTGCTTGCCGTACTTCTTCAGTTCACGGGCGCACCAGTTGGCGTGGTCCAGGAACTCCTCGGCGCCGATGCCCTGCGTCTCGTCGAACCCCCCGTGGAAGTAAGGCCCCGGGAACATCAAGCAGACATCCCGGATGACGTCGGTCAGAAACTCGCGCACCTCCGGTTTGCGCACGTCCAGGCTGCTCATCGCCTGGAAGACCTCCCGCCCCAGGTGGGCGTACTTCGGGTTGGCCAGCAGGTTCTCCTGGTGCCCAATCAGTGAGTACGTGGGCATGATGGTGACGTTGTGGCGGGCCGCCTCGCGGTGCATTGCGGCCACCTCGCCGGGCGTCAGCCGACCCCGCCCGAGCCCAACGTCCGGGTGCGACGGCAGGTAGAGCATGTCCTCCATGTAGGGCGTATAGACGTTTATCTTGTACTTCGAAAGCCGGCGGATGATGCGCAGGAAGTCAGGTGGCTTCGAGACCTGTTTGCGCGAGATGTCATCGTGGTGCCCGCGCAGGGGGAAGGCGGGCCAGTCGCTTATCTCGCAGCACGGCAGTTCGTCGCCCCCGTCCAGCAGTTGCTCGAGCGTCACCAGGCCCCAGTAGAGCCCCTGCGCGTCATGCCCACGCACCACGAGCCCTGACGGCGCGATGGACAGCACATAGCCCTGCTCGCGCGGGGGCGCGGAGCACGGCTGCGGCGCCTCGCCGGCAACAACGGTGTGGGCCGTCAGCCGATTGGAGACGCCCGGGCTGAGGTCCAGCTCGTCGCGCAGCTTCCAGCGGATGGCAACGTCCCGGCTGGAGGCTGCGTCCACCTGCCAGCAAAGACCGTCAAGGCATACCGCTCCGTCGGCGGACTCGACATTCTGGGGGACGGGTACCAGGTCATCTACACTCAGCGGCATGGCGCGGGTCCTCTCAGGGAAACGTGCTGGAAACGACCAGTGCCAACTATAGAGGCGGGAGCGCCGCGGCTCAACCTCAACTTGACTTTGCGGGCGCCCCGGCCTATATTCGCGGGGGAAGAGGCAGCGGGCCCATAGCTCAACGGTAGAGCAGCGCACTCATAATGCGTTGGTTGCTGGTTCGAATCCGGCTGGGCCCACCACCTCATCCCCGCCCATGTTGCTGATGCCTGCCGGAGAGCGTGTACGCACTTCGCCGCGACATGCTGCCCAGACTGAGTGACGATTCCACCGACGATTCTGTCCGGGACAATCGTGGGTGGCCAAAGCGAGGGGCGACCCCGCCGATCCCCCGCCTCGCCGTCTCCCCGGGATGTGTACCATGGCCAGGCAAAGTAATCCCGGCTCCTTGCGGCTTCCGCTCCCTGCGGCTATAATCGGTTTTTGCACCGGCAATTGCTGGAAACCCCCTCTGCCGGTATGACTCCACCCAGCGCGGGATAGTACACCATGGCACCCGAACCCGAGGACAGCGACGAAAACCCCGTGGACGAAGAGCGTCCCGGCCCGCTGGTGCCCCTACCCGTCGGGGGGCGCGAGATCGTGCACGGCATCCAGGCATTCCGCCGCGGAGACGCCATCCTCTACAGCGTGCGCGGCGAACCCGAACTGGTGCGCGAACTGATGGGGCGGCTCGGCCAGGACGGCGTCGAGGAAGTCGTAGCCTTCATAAGCCACCAGATCGAGCCCGGCCCGGCGCCCCGGGAGCCGGACGCCGAAGACGAGGGGCAAGACGACTGATCCCCCCTTGCGGTCATCATCCCAGCAGGAGCAGAGTCAGCGCCATGACGGCCATACCGGCCACCAGCCCGGCGATGCTGTCGTGGCCCCGCCCGTACGCCCTGCTCGTGGGCAGCAACTCGTCCAGGCTGATGTAGACCATGATGCCGGCAACCACCGCAAACATCACGCCCACAACGTGCTGGGGGAACTGGCCGGCCCCTCCTCCCACCACCAGCCGCAGCGCGGCGTACGCCAGCAGCGCCCCCACCGGCTCGGCCATCCCGCTGAGCACCGAGAGCGTGAACGCCTTCTTCCGGTCCCCCGTGGCGTAGAAGATGGGCACCGATACACTCACCCCTTCCGGCACGTTATGCAAGGCTATGGCCACCGCGATGGCCACGCCCAGCGCCGGGTCGTGCAGCGCGGTCAGGAAGGTGACCAGCCCCTCCGGCAGGTTGTGGATGGCGATGGCGAGCGCCGTCATCAGCCCCGTACGCAACAGGCCCTTGTCCTCCAGGGTGTGCTCATGCACGTCCGTCTCAGCGCGCTGCGGAGAGGCCGGCGCGGCGGGCGAGGATTCGCTTCCCCGCAGGGGCGCGAACTCCGAGCCGGCGTGAATCTCGTGAGGGTTTTCCGCTGACGGCACGAGCGCATCAATGATGGCGATGAGCGCGATGCCCAGGAAGAACGCCCCGACGTTCGCCCACTGGCCCCCGGTCTCCCCGTAGGCTTCCGCAAGCGCCTCGGCCCCTTCGGGTAGGATCTCCATGAACGATATGTAGAGCATAACCCCGGCCGCGAACCCGGTGCCAAGGGACAGGAAGCGGTAGTTCGTCCGCTTCGCGAAGAAGGCGATAACCGCCCCCACCGCCGTGCCCATGCCCGCGAAGACCGTCAGCCCGAACGCCAGCCAGAAGTTCCCCATTCCTCCGCCTCCAATGCGAGCCCGCTTGTCCTGTGTTGCCGCCGGACCGCCCAGCATAGCCGAGCAGCGCACCGGTGTCCATCGGAGCGAGACGCGGCGCCGGCTGTGCGCCCCCTGCCACCCTCAACCGCAATGGGCGCGCAGGATGGCGATCGCGCGGTCTACGTCCGCGGCCGTGATGCCTATGTGCGTGACGGCGCGCACGGGGTTGGTCTCGTGGCCCCCCACCAGCAGGCCGTCCTCCCGGAGCGCGCGGCA
Organism: Candidatus Brocadiaceae bacterium; assembly: GCA_003551305.1. GTDB lineage: Bacteria > Planctomycetota > Brocadiia > SM23-32 > SM23-32 > B1Sed10-231. The sequence goes on from PUMJ01000140.1 coordinate 11,221, forward strand.
GAGTTCGGCCGGCTGCCGCGGCGGCAGCACGTCGAAGTAGACCATGTTCGTCTCCGGCGGGTCGTAGACGAGCCGGAGCCCGTCCAGGTCGCGGATGCCGTCGGCAAGGCGCCGGGCGTTCCCGTGGTCTTCGGCCAGGCGCTCGACGTTGTGTTCGAGCGCGTAGAGGCCGGCCGCGGCCAGGTAACCCACCTGCCGCATCGCACCGCCGAACATGTGGCGCAGCCAGCGCACCTGCTCGATGAAGTCCCGCCGCCCCGCGACCATCGAGCCGACCGGGCAGCCCAGAGACTTCGACAGGCAGAAGGTCACCGAGTCCACGTGGCGGCAGTAGTCGGCCGGAGCGCAGCCCGCCGCGACGCAGGCGTCGAACAGCCGCGCCCCGTCCATGTGGAGGCTCAGCCCGTACTCCCGGCACACCTCGGCAACGGCTTCCACCGTCTCGACGGGATAGACGGCCCCGCCCCCGCGATTGTGGGTGTTCTCCAGCACCACCAGGCTGGAGCGGCAGTGATGCAGGTTCCGCGCTCGCACGGCGGGCGGTATCTGCTCAGGCCCGATGACGCCCCTGTCGGCTCCGACAAGGCGCACGCCAACGCCCGCCAGCGCCGCATAGCCCCCCGTCTCCCAGTGGTAGGTGTGCGAGTCGGTCTCCATGATGACCTCGTCGCCCGGCTGCGTCAGGGCCTTGATGCTCAGCAGGTTGCCCATGGTGCCGGAACTGACGAACAGCGCGGCCTGCATGCTGCACGTCTCGGCGACCTGCGCCTGCAGGCGGTTGACGGTGGGGTCCTCGCCGTAAACGTCATCGCCCACCTCGGCGTTCCGCATCGCATCCAGCATCCCCGGCGTGGGGATGCTGACGGTGTCGCTGCGCAGGTCAACGGCATCTTCCGGCGGTGGGCCGGAGGGCGTTCTTGCGTCGCTGCTCATGGGGCACAGGCTCCTTTCGCACAGTGGAAGACGGGCGCAGGCGAACCGGTCAAGCGCCCATTATAGCCCCCGTCCCGGAGGCCACAAGGCCTGCGACGCCCCCGCCGCGCGGCTGCCCTTACAGCATCACCGACCCGCCCTCGGCGAGCGTCCGGCGCAGAAGCTTTGTTTCAATCTCCTGGATGCACTGACCGTTGCGAACGGCAAGGGCGGCTGCCACGCCGGCGGCCTCGCCCGTCTGGTTGGTGTTCACCATGACGCGCACGGCGCTAAAGGCCGTCTTGTCCGCGTCCAGCATCCGGCCGGCCAGCACGAGGTTGGGCACCAGCCCCGGCACCAGGCTGCGGAAGGGAATCTGGTAGAACGTGGGGTCCTGGGGCAGCGGCTCGCGCCAGCGCCGCGTCTCGGCGGACAGGCCGCGCCCGCGGATCACCCTCTCGGTGCCATCCAGGTAACGGAACGTGATGCCCGGCCCGTCGCTGTGGTGGATATCCACGCGGTACGAGCCATTGGCTATCGCGTCAGAGTACCGCCGCCCGTAGAGCACGTCGTCACCGGTCAGCCGGTAAAGGGCGGCGATGCGCCGCGTCTCCCGCACGCCGAGGGCGGCCGCCAGGTCGGCCAGCGCGATCGTGCCCTCGGGCGGGCCGTAACGGCGGATCAAGTCCATGACGGCGCGCACGCGGCGGCGCCCCTCGATCTCGGCCCGCGTGAGCTGATCCGCGTCGGATCCGTCGATGTTGAAGACATGGGTATCGGCGCGCAACTGGATGTCCGGCAGGCCGGGGATGTCGCCGCCCCAGCCCCAGTCGGGGTCCAGTCCGAACTCCGGTCCGTGCTCGCGCACGGCCGCCGGCCAGTCGAAATCCCCCAGGGTCCCCAGGCCGTAGATTTTCGCGCACGTCGTCGGCGGCTGCAGCGAGTCCTGCTCATGCGACGGCAACCCCAGATCGAGGGCGAGGTCGCCGTCCCCGGTTGCGTCCACAAACTGCCGCGCCCGGATAGCCTGCCGACGGTTCTTGTTCTCGACGATGACCGCATCGAGGGCGCCGTTCTCCACCACAGGCGCCGCGTAGAAGGTGTGTAGGAACGGCCTGACCTCATGCTCTTGCACGAGTTCGTCGAGTTCGATCTTCAGTTCCTCGGTGTTGAGGCGGAAGCTGCCGCCCGGACCGCCCGGAACGATGACGGCGTCGCGCTTCTTCAGCCGCTCGATGACTTCCCGGGTCAAACCGCCGATGATTCGGCGCTCCCCCGAGGTGTCGTGCAGGCTGTGCCAGACGTTCACCGCGCCGGCCGTCGCCATGCCCCCAAAGCAGTTCTGCTTCTCGATCACGGCCACGCTCAGCCCCAGACGAGCCGCGCGCACGGCCGCGAAGACCCCCGTGCAACTGCCCCCGACCACGCAGAGGTCCGCCTCGTGCACCAGGGGCACGTCCCGCGCCGGCTCTCGTATCGTGTTCATCCGCCGGTCCCTTCCTGTGAATTGCTGCTCAGCGGGTCTCAGGCAGGCGCATCTCGCCGGCTACCCTGGCCACTACAGCCCCGAGCCCGCCGTCAGAAGCGAGAGAACATGCTAAGCCTTCCCCGCGGCCTCTGTTGCACCCAGTCCCGGCTGCAGCAACCACGAGTAACGACACGAGGTCAAGGACTGTCCGCGTGCTCCGCTGTTGGTCAGTTCCTACCGCCCCACCGCGAAGCCGTTGGGGTATTCGGGGCTCAACTGGTATTCGGCTATTCTTTCCATGAGCTTCAAGTACTGGATGCCGTCGCGAGCGGCCGAGTCGGCGTCCGGCACCATCGGGGCCGACTCGATGGTGCAGTAGCCCGTGTAGCCTATCTTCTTGGCCGCCCTCAGGACCGCCTTGAAGTCCACCGTCCCGTAGCCCGGGGTCAGGGAGTTGGAGTCGCGAAAGTGCATGTGCCAAAGCAGCTCGCCCGCGTCCATCACCGCCTCGTAGGGGTTCAGTTCCTCGAAGTTGGCGTGGAACCAGTCGAGCTGGATGCCGATGTTGTCCCGGCCGGTCAGCTCGATCAGACGCCGGTGGTTGGCCACGGTGTTGACGAACTTGCCCATCTCCAGGTGGTTGGTGGCCTCGAAGACCAGCCGGACGCCCTGCCCAGCGGCGTAGTCGCACATCCGCTGCAGCGCGTCCACGGCCACGGTGGTCGCCTCGGAGACGTTCTCGTCCGTGATGTCGTCATGAATCGCCACGGCCACCGTCACAGCGGGGCAATCCAGGGCAGCGGCAAAGTCTATAGACGACTTCGTCTCGGAGACGGCCAGGTCGGCCGTCTCCGGCTCGGTCAGGGTCTTGTAGGTGGGTGAGTAGGGGTCCCACATCTCGCCCCAGCACTCGTTGACGCAGGAGACCTCGAGGCCGTACTCGTCCTTGAGGCGCCGGTGCGTGGCCAGGTAGTCCTTCATGCCGACCCCCATGCCGTAGCGGCCCTTGGGCGGGGTTATCTCAATGGCGTCGTAGCCGAACCTCGTGAGGCGCTCGTAGGTGCGTTCCGGGTGCAGGAACGCCTCCTCCTGGCCGAACGTCAACTGGAAGTAACTGAACCTGAGCCGTCCCATGGTAGGGCTCCTCGAGAAACCAGTCTTTCGCTACCAAGAAGAAAAAGCCTACCCGCCTCCGGCCGCGACGTCAGGGCACAGCAGCGAATCAGGCCGGGCGCGGCTCCGGTTCGAGCAGCACTCACGAGCTTTCCATGACGTCCCGGGCGGCGGCGAGGAAGGAATAGGGCCATCCGCTCTCCGGCTCGACCTCCATCGCCCGTGCGTTCAGGTCGCGCACGGCCCGCGCCACCGTCATCGGGAAGCCCGCCTCCAGCGCGCAGTTCATGTCCTTCAGGAAGAGCCGGGTCCAGTGCGTGGGGTCGCCGTGGGCTTCCTGACGGGTGGCAGTTTCGGCCAGCCAGCCGACAGCCCGGTCGTGGGGCCCGAGCGCCTCGTCCGCGCGCTCCAGCGGCACGCCCCACCGCTCGGCGTAGGCGATGGCCTCGGCCCGCGAAGCCATTTGCGCACAGACCATCGTCTGGTTCATCAGCTTGACCACCTGCCCGGAGCCCGGCGGGCCGATGTGCACCACGTTCTTCGCCACGGTCTCCAGCAGCGGGCGGCAGCGCTCGAAGTCAGCCTCGCTGCCACCGACGGGCATGGTGTCGGAGAGACCCTCGTTGTGCCCGCCGATGAGCGGCGCGTCCAGGTAAGCAGCCCCCATCTGCGCCAGCCGCTCGGCGAAATCCCGGCTGCGTGACGGCGGGATGGTGGCCGTGTCTATGAACGCCTTGCCCTCGCAGCCGGCCGCCGCCAGCCCGCAGTCGCCGAAGAGCACCTCCTCGACCTGCCGGTCGTTCTGCACGGCCATGAAGACAACCTCGCAGGCGGCGGCCACCTCGCGCGGCGAGGACTCCAGCAGGGCGCCCCGCGCCACCAGGTCCGCCGCCCGCTGCGGGTGAACGTCGTAGACGTGGAGCGCACGGCCCGCCGTAAGCAGGCAGTCCGCCAGCCCGTGCCCGATGAAACCCGTCCCGATGAGTCCGACCGCGCCGTCTTCGCTGTGCATGGACCGCTCCGTCAAAGGGCTGAGAAAGGCAGACAGGATACCATACACACCGGTCCGCCCCAACTCGGCGCCGGCCCGCGGGGGGCCCGTCAGAGACGCCGCAGTTCCAGCGCTTCGAGGCCCTCGCCGATGACGGCCCGGACGTAGCCGCCCTCGCGCAGCGGACCGGGGTTGGCCAGCCTCGTGGCGCCTATCGCGTCCGTGCCCCTGGCCTCGTGAATGTGGCCGCAGAAGCAGACCAGCGGCTCGCGCTCCTCGATGAAGTCCCGCACCGAACGGCTGCCCACGTGCGCGCCGTTGCGCACACGATCCAGGGCCGTGTCGGCCGGGGGCTGGTGGCAGACCAGCGCCCACGGAAGCGACGGGTCGGCGTCGGCCGCGGCACGGGACAGGAACGTGGCCAGCTCGGCCTCGCCGTGCTCGCTCGGCGTCGCGCCCGGCGCCGGCAACGAGCCCCCCGCGCCCAGGAACAGGACGCCGCACCGCTCGGTGCTCCGACCGTGCAGGCTGACGCCCTCCTCCGCCAGATAGTCGGCCGCCTCCGCCCTGTCGCAGTTGCCGTGCACGGCCAGCACGTCCCCGGCATGCGCGCGGACGGCATCCATCACGCGGGCCGCCTCGCGCCGGCCGCCGAAGTTCGTCAGGTCCCCCGTCAGCAGCACCACGTCCGCGGCCGCCAGTTCGTCCGCCATGGCTTCGATCCGCGAGGTATCGCCGTGAAGGTCGGTCATGGCCAGGATTCTCATCGCGCTTTCCTCCTGCTCAGGTCCGGGCCTTCACCCCCGCCGCAGCGTCCTTTCAGCGGCCAACCAGCCGGCCGCCGTCGGTCTTCTCCAGCCAGTCGGCCGCTTCGGCGCGCCCGCTCGCCCGTAGCCGTTCAACGTACTGCTCCACGGCGTTGCGCGTGTGGAACGGCCCGCCCTGGGACATCACCGTCCACAGCGGGTCGGTGGTGCTGGTGGAGGTGGCCATCATGTCGGCATACCACCGTTCCAGCGTGGCCAGCCCTTCGTTGACGACCTCGGGTCGCTCCTCGGCCAGGTCGTGCAGTTCGTGGGGGTCGTCCTCGACGTTGAAGAGCATGAACGGCTCGAAGTCCTTCATCCCGCTGTGGTATGTGCGCAGCAGCATCCAGGGCCCCCAGCGCACGCCGCGCTGGCAGCTCCACGCGCAGTTGCCCAGCACCAGGCTCTCACGGCCCGTTTCGGCCCCCTCCAGGGCGCCGGCGAAGCTCCGGCCGTCCCAGCGCTCCGGGCACTGCCCGCCCACCAGCTCCAGCATGGTCGGCGGCAGGTCGTAGTTGTAGTGCAGCCCCTCGTCAACCCGCCCCCCTTCCATGCCGGGCCAGCGGATAATCAGCGGCACGCGGGCGGTGATGTGATCGGCGGTGTGGTGGTCGCCGTAGATGTTCAGCTCGCCCTGGTTCTCGCCGTGGTCGGAACTGATGATGATGGCGGTGTCATCGAGGACGCCCTGCGCCTCCAGCGCCTCCAGCACCTTGCCCAGGTAGTGGTCGGCGTAGAGGATGCCGGTGTCGTAGCCGTTGATCCACTTGCGGTAGTCGTCCAGGTTGCGTATCTGCGCCGGGGCGCGCGGCCCGTCCTGGCCCGGTCCCAGGTTGGCCAGGTCCTGCGCGCTGTGCGGGCCAAAGCTCTCGAAGTCCCGCCGGATCTTCTCCTCGGTCATCCACCCCTCAAGCGGCTCATCCTCGAACGGGAAGCCGAACTCCTCCGGCGCGCGGTAAGGCGTGTGCGGGTCCCAGACGTTGACGTGCAGGAACCAGTCGTCCTTCTTCCCATTGCGCTCTATCCAGTCCAGGGCGGCGGGCACGACCTCTTCGGCGCTCTCGGCGCCGCCCCTGCCGGGGTTGAACATCTCGCGCCAGCCGAAGTAGAACCACCACGCCGAGTGCCGTTCGGCGAAGGGACTGTAGCTGACGGGGTAGAAGCCGCTGCTGCGCATCGCCATCGGCCAGGAGTGCCACTCGCGCTGGTGGCGGAAGGCGCGGTCCTCACCCACATTGTAAGGGTCGGCCGCGATGCCGCCGTGGTCCACAACGCCCGTGTGGATGCCCGGCCGCCCCAGGAACAATGCCGCCCGCGACGGCAGGCACGGCGCGTCGCTGACGTAGTAGTTGGTGAACATCGTGCCTTCGCCGGCCACGCGGTCTATGTTCGGAGATGTGTTGCGGTGATAGCCGTAGCAGCCCAGGTGGTCCGGCCGCAGGGTGTCAATGTCGTAGTACAGAACGCGCATCGTCAGACTCCTTCAATCGCGGGGGGGTTCGCCCGAACAAGAGAGCGGCATTCTATGGCCGCGCCGAAAGGGTGTCAACGCGCGCTCGCCGGGCGGGCAGCCGTCCCGGGAACCACCACAGCACAACGACCACAACGCCGCTACAGGACCGCCGCGCTGGTGGGGGTGCCCCGGCTGTTCGAAGCGATGATGCAGGGCATCAGCGCCACAGGCGAGTGCACGGGCCGGCTGGCCGCTCTGGTGCGCGCCTTTCGGCTAACCCGGCTGGTCCAGCGCTGCGCCGACCTCAACGTGGGCGCCTGCCGTTTCGCTCCCTGCACGAGCGCATCTTCGGCGGGCTGCAACTGCGCTTCTGTATCAGCGGGGGCAAGCAAGGCCCAGCAATGGGCTGCCGCAAGTCATCCGGGCGCTCCCCCACAAAGCGGCCTGCGGAAATGGCCATGATTCGGTCAGGCCGGTTTGATATTGTGATTCAGGTGGAAAACGTTTTCGGGATCGTACCGTGCCTTGACGGCGGCGAGTCTCCGATAGTTGTCCTGTCCGAATCCGGCGACGACGCGGTCCTTTCCCTCATCCCCGATGAAGTTGAGATAGACGGCGCCACTGGCCCATGGTCTGAGATCGGCACGGATGTCGCGGGCCCATTGCTTGCCGCGCTCGTCGTCGGCCGGGTTTTCCCACAGGCCGAACGGGTGGACACACCAGGGGGCCTGTCGCCACGGGACCGGATAACCCGAAGGGCCGCGCGCGACCATCCCGCCCTGTGGGATGAGGACCTGTTGCGACGGGGACGGCACAATCATGTCCTCCGCCCGGGTGCAGTAAAGCGCAACGGCGTCGTCGGGGAAGGCGTCCAGGTATTCGACCGACCAGTAGTTACGGTAGCCCGGCGGGTCGTCCAGCATGCACTGAAAGTCGGCGTATGGCATCTCGGCGCTGAACTCGCCCTCATGGCCCAGGCCGAACAGCGGCGCAAGAACCCCCCGTGCCTCGGCCTCCGATCCGGCATAGGGCAGTAGAGTGGCGAACGTCAGCCGGCCCACAAGGTGGTCCGGGACGAACTCCTCCGGCGGACCTGTCAGGAATATGGCCCCGCCGCCCACCTCGTCGGGGGCTGCCTCCATGAAGTTGCGATAAGCCTTGAGCACCTCCGGTGCGGCCTCGGCCGGCCACAGCAACAGGTGCACGCTTACCCTGGACAGCTCGTGCAGGCGCAACGTAAGGGAGGTGGCTATCCCGAAGTTGCCGCCCCCGCCGTGAAGGGCCCAGAACAACTCCGGGTGCTCATCTTCGCTGACATGGAGCACCTCACCATCCGCCATCACCAGTTCGACGGCCAGCAGGTTGTCGCACGCGAGACCCATCTTGCGGGCGAGCCATCCGTCGCCACCACCCAGTGTGTATCCCCCCACGCCGGTGGTGGAGACCCTGCCTCCGGTGGTGGCCAGGCCGTAGGGCTCTGTGGCCCGGTCGAGATGGCTCATGGTGGCCCCGCCGCCGACGGTGACCGTCCGTGCCTCGGGGGCCACCGAAGCGGCGTTCATGCGCCGCAGGTCTATCACCAGGCCACCTTCCGTAAGGCCCTTGCCGGCAACGCTGTGGCCGCCGCCGCGAACCGCTATCTCCAGGCCATGCGCACGCCCAAACCGGACCGCACGCACGACGTCATCCACCCCGGCGCACTGCGCAATCAGGCCGGGGCGTTTGTCTATCATGCCGTTGAAGACGGCGCGGGCCTCGTCGTAGTCCGGATCATCCGGCTGGATCAAGCGCCCACGAAGGCTTTCCTCAAGCAGTTCCGTACTGGATTCAACAGCCATGACTTGCTCCACCCAAAAGACGTGCCATATTCATACGAAAGAAACCACCGCCAAGGATCTCCGAAGCCCTTTTCCGATTCCGACACATACACCCCGTCACGCGCACAGTGCGCAACATGCCCTGCCAACCGGCATACGATCTGACAGCGCCCGAACCTCGCGTGTGAACTGGCCCGCCGCCCCCTCGTTCACTCAGGCACTAACAGCGCCATGATCCCCAATGCCGCCTCGTCCCCACGTTTCTACGCCGGGCTCCGGTTCCCTGCTGGGTGGCGGACAGGCGCTCCCCGGTCTCGAGGTCACATAGGCCACAACTCCCGGGGCCGTCAGTGTCACTGTGCCTACCGCTTGCGCGGGTCATCCTCCGGGTTCAGGTAATGGACCTCCCAGGGGCCGACGCTGGTCAGTTGTATGACCGTCTCGCCTTCTGCCATGGCGAAGTGTCGCATCCCCGGCGGCATGGTGGTATGGCTGCCGGCCTCCAATCTAAGCGCCCTGTCGGGATCGAACTCCTCGCCGTGCCCCAGGTGGAAAGTACCCTCCAGCACGGTCACCCTCTCGAAGTTGGGGTGCCAGTGGGGCGAGATGCGAAAACCGTCCGGGAGCCGCAGACGCATGGTAAAGAGTTCTCGCTTTGACGGATCCCCTTCCAGAACGGCCACCTGGGATCCAGGCTCCAGCGAGGCGGGGCCGTCTTGCCACTCTATCTGGTCCGGCGTATACGCGATGTGGCGGTCCGGCCCGAGCCGAAGCGCATTGCCCCCCTGGCATCCGACAAACAATAAAGCAACAATACCCAGCAAGCCCAACAACAGTGAACGGATCATGGTAGTCCCCCCTTGGACCGGAAATCCCCCATGGGTTACAGCAGTCCGGCCTCTCTGCTGCTCCCCTCTCCATCTATCATTCTGACCGACTTAACTGGACTTGTCAAGTCCTTTTTGTCGACTTTTTCCTGCCGCCCTTGCGGGGGGCCATGCGCATGGGGCCGGCTGCTTCAAATTCGCGCCAGAAAGACGAAGCATGGTGCCTGACAGCCAGCGCCGGCCGCAAGACCTCAGCGCGTCGGTGCCTCCTGACGCTGCATCCCCGCCGCTGCTTTGCTATAATGGCATACTCAGCTCCGACCGGTGCTTTTGTGCAGTGTACCCATCGAAGACGAGTGTCCGCCATGCAACTGCCTTCAGTGGTCATCGTGGGACGGCCGAACGTCGGCAAGTCCTCCCTGTTCAACGCCCTTTACGGCAGCCGTGTGGCCATCGTGGAGCCGACCGCCGGGGTGACGCGCGACCGCGTGAGCCGCGTGGTCGAACGCAACACAACCGCCTTCGAACTGGTGGACACCGGCGGCGTCGGCGTCGAGGAGGAGCTTGGCGAACACGTGCAGACGCAGATACGCATCGCCATCGAGCAGGCGGACCTCGTGCTGCTGGTGGTGGACGCGCAGGCCGGCCTGCAGCCCCTGGACCAGCGCATAGCCAACGACCTGCGCCAGGCCGGCAAGGAGATGCTGCTGGTGGTCAACAAGTGCGACACCCTGGCCCACCAGGCAGACGCCGCGGACTTCTATAGCCTCGGCCTGCCGGAACTCCACCTGACCTCCGCCACCCAGCGGCGCGGCATACAGGATCTGCTGGAGCGCATCGGGGAGACCCTGCCCGAGGTCGAGCCCGCCGGGCGCGAAGAGCCGATGACCATCGCCTTCGTTGGCCGCCGCAACGTGGGCAAGAGCACCCTGGTCAACACCCTGGCTCAGGAACCGCGCGTCGTGACCAGCGAGATACCGGGCACGACCCGCGACTCGGTGGACGTCCGCTTCCGCATCGGCGAGGTCGAGTTCATCGCCATAGACACCGCCGGCATCCGCCGCCGCAAGCAGATAAAGGACTCGATAGACTTCTACAGCACGGCGCGTTCCTTCCTGTCCATACGCCGTGCAGACGTGTCCGTGCTCATGCTGGAGGCGCCGACGGAGATAGCGCGCGTTGACAAGCAGCTTGCCGCGAAGATCGCCGATGAGCACAAGCCCTGCGTTCTGGCGCTGAACAAGATGGACCTGGCGGGGGGCACCTCCTTCGAGGAGTGGCAGCAGTATGTGCGCGACCGGTTGCCGGGCGTCGCGTTCGCTCCGCTGGTTTTTCTCAGCGCGCTGACCGGCGAGGGCGCCCTGCGCGTGGTGGAGGCCGCCCGGGTGCTCCACGAACAGAGCCTTGTGCGCGTCGGCACGGGCGAGTTGAACCGGGCCATGGAGGAGATAACCACCCGGAATCCGCCTCCCTCCACCGCAGGCCGGTTCACCAGGATATACTACGCCACGCAGGTGGGGGTCAAACCGCCCACCATCGCCCTGTTCACGAACTACCCGGACATGATTGACGACAACTACAAGCGCTACCTGGCCAATCAGTTGCGCCAGACCTTTCCCTACACGTCCATTCCCATCAAGTTCGTGACGCGGGGCCGTAAGAGCGCCCGGACAACGGGGTGAACGATGGCGACCGGCACGCAGGACACCGCACTGGCCGAGGCCGAGGAGTGGGGCCCTGAAGGGGGCGGCTTCATCCGTGTGCTCCACGCCCGCACGAATAACCTGCGCAACATCGACCTGAAGCTGCCGCGGGACTCCCTTGTGGTCATCACGGGGGTGAGCGGCAGCGGCAAGTCGTCTCTGGCTTTCGACACGCTGTATGCGGAGGGGCAGCGCCGCTACATCGAGAGCCTGTCCAGCTACGCGCGGCAATTCCTGGAGCAGATGCCGCGGCCGGACTGCGACCGCATAGTTGGCCTCCCGCCGACCATCGCCATCCAGCAGGAAATGCAAGGGGCCAGCCCGCGCTCGACGGTCGCGACCACGACCGAGATATACGACTTCTTCCGCCTGCTCTACGCCCGCCTGGGCATCCCCCACTGTCCCGACTGCGGGGAGCGCATCGAACATCAGACCGTCGAGCAGATAGTGGCATCCATCCAGGACCTGCCGCGCGGCACGCGCCTGACGCTGCTGGCGCCCGTGGTGCGCGGCCGCCGGGGGCACTACCGCGAGCTTCTGGAGGGCATCCGCTCGGAAGGATACGTGAAGGCCCGCATTGACGGCGTCATCCGCGACCTGGACGAGGTGGACCGGCTGGAGCGATACCAGACGCACGACATCGAGGTGGTCGTTGACCGGCTGGTCGTCACCGGCTCGCCCGAAGTCGCCGCGGACGACACAGAGCGCCGCGTGCGCAGCGTCCGGCTGCTGGACAGCGTGCGCACGGCCCTCGACGTGGGCGGCGGCACGTGCATCGCCCTGCTGGAGGGCGGTCGGGAGGTCTTCTTCAGCCAGCTTTTCGCCTGTCCCGAATGCGGCCGCGGCCTGGAAGAGCCCAACCCCAACACCTTCTCCTTCAACAGCCCCTATGGCCAGTGTCCCACCTGTGAGGGGCTCGGCACGAAGGACACCTTCGACGAGGGGCTCATCGTGCCGGACACGTCCCGGAGCATCGAGCAGGGCGCCATCCGGGGTTGGGACGACTGGGGCGGACGGACCGGCCGCCAGTTCCAGCGCATGCTCAAGGACCTGACCGACGCACTCGGCATTGACCCTGCCAGGCCTTTCAATCAGATCGAAGAGGACAAACGCCGGACCTTGCTGCACGGTGAGAACCTGCAAGGAAAGACCGGCATTGAACCGGACAATGCCGTGATCCCGTCCCTGCAGAAGCTGCTCGACGAGACAAGCCGGCGCCCCACGATGCGCAAGCTGAAGAAATACATGAGCCCTGACGTCTGCTCCGCCTGCGGGGGGGCCCGGCTGCGGCCGGAGGCGCTCGGCGTCACGGTGGACGGCATCAACATCGCCGAGCTGTGCGCGATGAGCATCCGCGACTGCCGGGGCTTCTTCGACGAACTGGAGTTCGAGGGGGCCCGGGCCAGCATAGCGGCTCCCATCATCAAGGAGATAAAGCAGCGCCTCGGGTTCATGCTCGACGTGGGGCTGCACTACCTGACCTGCGACCGCCGCTCCAACACCCTGAGCCGGGGCGAGTTCCAGCGCATCCGCCTGGCCACCCAGATAGGCAGCGGCCTGACCGGCGTCTGCTACATCCTGGACGAACCCTCCATCGGCCTGCACTACCGCGACAACCAGAAGTTGCTGGACTCCCTGGAGATGTTGCGCGACAACGGCAACACGGTCATCGTGGTGGAGCACGACGAGGACACGATGCGTCGTGCCGATTGGGTGCTGGATCTGGGCCCCGGCGCCGGCCGGCACGGCGGCCTCGTGGTCTTCAACGGACCATACCCCGACCTTCTGCAGGACCCGGCCAGCATCACCGCACGTTACCTGGAAGGCCAGGAGCGGATAGCAATCCCCCACCGGGTCCGTGAAGCGGAGCCGGCGCGGGCCCTGACGGTGCGCGGCGCCCGGGAGCACAACCTGAAAGACGTGGACGTGAGCTTTCCCCTGGGGCTGATATGCTGCGTGACCGGCGTGAGCGGAAGCGGCAAGAGCACGCTGGTGCACGACGTGCTCTACCGCGCCCTGCGGCGCCGTCTCTACGGCAGTCGCCCCAAGCCCGGTGACCATGACTCCGTGGAAGGCGCTGACCACCTCCAGAGCGTTCTCGAGATAGACCAGAGCCCCATCGGGCGCACGCCGCGCTCCTGCCCCGCCACTTATACGAAAGTCTTCGACGGCATCCGGCGGGCCTTCGCCGGGACGCGCCAGGCGAAGGTGAGCGGCTTCGACGTTGGCCGGTTCTCTTTCAACACGAAAGAGGGCCGCTGCCCGGAGTGCAACGGACTGGGTGAGAAGGACATCCAGATGAACTTCCTGCCCGACATGCGACTGACCTGCGAGGTCTGCCGGGGCCGGCGCTACAACGAGCAGACCCTCCAGATCACCATACGCGGCAAGAGCATCGCCGACGTGCTGGCCATGACCGTGGAAGAGGCGCTCGAGTTCTTCCGGAACTACCCTTCGGTGGAACGCAAGCTGCGGCTGATGCGTGACGTCGGGCTCGGCTACCTGAATCTCGGCCAGCCCAGCACCACGCTGAGCGGCGGAGAGGCCCAGCGCATCAAACTGGCCCGGGAACTCGGCAAGAGGACCACCGGGGACACCCTCTACATTCTGGACGAACCGACCACCGGACTGCACTTCGACGACATCGAGAAGCTGCTGCGCACCCTGCACGCCCTGGCCGACATGGGCAACACCCTCATCATCATCGAGCATAATCTTGAAATCATAAAGAACGCCGACTACATTGTTGACCTCGGGCCGGAGGGCGGGGACGAGGGCGGCCGCGTGGTGGCCTGCGGAACGCCGGAAGAGGTCATCCGCGCGCAGCAGTCATACACCGGTCACGCCCTGAGGCCGCTGTTCGAGAACCAATCCCGCACACACGATGGCTGACCCACCCGGGGGCAGCCCTGCACGGAGTAACACCCATGAGCCAGGCGCCTGGACGTGAAGACCTCCGCCGGATGGCGGAGCAGACCCTGGCCGACCCGAAGGCCGAAAGGAACGCCGTGGTCGGCGGCCTGCGGGGCCTGCGCGAACGCATGCTGGAGGCAGCCTGCAGCGAGTTTGCCCCCCGGCGGGCCGGCACTCCCCTGAGCCGCTTCCTGCGCCAGGGCTGCGATGCCATGGTCGCCAACGCCGTCCAGCACGTCGAAGCTCACAGCCCCCCGGCCGACGGCGCGTTGACCGCGTGGGTGGCCACGGGGGGCTACGGCACAGGGCTGATGAGCCCCGCAAGCACGGTTCGACTGGCCCTGCTTCACGAAGCGGCAGACCCGGCAGGACCCGGCGCCATCGCAACGGACGTGGCGGCTTTGCTCAGGGAGGCAGGGCTGCCCGCCGCTTGCGCCGCCCGCACGGTGCCCGAGCTGGCCCGCCGGATGGAAACGGATGCGGAGACGGCCCTCACCCTGCTGGAAACCCGCCGGGCGGCCGGCTCCCGCAAGCTCTACGGCGCCCTGCACAAGGCTATCCGCGAGGAGTTGCTACCCCGCTGCTGGGGCAGCCTCTTCGAGGAGATCCTCACCGAGATGCTCGCGCGCAGAGACCCTTTCACCGGTTCCCCCTACTGCACGGAACCGAATCTGAAAGAAGGCTTCGGATGTCTGCGGGATATCGGCGCCGCCCGTAAGATAAGCGCCGCCCTCGGCCTGGTGCCGGCGGCCCGCCCGCACCTCGGCGACGGCACGGACGGCCTGCTCACCACCGCCGAGAAGCAGGTCCTCGGGCGCGCGTTGAATTTCATCCTTCGCGCGCGCAACACATTGCACCTGCTGGCGCCGACCTCACACGACCTGCTGCACCGCCACGTCCAGTCGGAGCTCGCTCACGAACTCGGCTTGGGCCCGGGGGACGGCGCTGCGGCGGCCCTCCTCGAGCAGCTTTTCCGCCACACCGGCCGGGTGGCCGGCATCCTGCGGGCACTTAACGAGCGCTTCCTCCACGTGCACCATGTGGCGTGGCGCCGCTCCCGCACCCTGTCCCACAGAAACCTCGGCAACGGCTTCGTGGAGGTCGAAGGCTACATTTACAGCGCAGGCAAGCCGGCTTTCCCCCTCGACAGACCCGCCGCCGCCATGCTCGGCCTGTTCCGGCTGAGCCAGCGCCGCCACCTGCCCGTGAGCCAGCATCTCTTGAACGAGGTGACCGCTCACCTGGACGCCGTCACCGAGCAATTCCGGCGCGACGAGGAGGCCGGCCAGGCTTTCCGGGAAATGCTGGCCGGCTCGGTCGGGGTGGCCGAACGCCTGGCCTGGATGCGCGACTGTGGCCTGCTGCAGGCGTACATCCCTGAGTTCGCCCCCCTGGTGCACGCGGTCCACGCCGATGCTGCAGGGGAGCTGACCCTGGACGAGCACGCCATCGAGGCCGTCCGCGTCATTGACGAACTGATCGTCAGCAAGGAACCGGGGGAGGTACCCCAGCGCCAGAGCCTGCAACAGGTCGAGCGCACCGACCTGCTGCGGCTGCTTATCCTGTTGCATGATGTCGGCCCCGCCACCGGCGAAAACCCCGCCCCACTGGCCGTCGCCATTGCCGAGCGCCTGGGGATGCGCCGCAGTGAGGGCGCGCTGCTGGCCCACCTGATGGGCTTACATCGGCTGTTGTGGGACCAGACTCTGTCCGGCGAAGAACTGACCGAAACCGACCTGAAGGAACTGGCCGGCCGCATTGGCGACGCCGAGAACCTGCGCCAGCTCTACCTGCTCACCTACGCCCACGGGCGCGCCATGGGATCGCTGGGCTGGTTTGCCTGGCGTGAGCCGCGCCTCTTCGAGCTTTACCAGGATCTGATGGCCGCCATAGTACCCGACTATCGGCCCGTCGCGACCAGCGATTATTTTGACCGGGAACTCCTTCGCCGCGCCGCGCGGGAGGGCATACAGCCGGCGGCCGAGCGCTTCGCCAGGCTAGTGCCCGAGATGTACAAGACGCTCGTCTCACCCGCCGCGGGACTGGAGCACGTGCGCATGTTGGAACGGCTGAACGGGCAGACGGCGAGCATGAGCTGGAAGTTGCGCGACCGGCAGGCGGTCGCCTGGGTCTGCACCTCCGACGTGCCGGCCCGCTTCGCCCAGATAGCCGGCGTCTTCACCTATAATGGACTGGACATCCTGAGCGCAAAGGCCTTCACGCTGTCGGACGGCACGGTCCTGGACAGGTTCGTCGTGCGGACCAAGGACCGCCCCATCAACCCCGACCCTCGTTTCTGGCAGAAGGTGGAGCGGGACCTCGTGCAGTCCATCGAAGGCCGCCTCGACATCAGCCACCAGCTGCGCGGCCGGGCCGCGCAGGCCCACCGCAACGGCGACATATCGTCGCACCGCTCTTTAACGACAGTCCACTTCGACAACAAGGTCGGGCTGCCCTTCACGGCTCTGGACGTTGTGGCCCGAGACCGGGTCGGGCTGTTGTACACTCTGGCGGAAGTTCTGGGAGGGGCAGGCCTGAATATCGAACTGGCGCAAATCCGCACCCGTGGGGAGCTTGCTCGCGACGTCTTTTTTGTCACGGACGCCCGGTCCGGCTGGCCCGTCACTGACGAATCTCGCCTTGAATCCCTTCGTGAAGCCATCGCGCGCGTCACGGAATAGCCGGCCGTTGCCCTCACCTCGTGGCGTATTCCGTCCAATTTATGCCCTTGACATGCCCGTTGCCCCTCGTTATATTATCGCTGCATTCGTCATGTGGCACTTCTTGTAGAGGGAGCGTAGAAGTGGCAGCAGAAGGCACGGTAAAATGGTTTGACAGCAAGAAGGGCTACGGATTCATTGACCCCGACGAGGGGAACGAGGACGTCTTCGTCCACTATAGCTCAGTGGCGATGGACGGTTTCAAGACGCTGGCTGAGGGGGA